>DASUTF010000078.1:0-6828 GCA_036374695.1 Pyrinomonadaceae bacterium
ATCATCATCGTGCCGAAGAACGGGTTGATCGCGGATGGGACGGTGTTGTGATGCCTCTGCGGTGAACGTTGCGGCCGAACAATAAACCACCGGGGACACAGAGAAGACTAAGCAAACATGCTTAGTCCTTCCGTAACACGGGTGGCCTTGCCTGCGGTTGGGTCTGCGCTGACGAATTCGCGTTCGGCTGGAACACGTAGCTGTCCCGCGTTCTCACCACCAATTCAGGCCGCTTCACGCGCACGCGAATGCCACGCCGTTCGCCGGCCACCGGCTTATTCTTCGGATAATAGCCAAGGCTATATTGCCGCCGCAGCTCTTCCGCCACCGAACGAAATGCGAAATCCAGATTCTGCATTTCGGCGTTGTAGAGCCGCGCGCCGGTGACACGCGCCATGTCGCGCAGGTACTGATCGCCGCGTTCGTATTCCTCACGGGAAGTTCCCCTCCCGCCGCCACCACCGCCACTACTGTTGATCGTGATGCCGCCGCCGAGGATGATGCTTACGAGGTCGTCAAGGATACCGCCTTTGCCCCTTTGGCTACCGCCGCCCCCGCCACCGGGCCAGCCGCCGCCCACCATTTCGGCGTACGTGTCGAACTTGACGGGATAAATCAGCGCATCAAGTTCCTCTGCATCCCGCACATTGCTTTCGTAACTCCCACGCTTACTTGTCGTATCAACACCGTCCGTGAAAAGCACGATTGCTTTGCGTCCTTCGATGCGATTGAAGTGCTCGTTGATGATCATGTCCACCGCATCGTATAGTCGCGTCCCTGACCCAGGTTCAGTCATGCGAATCGCGTTGTGCAGCGCATGCCGATCATTCGTCGGCTGCGCCAGCACGCGGATCCTGTCGCTGAATGAGACGACCATCACGCGGTCGTCTGGCCTGAGCTGATTAACAAAGGTCGTGGCCGCATCCTGAATCTCCATGATGCGACTCTTGGTCGATCCGCTGGTGTCGATGACCAGCGCGACGGTGAAAGGCTTATCAACTGAGGCGAAATACGCAACCCGTTGCTCTACGCCGTTCTCCCAAATGTGGAAATCTTCCTGGCGAAGGTTCGGAATGAACTTGCCGTCCCGGTCCATCACACTGACAGGAATGCTGACCAGCGTGGTATCGACACGGAGGATGTCGCCTTCGCCGAACTCTTCCGGCTCGTTGCTCTTCTGCGGAGTCGCGGTTGGTTGGGGTTCGTTCGGATCTCGATTCGCCCCACGCAACACTGGCGGGGCCGGGGGGCGACCGACCTGATTGACCCGGTCACTGGGATTACTGCCTGGCTGCGATGAAGTCCGTTGCGGCGATGATGGCGTAGTTCGCGCATGTGGCTGGGTTGACGGGGCAGAACCGACACGGCGTGGACGACCCTGTCCGAACACCGGCGGCATCAGTACGGCCAAAGTCAGGCACAACACTGCAAGAACGCGGATTTTTTTCATGACAACAACTCCTGCCCCGAGAGACGTAAAGTCGAACGTATGTTGCGGTTGGGCTTGGAGAGAGACCCGCTTCAGTACTTCCGGCCGTTTTGATGCAATCTATGGGCGCCCACGTTGGTCAGCGCTTCGCGCAATATTGTCAGTTTTGGGAAGAGAAAACCGAGGAGAGATTCACGGCTGACCCGGTCACAATAGCACCGTGATGGGCGTGCGGCAAGGCTCAGTCGCGCGTCAGTTTCCGCTGGAGTTGAGGGCGTTCCAGATGAATGGAAACGTGCCCCACGTTTGGCCGCGGTGCTGTGGCCTAAACGCGAAGAGGACGATGCGGCCTTTGCCCATCGAAACTTCGGCCAGAGCAATCTTGTCTTTGATCTTGTCTTCACCCAGGAGCCAGCCTGAACGCAGAATATTTTCTTTCGCGTAGCGGGCGACGACTTGCACGCGCTCGCGATCGGTCGCTTCAAGCGCCGAGCTGTTGACGAAGTACGCGTCGGTGTCCTCCAACATTGTGCGGGCAATCGGCTGCTTCGTGTCGACCTTCAGGCGGAGAATTGAACCTGGACAATAGAACTCTGACGACCGCAAGCCTTCAAGCACGTTTTTCAATGGAAGATTCCAACGGCGAATCAACTGTCCGCACGATCCGTCAAAGCAAATCAAGGTGCCGCCGTCTTCCACAAAGCGAGCAAGATTTCTAAAGCCAGCGTCGCTGATGCCTCGCGCAGAGACGGCTTCGGCGTCCATCTCAGCGGTTGGTCGCGGCTCAGACGGCAGAACGATCGCGTCGAACCTGGTTCGTGGATTCTCAGTATTGAAGACGGTTTCACTCAGCGACTGAAACGGCACGTTGAACGTGTCAAAGACGAATCGGGTCCAGCCTTCGTCCATGTTTCCGGCGCGCGAGTTTTTATAGATGCCGATCCGGATCCCCGGTTTGACGGGATTCGCAATCGGCGACTTGTCGCTGGTCCAAAGCGGGAGCGCAAAGTCACGACGCACGTCGTTCTCAGATTTGATTAGGGTCAACCGGCGTTCGCTGGCCGGTTCGCGGATTTCCAAAACTGCGCTCGCCTGCAAACCCATCATCATCGGCAATGTCCATCCCGCTACGTCATAGGGTCGTTCCGCTTCACCCGTCGGGGTGATTCGATCCGGATAGACCTGCGGCTCGAACAACGCGAGCACGTTGCGACGGTAGGGCTGATCGAGAAAGACCAAATAACTGCCGGCCGGCATTTCATGAATCGTGTTGTCTGAAACCATCGTCAGCCCCAGCGGCGTTACTGTCGTGCGCCCAACCGTAACCGGCGCGAGCCGTTTGATTGCATGATCGCCGTGACGCCCGTAAAGCTCCTTCTCCAGGCGATAAACCTCCACGCCCTGCTCAACCAGGGCGCCCACGAGCTTGGCTGTGTTTTCATCTCGACCCTGACCGGGCCAAATGATGTACGCGATGGGTTCGCCTGCCGCTGGACGGGCGAGGTTCTCTCTTCCTAACTCATAAAAGTTTCGGAGGTATTCGGCTCGATAATTCGCAGCCAGCGACAGAACCGAACGCGACGCGATCATTTCCATTTGCATGATGTCGCGCGGACGCCACGTACCGCCGGGCCAGGGGTTCGGGAAATTTGTTGAGATTTCGAGCGCGCTGCGCATCCCGCGCGTGCCTGAGCGCGAAAGCTGCTCACGCGTGACGGTGGTGGGCGACATCAAACGCGCGCTGGCGGCTTCGGTCAGGATGCCAATCGCATTGTGGTAGTACGGCGCAGTGCGAAATCCACCGTGCCACCACGTGTCGTAAAGCGCATTCGTCAGGATTCCTTTGAAGCCGGCCGCGGTAACGTCGGCTGCCATCTTGTGGCCGACCAAACCGACCTGTCTGAGCAGCAGCGGCGAAATATGTGGATTGGGCGGATCATAAAACGGCGGCACAAAGAAACGCGATCCGTTCGAGCCCTGCTGGTGTACGTCATAAACAATCTGCGGAAACCATTCCTTCCACAGCAGCCGCGTCACGGCCTTCGTCTCTTTCAAATTCATCATGAACCAGTCGCGATTGTCGTCGTGACCAGCGTAGTGGTGATAAAGCTCTGGCGGCGCGCTGCCCTCCTGTGGCGTGCCGAGCGTCTTGCGATACCAGTTCGCGACGATGTCGATGCCGTCGGGATTTGGCGAAGGGATCAGAATCAAGATCGTGTTTCGCAGAATCGAGAGCGTGTCCGCGTCGCTTGCACTCGCCATCTCGTAGGCAAGCTGCATCGACATTTGTGACGCAACGATTTCAGTCGAGTGTATCGAACAGGAGATCACAACGACGGTCTTACCATCCCTGACTAACTGGCCGCTAAAATCAAAGCGGCCATCGCCTGGACTAAGTCTTGGATCAGCCAGTTTGTGCTGGATCTCTTTGTACTTTTCCAGATTGCGGATATTCTCAGGCGCGCTGATGAAGGCGACGAACATCGCGCGACCAAGGGTTGATTTGCCGATGGTTTGCAGTTGAACGCGGTCGCTGGCGCCGTCGAGGCGCACGAAGTAGTCGCTGATCTGTTTCCAGCCGGCAATCGTGCGATCGTCGCCGGGATTGAAGCCGAGAACCGACCGAGGCGACGGTACGGCGCTTGCCGGGCTCTTGCGCTGGGCGTGAGCATCGTTCGTTAGGAGCGATGCGAGCGCAATCAGAACGGCCAGCGCCATTGGGGCTAAATGTTTATAGAGCCGCCCGACGTATAGGGTTCCACTGCGATTGGGACGAGATGCCGCACATCTCGTCCCAATCGGAAAAGTCAGGTAATGAACGCCGGGTTCTATAAACATTTCGCCGCTAACGCGGCTTTCACTGGGATGGACTCCGACTGATCTCAATCCCAGGACAGGCCGACTAAAATGCATCCGAGCATCCCCTCTGACGAAGTTATTCCGCAGAACATGAATGAGTCGGCGAAGTCTAGCACAACCCGCGGTCCGCGAATTATCGGCAGACTGCGATTCGCCTGGTCGTGGTTTGTCGCCGGCGCGCTGCTCCTCTTCGTCGCCCCGCCGGTCCTGATAATCAGCATCCCGTTAAAGCGACAGGATTGGATTTACTGGTGGGCCAACTGGGGCGCGCGCACGTGGCTGCGCTTGAGTGGCGTGAGGGTGCGGGTCGTCGGTCGCGACAAACTCGATCCAGATCAGACCTACGTCTTCGTCGCGAACCACCAGTCTTACCTGGACGCCGCCCCGCTCTTCGCTTTTACGGGCCGCCGCATGGGAATGGTAGCGAAAAAGGAATTGCTGAACGCGCCGGTCCTGGGTTACGGAATGGGGTTCGTCAACGTGGTGGCGATTGATCGATCGAATCGCGACCGCGCAGTCGAAAGCCTGAAGGTGGCAACTGAGCGGCTGCGCGCCGGCATTTCATTCGGCGTTTGCCCGGAAGGCACGCGCGCCAAACCCGGCGAGATGCTGCCCTTCAAAAAAGGAGCGTTTCACATCGCGGCCCAGGCCGGCGTGCCCATTGCGCCGATCGCGCTGAAGAATGCGGACAACTTGATGGGCCGAGGAACGGGAGAAGCCTGGCCTGGCACCATTGAAATGGTTTTTCTGCCGCCGGTCGAAACGTCATGGGTCAAGAACGATAAAGATCTCGACTCGCTCGTCCAGCAGGTTCAGGGAATGATTATGAAAGAGATGGGAATCGAGAGATTGTCTCAGCGCCTGAAATCTACAAAGTAGTCGATTAGCGCGATGGTAAGAACGAGAACATCGGAAGCAAGTCAGGAGATTCTTTTGTAAACCCGTCGCACGGTAAGCGTGGGGGGCACAATCGAGAACTGACGCAGGTCCGAGGCTGAGACGCTCGAATCAATCATGCTGTTTTCCTGGTAGCGAGTAGTCTCCGTCTCGACAATTTTTGTTCCGCGATCTACGAGACGCCACTCGATTTCTCGCTGACCAACAAGCGGCCTGCCGGAACTGGATGCGGTGAATGAATCGAACTTGATGACGAGGCGATCTCTATTCCAGCGCGTACGTGTGTGGAAGTTCCGATCGCTTCCCATGCTCGGGTTCGTCTCTCCCCGTCCATCTGTGTGATATTCGAGATCCTGTGTGCGCTTTTCATCGCCCAGCATGAATTCTCGCCGGACTTTAATGTCGCGACCGTCATAGGAGAGGATCAACATCATTTCCGACGGTTCCAGCCGTTGTTTGTGGATGATCAAATTTTTTTGCGACGGATCGTGTGACCATCCGGTGGTCTCCATCGCCCACGTTCCAGAGAAATTTGACGGCGAAATCTTTTGAGCTGATCCGACGGAGCCGAGGCAAGCGGTGAGCAGAACAAGCAAGACTATGTTGAGAAATCTATCCATGTCATGTGAGTCGCCCAGATATGAGTGAGTACTCAATCCTCCTTAAAATCGTAAGTCAGGATCCCGGTAATCTTCACCGCTGAACCGCCAATCAAAGTAGGATTGAAGCGAGCCTGGCGCGCGGCGTCAATCGCCGCCAGCCAAAGCTGCTTTGGTCCGGACACGATGTCGGCCGAAAGCACTTTGCCTGTCTCAGCCACGATCACGCGCACCTTAACCTGACCTGTCACTTTGGCCTTGCGGGCTTCGCCGGGATACATCGGCTTTGGCAAGTCGATGGCTTTGTCGTTGAGATTGCCCGATTCAACCGGACCGGATGGACGAGGCCGATCATCGGACGGTTGCGTCTGGGAGGTTTCCGGCTTTACCTCTTCCAGTTCTGTAATCGTGACCTTCCCGCGGCCAACTTTATAGTCCGTGTACTTAACCTGCATGCGAATACGCAGGTTTTCTCCGTTGTCGAAAATCAGATCATCGTCCGCGTAGGCATAGGTCGGAAACCAATACTTTCCGTCGATCTGCTCGCGGTAACTCTCAACGACGGGGAACTTATTGATTTTTGTTTCGGGGATGGCCTTCCCTCTTGACTTCACGATCTGAAGGTCGTGATCGTCCACCCAAATGCGGCCGATGAAGAACCGCTCCTTTGTCTTCTTCGGATCAGGCGTTATCTTCGGCGCCACATCAAACACGTAAAGATCGAGTTCGTCGATACGCTCCTTACCAACATACTTAAGGTTGTACAGACCAATTCTGGCGGCTTCAAGCGCAAACGGGTTAACGCCGCCCAGGTCTTCCAAATCCTCCTGCGTGACGCCAGGGAAGGTCGGCATCGGAAAAAAATTGATCTTCTCGAAACGGTTGCCCTGATCGTCAAACGTGAAATCTGACACGCGGCGGTACTCGCCAATCACCTGGCCGCCCATGCCGATGTGCTGCACCAGCGCATCGCGTTTGAACGCATAGGTGTTCAGAGCGCGCCGGAATTCGGTCTCTTTCGCCGTGAACTTGCGAATAATGTCG
>DASUTF010000079.1:0-14091 GCA_036374695.1 Pyrinomonadaceae bacterium
CGTCTTCGACTTTGCGAACCTCCGCCGGGTAGCGCAGCTTCTGTAGCACGATGCCTTCGCCGTGCGGAAAGACGGCGACCAGGTCTTCACGATCGCGCAGAACGACTTTCGCCAAACCGACCTTGCCCGTGTCTTTCAAAACCTGACGAAGCAAAGCGAACGGTTTTTCGGCGACCGGACCGTCAGGTCCAATGTAATAAGGCGAGTCAAAGAACATTGGCGCAACTTCGGTGCTTTCGACAAAGCCAAGAATGTCCACAGCGCGGGTAGTCTTGATTTTGATCTTCGCGATCTCTTCCGGTTCGACTATCGCGTAACGATCGGGTTCGTATTGATAACCCTTGGTGATCTGATCGTTCGTGACCACCTCGCCGCACTTTTTGCAGCGCTTGTCGTAACCGATAGGGCCAAAATCGTCGCGGTGCAGTTGATTGAATTGAATTCGCTCAGACGCTTCGAGCGCGTTATAGACGCGAATCGGAATCGCGACGAGCAGAAATCGTATGTGACCTTTCCAAATCGAACGCATTGGGATCCTCCGGTCCAGACACAAACGCGGGCCAGGAGCCCGCATTCTTCTGGGTCATCATCGACCCAGCCCTGTGATTCGCAAGGGGCCGAAATTATGAGACCACTTGGGCCATCAAGTAAAGACATTTATTTTGGCCCAGTTTCCAGTGGGTCGGCCAGGCCCGGGCCGCAATATGTTGTTGCGTTTCGATTGACCGGCTTGAGGCGACGACTTATTCTGGCGGTTCAGCTCCTGAGACCCGAAACCTTTACATGCGCGAATGTCCCCGCTGCGAACGCTGTTACGACGACGAAGTACTCCTGTGTCCTGACGATCAGGCGAAAACCAAGAACACTCTGCCGGGCACGACGCTCTTGAGTGCGCGTTACCGGCTCGAGAAACGCCTGGGCCGCGGCGCGATGGGCCAGGTTTACGTCGCGCGTGATGAAAACCTGATCACGCGGCGCGTCGCGGTCAAGACGATTCGCCCGGACGTTCTGTCCGACGAAGACCTGCAGGAAGGCGAAGCGATCGCCCGTTTCGAACGTGAAGCGCGCACCGCGGCGTCAGTGCAGCACCCGAACGTCATCGGCGTCACGGACTTTGGCAAAAGCGAGGAAGGCGTCTTCTTTCTCGTAATGGAATACGTTGAAGGCGAGTCGCTCTATCAACTGCTGCGGCGCGAAGGCACAATTCCGGTGCAGCGCGCGCTGACGTTTTTGCGGCAGACTTGCGCCGGAGTTGAAGCGGCGCACGACGAAGGAATTCTCCATCGCGACCTCAAGCCGGCCAACATCTTCATCGTGCAAAAGAAAAAGAAGGACGGCAGCACGCTCGCCGGCGATGACATCGTCAAGGTTGGCGATTTTGGCCTCGCTAAAATTATTAGTCAGAGTCTCGCCGGGATTACTTCGGGTTCCGGGCCGGCTTCGCGCGGAATTCTCGGCACGCCCGAATACATGGCCCCCGAACAGATGCACGCGGGCGCGGTGCTGGATGCGCGCGCGGATGTGTACGCATTGGGCGCAATCGCTTATCACATGCTGGGTGGACGGCCTCCATTCACCGGCGAGATCATGCAGATCTTTGCGCAGAAGCTGACGCAGGAGACCCCGGCGCTAAGCACTCTGCGTTCGGATATTCCGAGCGCGGTCGAAAAAGCGGTCATGCACGCGCTGGCGAAGGAAGCTGATGCCCGCTCCGCCACCGTCGCTGAATGGTTCCACGAATTCGATCAAGCCGTAGGCAGCGCGTCGATTCACGAAGAGGAAGAAGGCGAAACGCGCGTCGTGGTCATGGCGCCGGCGGGCGCGGAAGTTTACGTGAATGACGAGCGGCACGGCAGCGTGGGTCGTTCCGGACGTTTGATTCTCAGCTCGATTCCGCCGGGACAGCACGTGCTGCGCATTGCGCACGCTGGTGACAAAGATGACGAACGCGTCATCGAGATTCGCCGGGACGCCGAGGAGCAAATCATTCAGGCCCAGTTCAAGTCCGCCGCGTCCAGTGGACTGTCACCATCAAAAGGTGGAAGCCTCGGCAGCGTCTCAGGTGTTGACATCAAGACGCCCGCGATTGTGGCGTGCGCGAAATGCGGCTCGCGATTCGCCGCCGGCGCAAAATTCTGTGGGCGCTGCGGCAACACTTCGTTTGATATGGTGACGGCTGAGAGCGGCGGCCGGCCATCGGCTCCGCGACGCATTACTCCGAGCCCGAGTTTGAACCGTCCCGTTCCACCCGCGCCGAGCAGCAGCATTCGTTGCACGCGCTGCGGCGTCGATCAGCCTGCGGGCACAAAGTTCTGCGGCCGATGCGGCGCATCACTCGGCGGGGCACAAATCGCGTGGTCGGCGGCGCCGCGACCGGTTGAAGTGCTGTGCCCCGGTTGCGGAGTCACGTATCCGTCCGGGACAAAGTTCTGCGGCCGGTGCGGACGGACGTTGTGAAGAGCGCTCATTTGTCCCATGGGTCGCATGGGACCGATGAGACATATAAGATCCACACCCGCCCGCGAAAAGCGGGGTCAAGCCGCCGCACTCCAAACTTACTTGAGCGATCTTCACCTTCTCGTATAGACTCTCCGCGCGATTCACGATCCTTCCACGTTATCGCGTCGCTATCGTAATTCCACGAATCGAGGCCCGAAGATGAAGCGCTGTCCCCAATGTAACCGCACTTATACCGACGATGCTCTGAGCTTTTGCCTGGATGACGGTTCACCCTTAGTGAGCGCGAGCCCGCCTGCTGCTTACGACCCGAGCGCCACGATCCAGTATCCGCAGTCGCGCGAGACCACGCCGCAGCCGACGATTGCTTACGGGCCGGGCCAGCCGCCGCCATCGACGCCGCCCCCGCCACAGTGGTCGCCGATGCCTCCGATGACGCCCCAGAAACGCAGTGTTTGGCCATGGATACTCGGAATCGGAGGGGTGCTCGCATTCATGGGAATCGGCGTGGTCGTCCTGATCATCGTGCTGGCCAGCATGGCCGACAACAACAATAACAACTCAAACACGAATTCGAATGCGAACTCCAATCGGGCGAATCGCAATGCGAATACCACGAACACGAATGCCAATACGCGTTCGACGTTGGCGTCTCACACGGACGATTTCTCAAACGAAACCTGGTACACAGGCTCGTCACAGTACGGCCGAACATGGTACGAAGATGACGAGTATCACATCATCGCCAGCACCAACGGCTACATCGTGATGTACGCGCCTGACAAACCGGAGTTCTACGATGATAACGCTACGGTGCGCGCCACCGTGCGCAGTGTCGAAGGCGAATCGCCCGACTCGGGCTACGGCTTGTTGGTCCACGGCGCCCGGGAAAACAATCAGTTCCGCGACTACGGTTTTCTGATCTACTCAGGCGACAGTCCCAAGTACGCGATTGTGCAGCACAAAAACAGCGTCGAAACCAAGCTGGTAAGCTGGACCGCCACCAGCACTATTCGCACCGGCACAACTCCGAACCAACTCGAGGTGAGAATTCGCGATCGGCGGCTGGACTTTTACATCAACGGGCAATTTGTGACTTCGATAACTGATTCCGAAGATTTTCTGCGCGGGCGCGTCGGCTTCTACAGCAGCGACACCAACGAAATTGCGTTCGACGATCTCGAAATCAGCAAATGATAATTCGCTGATGCGTGTAACGCTTCGAGTTCTGGCCGGCCCGTACCGCGGGCAGGAGTTTGTTTTCGATCAGCACGACACGTTTCTCATCGGGCGCAGCGAAAACGCACACCTTTATCTTCCGGAAGACCGTTTCTTTTCCCGCCATCATTGTTTGCTCGAGATCGCGCCGCCGCGTTGTTTCCTCCGCGATCTGGGATCGACTAACGGAACGTTCGTCAACGGCGACCGGGTGCAGGAAGTTTTTCTGAAGAGTGGGGACCGGCTTCAAGGCGGCCAGACAGTGCTCGAAGTCGACGTGCAAGTCGAGAAGCAAACGCTGAACGCTGAGGCGCCCACGCTCACGAAACCTTTAGAGATCACCATCGAATGCGTCAATTGCGGCCGGCGCGAATGCGTCCAGGGTTCGGCCACGAACGAGCCGATGACGTTTATCTGCGAAGAATGTCGTGAAGAGTTGAAGCGTCAGCCGCAGCCCGTTCCCGGGTACGAGATGATCAAGATGCTTGGGCGCGGCGGCATGGGTTGCGTGATGCTGGCGCGGAATGAACAAACGGGCGGAGCGGTTGCCATCAAAACCCTGCTGCCTGAAGTGGCCGTCACTGATCAGGCACTGCGTCGCTTCATGCGCGAGATTGACGTGGCCGCGGCGCTCGACCATCCCAACATCGTGCGTTACATCGAGAGCGGAACACACAACGGCGCCGTGTACCTCGTCACCGAATATGTCGAAGGTTCTGACGCCGCGCGATTGGCCGATTCGCGGGGCGGACGCATGCCGTACAAAGAAGCCATTGAGATCATCACCCAGTCGCTGGACGCACTGGCGTACGCGCACGGCCGGGGCTACATCCATCGGGACATCAAAGAGTCGAACATTCTCCTGACCGGGACGGCCCCACATTACATCGCCAAGTTGACAGACTTTGGTCTCGCTAAGAGTTTCACAAACACCGGCATGAGCGGCATCACCATGGCCGGAGACATGGCCGGGACTTTCGCATACATGCCTCCGGAACAAATTAAGGACTTTCGTAACGTCAAACCAACCTCGGATATCTACGCCCTCGGCATGACCGCGTATAGCCTGCTCGCCGGCGACACTGCCCTCGACGTTGGCCCGTCCGGCGACATGGCCGCGACGGTTCGCGCTATTTTCGAAGGCCAGATAGTGCCTTTGCGCCGCCGCGCGCCCGAAGTCCCCGAACAGGCGGCCGAAGTGATTGAGCGCGCTTTGGCAAAGGATCCTGCACATCGCTGGCAATCCGCCGCGGCTATGCGGACGGCCCTGATGCACGCGGCGTAAGACGGCTTTAGGGCTTTGGCCTTGGTATTGCGCCTGTAGACAGCTTAGACCTAAGGCCCAAGACCTAAGACCCAGGACCAAAGTACCAGGATCGTCCTTTTGTGAAACGCAACCTTGCCCGCTCTTTTCGCATCCGTTAAGATTGTGGTCGTCCGTGTGGCAAGCTCCCCACATTCAGGTCTTCGCTTCGATTTTCAAGGCAGCAACATGAGGTTCTCAGTGAAGAACAAGATTTCTCTAGCACTCGCAACCCTAATTCTTTTGGCCGTCTCTTTGCCGGGCTTCGTTCTGGCGCAGCCGCGCTCCGGTAACACGACCGGCAAAACCGTGCCACCGGCTGGTGCGCGCCGTCCGCGCGTCACCACGCCGGGCGTCAACACGACTTCCATCACCCAGGACTTTAAGGATGCGCTCGCCGTTATCCAGCAAAACTATATTGACGGCAACAAGCTGGATTACAACGACGTCTACAAATCTTCGATCTTTGGCATGCTGAGGTCGCTTGACCCGCACTCAAACTATTTCGACCGCCAGGAATTCGAAGACATGCTGAGCGATCAGCGCAGCGAGTACTACGGCATTGGCGCCTCGATCTTGAATTACGCGATTGGCGACTCGGTCGACACGTATATCAGCGCGACTTTCCAAAACTCGCCGGCGTCCCGCGCGGGACTCCGCTATGGTGATCGGATTGACGCGGTTGACGGGGTTTCGATGCACGGCAAGGGCTCCGCCGAAGTGCGAGACAAGATTCGCGGACCGCGCGGCACGCGCGTGGTGTTGACCGTCACTCGCGCCGCCTCCGGAAAACAGGAAGGCGTCGAAATCATTCGCAACGCGGTGCCACAGCCTTCGGTGCCCGATGCTTACTTCATTCGACCGGGCGTGGGCTACATCGACATGACGCGCGGGTTCAACTCGGACACTGATGACCGTTTGCAGGCAGCCCTCGAGTATCTCCACGCGCAGGGCATGACGTCTCTGGTGCTGGATCTGCGAAACAATCCGGGTGGCTTGCTCGATCAGGCAATTTACGTTGCGCGTACATTTTTACCGGCCGGGCAGGTCATCATGTCGCAGAAGGGCCGCAACGGCCTGAACGATCGCATCTACACTTCAAACAAAACGAACCCGGACCGCGTGCCGCTCGTCATTCTCATCAACGAGTACAGTGCGTCAGCGTCTGAAATCGTGGCCGGCGCGGTTCAGGATCATGATCGCGGATTGATCGTGGGGCAGACCAGCTTTGGCAAAGGCCTGGTGCAGACGATTATGCGGCTGGACTATGGCGCGGGGATGACGCTGACTTCAGCGTATTACTACACACCTTCCGGCCGCCTGATTCAGCGTGATTACTCGGATGGCAGTTGGTACAACTACATCTATCGGGGTGGGATTGCGCGCGACAGCAGCAACACTCCGGTGCGGCCAACTGGCCCGGCCATGCGGACCGACACAGGCCGTACAGTGTACGGTGGCGGTGGAATTACCCCGGACGAAATCGTGAATGCCGATTTGGTGAACGCGGCCCAGAACCGTCTGCGCAGCCCGATATTCTTTTTCGCGCGTGAAGTGGCTAGCGGTCGTGTGGCGGGCTTTGAGAAATTCAAAGTCGACCGCCCGATTGATTACGACCACGTGATCGACGCCAATGATTTTCCCTCTTCGAACGAGTTCTTTCAGGCTTTTAGGAATTACGTCGCGAAAGACGAGAATTTCAAAGGGCTTCTTCCTACGGTCGACCGGAACCGGCAGTTTATCGAGAGCCAGTTGCGTTACAACCTGGCGATGGCTGCCTATGGCACGGTCACCGCGACGCAAGTTCTGATGAGGAATGACAGTCAGGTGGCGAAAGCCATCGAGGTTCTCCCGCGGGCTCGCGACCTGGCGATGGCTGCCATGCGAGCGCGCAACACGCAACCTTAACCATCGTCAATGTTCGGGATGTTTAAAAGGCGGGACCTGTCCCGCCTTTTTTGTTTGTTAATGCCCACCCCCATCCTGCCCCGCACGTGGGATCCCCATGCGGGGATCCCGCATCGCAGACGGTGCGGATCTGGTGTTGCGGCCGTAAAACAGAGTCTTGCGGCTAAAACCCACTGCGTGTTAAGCTTCGCGCATGACTAATAAGACCCGAGTCAACACCGCCGAACTGGGCAGTGCGATCCGGCGCCGTCGCGAACAGCACGGACTCAGCCTGCGCGATGTCGCTGATGAAACGGGCGTATCGGCTTCTACTCTGTCGCGCATTGAAAACGGCACAGGCAAACCCGACGCCGATAACATCGCCCGGCTCGCCGCGTGGCTCGACATGCCAATTGAACGTGTCATGCAGCACGGCCATCGTGCGGCGAACGATCCGAACCCAGTCGTCTATTATCCGCACGAATCGACGCCTGAGATTGTCGAAGCCCACCTGCGCGCCGATCGCCAACTGACACCGCAAACGGCAAAAGCTCTTTCGGAGTTGTTCCGCGTCGCGTACGCGCAGTTCAGTCAGACCGAAGGCAAACCGGCGCGTAAACGCGGCTAAGCTGTCTGAGATTTCAGATCTGAAATCTGAGAGCTCATCTCTGCTTGGCAAAGCTCCCGCGGACGCGGCACAATCAGTCGCTTTGTCGCCAGACCCCAGATCCCAATCCATCGATTTCGATCGACGCATGATGCAGCGTGCGCTGGAGCTCGCCGCGCAGGGAACTGGACTCGTCAGTCCCGGGCCGCTGGTTGGTTGCGCCATCGCCGACGACCGCCAGCAAATTATCGGCGAAGGCTTCTACGCCTACGACGATGTCAAACATGCTGAGACGATCGCGCTGGAACAAGCCGGCGAACGCGCCCGTGGGGCGACGGCTTACATCTCTTTAGAGCCGCATGCCCATCAGCGCCGCACGCCGCCATGCACCGATGCCCTGATCAAAGCCGGCATCAGGCGCGTCATCGCGCCAATCGACGATCCCAATCCGAAAGTTTCAGGCCGCGGGTTTGCTCATTTGCGCGAAGCCGGCATCGAAGTCAGCACCGGGCTGATGGCGGAAGAAGCCACGCGGCTGAATGAAGCCTACATTCATTTCATGCGCACGGGCCGTCCATTCGTGCATCTGAAAATGGCCGTGTCGCTGGATGGAAAGGTCGCGACTGTGACCGGCGATTCGCGCTGGATTACCGGAGAGGCTGCGCGAGCCCGCGTGCATGACCTGCGCCATCAGTCCGACGCGATCATGGTCGGTGGACGGACCGCGCGCACCGACGATCCGCTGCTCACCGATCGTTCAGGGAAGAAGCGGCGACGGCCGCTGGTCCGGGTAGTCGTCGAGCAATTCCTGCGTGTCTCTCCGGAATCACGACTGGCGCAGACAAGTGATGAAGCTCCGGTCATCGTCTTTGCCGGCGGGGGAGCGAAAGAGGATTCGCGTACTGCCCTTCAGTCGCATGGCGTCGAAGTCATTGCCGGAGGGTCTGTACTCGACCTGAAGAGCATTCTGAATGAACTGGGCGCGCGATCGATTCAAAGCGTGCTGGTTGAGGGTGGGCCGTCACTCGCGGCTCTGCTTCTCGAAGCCAATCTGGTCAATAAAGTGACGTTCTTCGTGGCGCCAATGTTAATCGGAGGTCAGGACGCGCCGTCGGCAATCGCGGGCGCCGGAGCCGAGAGAATTGCTGACGCGATGCGGCTGCAAGACATTGAGGTGCGGCCATATGGTGACGATGTCGAAATCACCGGTTATCCGGCCAGAAGCAGGGATGAAGGATGAAGGCGGAAGGATGAAGAAAGAAACGTCCAAACCGGACCGAGCCAAGATCACGAATAGGGACCTTCATCCTTCATCCTTTATCCCTCATCCTTTGCCCAAGCGCCGTCTCGGACAAAACTTCCTTGTCGACAAGAATGTGGTTAGCCGCATCCTCGACGCGGTCCAACCGAAATCCGGCGAGACGATAGTCGAGATCGGCCCGGGCCGGGGCGCTCTGACAGGGCGTTTACTCGAAACCGGCGCTCGCGTCGTCGCGATTGAATTCGATCGCGATTTGGTTCCCCACCTTCGTGAGCAGTTCACGGGGCATGCGAATTTCACTCTCGTGGAAGCAGACGCGCTGGCTGTAGATTTCTGCCGGCTTGTCCAACCCGCGCAGGCGGCTCGGGTAGTCGCGAACCTTCCATACAACATCGGCACGGCAATTCTGCAGCGACTAATCGAACAACGCGCCTGCATCACTGAAATGTTTCTCATGCTGCAACGCGAAGTCGCCGATCGCATTACCGCGACAACCGATTCACCTGAGCGTGGCTACTTTTCGGTTTTTGTTGAGGCGTATTGCGCGGCGGAAAAATTCTTTGACGTGCCCGCACGCGCTTTTCGTCCTGTCCCGAAGGTAGTGAGCACGGTGGTGCGTCTGAGGGTCCGCGAACGGATCGCCGCAGACGTACCGGATGAAACATTATTGTGGCAAGTGGTGAGCGCGGGTTTCGCGCATCCACGCAAGACGATTCTCAATAATCTGCGCGAGGCGCCTGCGCCGATTCAGGAGTTGCTGACGAAACGCGGCGGCGCGAGCATCGTTTTGTGCGACGCCGGGATTCCGCCGCTGCGTCGCGCGGAAACTTTGACTATTGAGGAATGGGCGATGCTGGTGAAGGCGATCATTCAACCTGGTGAATGTGTTTAGTCTGATCCTATTTCCGTTTGAGGCGGGCTACTGCCCCCGGATTGTATAGACGCCGCACTTGTGCGGCATTATTTGGCGGACTTTGCGATCGATGAAGCAAAGTTCGGATTGTCCGGATTGATGTCGAGTTTTCGCGTTTTGGGAACGATAACCAAGTCCATGTCTTCCATCGGTATGGCACCAAGCAACACCTGATCGCCCATTACGAGCGCGCCAGCAAAGCCCACCCGATTCTTAAACCGCAACTCAATCGGCCCGACGTAAGGCACCCGGCGTCTTGACCCGCCAGCCAACGTGACTTCTTTTGTGTCGATTGCCTCCAGCTCGAGTTGAAGTTGCACGTGTTCGGGAATGCAAAGATGGGTTGCTCTTGAATCTACCTGAGCTTCGACTTCGACGGGGGCGAGATCCGGTAACCTCGGGTTTTTGAGAATCAAATGGCGGTTTACGAGTCCCATACCGCCCACAACATACCATGCCGCGCCGCCAAGCTGCAGTGCTATAAATCTTGCCTCAACAAGTCACTATAAATCCCCGGATCGCTATCAGGAATCACAACTGCTCCGACCGACTGCTGGTAGAACTCAATCGGCCCCGCATGACCGATGATTCCGTAAACGTAACCCAGTTCGCGCAGGCCCCACAGCGCGGCAACCAATAAAGCCTGGCCAACGCCGCGGCCGCGTTCGCTCGCGGCCATGCCCGTAGGCCCGAAGAACGCCTTGCGAGTGCACTCGTATCCCGCAAAACCGATCACGCGCCCGTCGCGCGTCGCGATGTAAACCGTTACAGGCTTGTGCGCGAAGCCGACGGACACTTCATCAGCCCAGGCCACCGAAAAATTCTGTTCGATGAAATGGCGAACCGGGGTGAGTTCAAACGGTTGCGCGCGACGAATATTGACGCCGGCCGCTTTTATCTCATCGATCAAGGGTTGAAGCGGGGGCAGCTTCAGCAGATTTACCAACATGTCGGGCACGAGTTCAGTTTAGCCGAGAAGAATAGGCCGCGCGACACGCGCTGGTTGGTTTCGGAGGCCACGCGAGCGGGTCCGCACGCTGTTTGCACCGTTTCGCCCCAACGCCCAAAGCCCTAAGTCGGGCATTTTGCCCGACTTAGACACTCGTGATTCGCTCGTAAAGGTCTTTTTGGCTCATCGTCCCTGGCACGTTTCGTGCACCATCGTGCCTGGGATTGTGCGCTCGTTTTGGGCGTGCAGGGCGCGACCTCGATTCAAGCTCCAACATGCCGTTCCCACCCGTTGCCCGGAAGCTAACGCTGATTAGATCGCCTCACATTTACCTTGTCTTCAGTTTCAATTTCGAAGATCTTCCTGAGTCTGCTGGCGGCGACTTTCTTGTTGGTCGTCGCGTTTTCGATTCGATTCACTTTCAAGTTCGCTGGTTTCTCAGCCGAGGCGTCGCAGCTTGCTGAGAATCTTCACGATACTTCCGCGCTAAGCCTGGAACTGAATAATCAGCTCAACAGTCAGATTAACCTCGTCTATCAGCAATTCGAGCACCTCGACAAAGATTTTCCTGCGCGATTCAGCGCGATGAATTTCTCGCTTGCTAATAAACAGACCCGTTACCTCAGGCTCGATATTGGTTCTGCTGAGCGGCTCACGGTTGAAAGCATTAAAAGCCTGCAATCGGAACTGGGTGTTGAGGCGCGGCAAATCTATTTTCAATTGCAGAATGGAAATCGCAGCGGAGCGGTCTTGCGTCTCCAACGCATGCAGAATCTCCAGGAAAAAATCGACGCCGAACTAGCCCGGTTGAACGCACTTCAGACGGGCAAGCTGCGTCTGGTGCAACAGCAGCTAAACGAGAGCATCAGGACGACCAACCGCGCCATTCTCGGGCTCGGCGCCGGACTGTTGCTCTCGCTGATGGTTTTCACGGTGCTCTTGCGGCGTCGAGTTCTGCAACCACTGGCCATGATTTTGGTGGCCACCAACAAAGTCAGAGATGGGGATTTCGCGGCCCGCGCTCAAATCGACCGGCGGGATGAATTGGGCCAGTTGGCCAGGGGATTCAACTTCATGGCTGAATCGCTGGCCGAGAGTTATGCCAGCCTCGAGAGCAAGGTCGAAGAGCGCACTCGCCAACTTCAGGAAGTGCAGCGCCAGTTGATCCAAGCCGAGAAGATGTCAGCCGTCGGGCGCATGCTCAGTGGAGTGGCGCACGAGCTGAACAATCCACTGACCGTAATCATGGGCCATACGGAACTGGCCCGCCGACGCCTGGTGGCGTCATCCGCAAACCAAAAGGACATCACTTTAATGACGATGCTTTACGAACAGGGCGACCGGTGCCGAAAGATAGTCGCGAATCTTCTACAGTTCGCGCGCCAGGAAAAGCCGCATCTTGAGCGGGTCAGATTAAACGACGTCGTGGAACAGGCTTTACAACTGCGTGAATACGAGATGACAACTCGCAACATCAAGCTGGTTCGAGAATACGATCCAACGAACCCGTTTTTCGCGGCCGATCGCAATAAGATCGTTCAAGTCGTGCTCAATTTGATTAACAACGCTCACGATGCCATTCGCGATGCGGGACGCCCGGGAACGATTCGGGTGTGCACGTTTGCCGATCAGGATACAGTTCGATTGGAGTTTCTCGACAACGGAACGGGCTTGCGCGACCCGGAGCGTGTCTTTGACCCGTTCTACACAACCAAAGAGGTTGGCCAGGGCACGGGTCTCGGCCTGAGTGTCTGTTACGGGATCGTTGAGGAGCACAACGGGTCAATCACTGCCGACAACCGGGAGCAGGGCGCACGTTTTGTAATCGTGCTGCCCGTAGGCCCCGAAGATATTTTTTCCGATCCGCGCCAGGAACCGGCCAGCACCCCAGCTGTCTCGAAGAAGAAAGCGTTGGTGATCGATGATGAAGAGTTACTTGTAAATCTGCAGACATCATTCCTGTCTGATTTGGGGATAGCTCCTCACGGTGTCAATTCAGGCACAGAGGCCATCGCGTATCTGCAGCAAAACAAGGTCGACCTGGTCATCTCAGATGTCAGGATGCCCGGAGCTGTGGATGGGATACAGCTGTATGAGTGGGTCGCCCGCAACCGCCCGGAACTCACCAGCCGCTTCCTATTCGTGTCCGGCGACATGATCGGGATGAACGTCGGAGAGTTTTTTCTCGAGAGCACGGCGGCGCGGATTCAGAAACCGTTCGCATGGGACGATTATGAGCGCACCGTGCGCCAACTTTTGGGAGATTCGGCTATATGAAGAAACTAATCATTCTCGTGACGCTCGTAATTGCGGTTTTGCCGGCGGCTTGTAGTCGCCAACCAAAGCGTATTGCGATTGGCATTGCGCTGACTGTCAGCTACCACCCAGCGGTTAAGTTAGCGATAAAAGAGATCAACGCGCGCGGTGGCATTGGCGGCGTGCCAGTAGAGTTAAGAGGGATGGACTGGATTGTCACAAGTCAGTTTGAGGCGCAGGAAATCTTAAAGCATGCTTCTGAGTTCTCTGAAGATAAAGATTTGATCGCGGTAATCGGACACAGCGATAGTGCGTCAACTTTGTCGGCGGCTGCGTTTTACAACCAGCAACGAATTCCGCAGATCGTCACCATCGCCACGAACCCCGCGATTACAAATATCGGAACCTGGACCTATCGCTTATGTTTATCGGATGCCGCACAGGGGCCGGCGCTCGCGGAATACGCCGTTAATGATTGGCATAAGCGGCGAGTCGCGGTGTTTTATGTCAACGATGACTATGGCCGGGGCGTGGCCGAGCTTTTCGAAAAACGCGTGGACGAATTGGGCGGCCAAATCGTTTCCAGCGTAATGCACCGCAACCTTCTCACAGACGATGACCGGGAACTGATCCGGGCCACGCTGGCAGGCTTCAAACAGGGACAGGAGCCTGATCTGATAGTTCTATTCCAAAGGCTCGACGCCGCTAAATGGACACTCGGGACGATCCGGGATCTGAAACTCAAGTCGAGCATTTTAGGTGGCGATTCACTTTCGCCCGCTGACTTTTCTGCAGCCCACCCTGAATTGACCGAGGGCATGCGAGTGTCCCAGTTTTTTGTGCCGGACCTGAACGACCTGCGGACGCGACAATTCCTGAAAGATTTCCAGGAACTGGCCGGAAGAGCGCCCGACTATGGTAATGCGTTCGCCTACGATGCCGTCTATCTGGTGTGCGAAGCAGCGGCCAAAGGCGGGGCGACGCGCGCGGGCGTGAAAGCGTATCTGGACAAATTGATTCAGGACCAGATTCCCGGGCACGGGGTTGTCGGAACGTTTGTCATGGGCTCAAACCACGATGCGAAACGCGCGCTGCATATTGTGGAGACGCGAAACGGCGTACAGACATTTCTGAAAACACTCCAAATCAATTAACGGTTGTCATTGACCGAACGCGGATTCGGTCCCGCCGGCGGGTCAGCAAAGGGCCATGCACGCTTAAGTTTCTCAATCGTGCCATT
>DASUTF010000080.1:0-5480 GCA_036374695.1 Pyrinomonadaceae bacterium
AAAGGTTGAACCGTAATTGTACCGAAGGGGGGCGAACAATCAACCTGGCACGCGAAAGCAGATCGAAGTCACGGTTGAGGAGTGAGCTTGTCGACCTCTTTCTCGATTAAGGGATAAAGCCGCTGTCGTAGTCTCAGCACCAGCGCGTCAGCCTGGCGAACTTCTTCATCAAGGCGGGTACGGTTTTCAGTGGTCAAAGCGAGCAACGCAACGTGGCCGCGCCGGTCGGTTTCCAGCACGCGGCGACGCGTGTCGCGTAATTCGGTGGTCCGCGTGGTCCCGTAAGGGTTCAAGGTCCGTTCGACGTTTTCGGGGCGCATGTCTTCGTCGATTTGCGTGATGCGGGTGCGATAGAGGGTTTCCTTTTCGATCAACTCCAGAAGGTTCCGCCGCAACATCTCGGCTCGCTGCTCGGCCTGCACCAGCAGAGTAAAGCTGCTGGAGATTCGCCCTCGCGCTTCGGCCGCGGCGTCCTTCGCTTTGTTGAATACGGGAATCAGCTTATCGGCGATGTCGTTAAGGGTTGCGTCGAGCGACTGCACCGACGTTCGGAGCATGCCGATTTGTTTGGCCACCTCGTCAGAGGACGTATCAGTTGGGGCAACGTTCGCCGGAGTCTGACCCGCCACGGCTGGTATCCCCAAAACAAAAACAGTCAGCAGCAGTGAAAGTTGGCTAACTCGAATGGTGACCATGAGCTTCTCCTTATCTACTACTACAATAATTTCACACGCTCACTCAACCAGCCACTTCCAAAAATCGCCGATTGATTGGGCGCCAGGAGCGGCCTTTTGCATCGCGTACCCAGCGATTGTCAGAAAGGTCGCCACAACGATGGCGGGCAGTACCGTTTGACGGAGCGCTCCCTGCAACCAGTGCCTTCGCTCGACCTGTTTCAGTCGCTTGTATAACCCCGCCATCAAGATTCCATCAACGATGATCTCTGCCAACAACGCGGGGGCAATGTAAATTATGTAGAACGACGCTACAAGTCCGCCGAGCAGCACTACAATCGCCAACGCGACTGGCCAGGCTTCGTCGATATCGACGCCAAAACCCGAGGCGTCAACGACAGAATCGGCCGACACACGCGCAGCGGCCGGCCCACTCTCTCCCCAACTTCCGCCGGCGCCGGCGCCTCCAAAATTTCCGCCGCCCCCGAACTTGAAGCTCTCGCTGCCGGCGGGTATTGCATCGGGAATTAACTCGAGGCCGGGTGCATCGAAACTGGGATCCAACTTGCCCCCACGTCGCAACCAAAGCCACAAATACAAAATCAGGAGGAACGCGCAATAAGCAACTATTGCGGCGATCGGGTAACGCAGCCACATCCGCGAAAGACCTAAGTGGAGAAGGAGAAAAGAGGTGAGGAAGCCCGCCAGTCCCGTGAACAAAAGAATTGCCGCGACCTGGAGTCGTGGCATGCCTCTGCGCAGAAGACGCTGCTTTACGATCTGGATCCGACGTGCTCGCGCTCGATCCATGGCGATGTTTTCCTACTATTGATCGCTGAGGGCAGCGATTATTTTCGGCACAAGTTCCGCGCACGGGAACAAACAAGTATAGAGATTACTTTGCTTGATTGAATACTTTGCCGTCCTTCATCACGAAAGAAACCTTTTTCAGAGTTTGGATGTCTTCAAGTGGGTTCCCCGGCGTGGCGATTATATCGGCAGCCAGCCCGACCTTGATTGCCCCTCGCTGCTTATCTACGCCGAGCAGACGCGCCGCGTTAGTAGTCATGATCTTCAAAGTATCTTTGGCGGGGATACCTGCTTCAACGAAACTATCGATGAAAGACATAGCCACTGTTCCGCGTGTTTGTCCTTCAACCTGGGCAAAAGCGTCTGTGCCGAACGCCATCGTTACGCCGATTTTGTGAGCCCGTTTTAGACGGTCAATAAAAATACCGTGGAATAACCCAGCCGTTCTTTTGTCGAGTCCTAACGCTTCTGCGGCCGGAACGGTGAAATCGGTGCCGACTAGAACCACATTGTTCTGCCTGGCCAGTTGCAAAGCTTCATCCGACATCCGGAAACCATGTTCGATGGAAGCGACGCCACCAAGCGCAGCATTCCGCGCGCCCTGCTCGGTGAGACAGTGCGCCGCGACCCTTACGCCAGCGTTGCGAGCTTCTTCGACAATGAATTTTATGTCATCAACCGAATAAATATACCTTTGGTCGTCCACCACAATCTTGATAACCAAAGCGCCAAAGTGAACGTTCTCGCGGATTGCTTTTCGCATTTCATCACGCGTGTCGGCGAAAAGATATTCCGGGTTGCCAAGTTCCTTACGCTCGGGTTGTAAATGATACTGTCCGCCGAAAGGCGCGATGATTCGTCCGGCATTAATCATTGTCGGACCGGGAACGATTCCGTTTTCGATAGCCAGACGCAAAGAGACATCCGCGTAGTTACCGTTGTTGCCGACATCACGCACTGTGGTGAACCCTGATTCGAGCATTTCCCTGGCGGTCATCACGCCAATGATGGCCCGGTAACTTGTCGTCTGTTTGATGTCCGTGGTGAACAAATCGCGGTTGTCGGGTGTGGTCATCTGACACAAGTGTGAATGCGCGTCAAAAAGTCCGGGCAAGACGGTAAAACCCGACAAATCGATCACAGTCGCGCCGGGCGGAACCTGTAAATTTGTGCCGATGGATTTAATCTTTTTGCCTTCAACGAGAATGATTTGATTGAGGGCTGTGGTTCCGGTGTCGGGATCAACTAACTTTCCTGCTTTGATCGCCGTTACCTGAGCGCGTCCAGCCAAAGCTAAGAACAGGACCAGCGTAACGGCCATCGCTCCACAGATGGATTTTTTATGATTCATTTCCCCTCCGCTAGGAAGACATTTTGATCCCAACTTGAACGATTGCTGGAATAGCATCGCAAGGTTAATACGAAGCGATCGAGTTTAGGGTTTTCAACAATCTGAAGCGGCCGAACGTTAGAGTTCACTTGGGCGCGCGTTCAGCGTGAATCTGAGAAGCTAAAGACTTCCGTGGAGGGCAAGCAATCGCGGCTCACCTGCAACTTTTTGTTGCGCGCGGCCTCGCCCTACCGATGCGCGAGAACATGCACTATGGTTTAGGCGCCGGCTTATACTTCGCGATCACGGCGTCACGCCAGATGCTAATGATCTTCTTTCGCGCTTCACCCATATCGCTATTGGTCGCAACTACAATACCCACACCCTCGGTCGGAAAGAGGATAAAGTTGGCTTTCCAGCCGAGGTTCGAACCCGAGTGCGAAATAATAGGGTTGTCAGTAAGCTTTGGCAGGAGCTCATAGCCTAAACCGTATCGTGGAGTTACGGCATCACCTTGGAACATGGATGTCAGCAAAGATTTCTTGAGTACTTTGTTATCGGCTGCGCATTGCGCGATCACGAACCTTGCATAGTCGTCCACAGTGGCGTACAAACCTGCGGCGCCTGCGGCGCTGAAGAGACGAAAGGATAAAGGTTCGCCCTCTTTGTTGTACGGCGTCGCCGTCTTGCGAAGAGTTTTCTGGTCGGGCGCGAAGGTGGCCGTTGTCATGCGCAACGGCTTGAAGATTTTCTTGCGGACATATGCTTCAAAGCTCGAACCAGTCATGTCCTCTATCAACAATTGCAGGAGCGCGTAGCCGCCTCCTGAGTAGTTGTACTTGGTTCCCGGCTTTTCGGTGATCGTCAAAGACGTTTTACTCGACCCCACACCGGCCAGCTCGTCCACCAGCGAAGGCAGCGGCTCGCCAAAGTTCACTCCGCTCACCGAGGGTATCGAGAGTCCGGCTGCGTGGTGCAGTATACGCCGCACCGTCACCTCCGCCGGATCGAATCCCGTTGACTTAAGTTTCCAGGACTTGAGGTATTTGTTTACGGGCGCATCCAGATCAACCTTGCCTTCCTGGACCAGTGTCATGATTGCCCAGGCAGTGATTGTTTTAGACATAGAGCCGAACTGAAACAGCGTGGCGGGATCGACACGCCTCTGCTGCGCCTTGTCTGCCATGCCGAAGTCGCCGTGCCAGGTCGCAGAGCAGTCCTCGATCAGCACGACGGACAACCCCGCTTCCCTTGCGCGCTCGAGCAATGCCGGAGTGGCGGCCTGAATTTGTTTAGAGGCAGATTCGGTCACGCGTTGGGCAACACAAACTGCAGCCAGGCCCAAAACTAACAACAGCACGCTTAGAAACTTCATTATTAACTCCGGTACAAAACAAGATGGAAACAAAGCACTTGCTGAATAAGCTCTTACGTTTATTTTTGGTTTGAGTTCCTAAGAAGGTAGGCCCCACCGATTTATTATGCCGCCGATTCGTTCTTGCGAGTGGCCGAACCTCACTTGCTGGATCCGGACCTCACTCATAACTCAACGCATCAACCGCATCCTGGCGCGCGGCGCGCAAGGCGGGATAGAGCGCGCCGATTGAGCCGCCGATTAAACCAACGACCAGCGAGATCGCGATCCACTTTGGTTCGATGTCCACGACCAGAGACGTGGACCGCATCACGGTCACGCGCAGCAGCAGCGTGAGAACTACCCCGAAGAAAACGCCGAGCACGCTGACGAGAATTGCTTCCTGCTCAATGACCCAGGCAATAGAAGCTTTCGACATGCCGAGCGATTTGAGAATGCCAATTTGCCGCGTGCGCTCAGTCACGGTGGTGTACATCGCCAGCAGAATCACGAGCGTGCTGATCGTCGCCGCGACGCCAATGACGACTTTCAGAAAAATGTTCAGCGCGGGCACGCTGGACAGATAAATCTCGGGCAGGTCGCGGGTGAAGATGATCTGATCGTCGGGAAACGTTTCTTTAATACGCGCGGCGACCTGTTCCTGAAGCGCTGGATCGTTGCAGGCGATCAGAATCGCGTTGCAGCGGTTCTCGCTGCCGACCTGGTCCTGCAGCGTCGTCAGCGGAATCTTCAGACGCGCGCCGCCCGGCGGCTCGTAAACTCCGACGATGCGAAACGGCCGTTCGTAAAGCGTAATTGTTGAGCCGACCTGCGCCTGATTATCGTTCTGCCAGGTGGCATCGACGATGACTTCGTCGCCTTTATCGAGCCCTCTTCCTTCACGAATCTGAAGTCCGGTTAGCGCCGCATACTCGGCGAACGGAATGCCTTCGATCAAACGCGAGCCAAAGCCGCTGTCGCTGCGATCGAGGCTCTGGCCGATCGGCACTGCCGTGCGCACGCCTTCGACGCGCCGGAGTTCGTCTGCATGAGCGACGGGGATCGTGAACGACTGCGCGCCGCTTAGTCCAAGCGTTCCGGCCGGGCGCAGAAGAATCTCGGCGCCGATCTTTGCTTCGCGCCGGCCCCGCTCACGCAAAACCCCGTGCGCCAGACCGACAGTGAACACAACCAGCAACACACCCAGCGCTATTCCCGCGATGCTGACCGCGGTACGCGCGGGACGATGCGCGATGTTTGAAAGTACCAGGCTGTCGGCAAGCCTTTGCAGACGCGGACTGCGGTGCAGCAG
>DASUTF010000081.1:0-13705 GCA_036374695.1 Pyrinomonadaceae bacterium
CAAAAGTTGCCGGGCGAGACTTCGTGATGCCCTGGAACATCAGCAAAGAGTTTTGGTCGCTTTATGACAAGCCCGCCGATCAGCGTCCGCTCTATCCGTTCCACGCCGAGCCAATCAATGAATTCGTCAAGACCTATTCCGGCAAGCGTGACGTTCCCATCTTCGATTCAAAATTCATTGTGCCGGTCATCTACATCAACGATGCACCCCAGTTTCTGAAAGAAGGCAGCTCGTTTCGCCGGTATCTTCAAGAAACACGATCGCCCTTTGCGATTTTGATCAATTACGGCGCGGCTACCTTCGCGTCTGAAGCCGAGGCGCAGGCTGCGTGGACCCTCTTGAATGGTGAATTGCGCGATCAGTTTCTCGGTTGGGTGTCCGGCGAGAGCGTCGGCTACGTTTGGGACGAAGCGCCAAAGCATCTGAAGCTGACGCCTGAGATGACGCGCGCTCAGATGCTTGAAGGTTTACGTGGTTTTTACAGCGATGCGCTGGCGCGCAAGTGGGGCGCGACTTTCAAGGGCCAGGCCGGCCCGATGTGGGACAAGCTGATTCCGGCCCAATCAACGTCCAGCACTTCGTTCGCGCACGCGCTCAGCCGTTGGGGCGTGCGGCTTTTGGGAGTCGAAACGGCAGCGGTGCAACCCATGTTCGCGATGCGCACTGCTTTCACGCGCGGCGCGACGCGACAGTTTGGCGGCGCATTTTTGTATTATCACGCGCCGAACTTTGGCGACTCGGCCACCACCTTTACGAAGACGCAGAATTTCGGCGGGCCCGATCAGTTCTTCCATTCGCGCTACGGCGCCACGATGGGGCCGTCGCTGTCGTGGTACCGGAAGAGTTACTACCTGTATTACATGTCCGGCGCGTCCGCGATGTATCTCGAACAAGGCTACGATCAGTTTTTTAAGCCCGGCCCCGGCGATCATCCGTTTCAATTGAATCCGCTCGGCCGCATTACCAACGAATTCATTCGGTTTGCCGAGAGGCATCCTGACCGCGGCGCACCTTACACGCCGATCGCGTTTCTGCTCGACCCGGCGCACGGCTGGGACATGACCGATTATCCGCATTGGGTGTTCGGCGTTTCTCAAATCAATCGTAGCGATCACGCGTTGCGCCAATTGTTCGGCGCCGCGTACTACCCGGGACTCGTGCGCGAAGGCGAACCGGCCAGCGGCGAGCGACAGGCGTTTGTGCCGGGCATCTTCGGGAACATTTTCGACGTCCTGGTTGCATCCGACACGCAGAAAGAAGCGATCGACAATTACCGCGCCGTCGTCGTGGGGGGTGAAGTGAACTGGACAAAGGGGTGGCCTGAGCGACTCGCTGACTATGTGCGAAAAGGCGGCGTAGTGGTTGTGAACGCGGCTCAGGTCAAAGGTTTACCCGAGAGCCTGCTGGGCATTCGCATGAGCAATGCGACTACGGAAGCCGATAACGCGAAGTGCGCCCTCGACGCGCAGACGGATCTGAGTGGACAGATGTTTCGTTACGAACGAGTCAGCCCCACAAGCGCCCAGGTACTGATGACGGCGCCTAACGGAGATCCCTTAGTGACGTCGAACAAGATTGGCCGCGGTCGGGTCATCTTTGTTGCTGTGCCGGACTTGCTGGGCGAAGACGAAAGGATGACCCCGTTCGCGGCGCATCTTCTCGCGCATCTTTTTTCCGACGCGACGCCGGTGCGAGTCGAAGGGGACGTCGAATATCTCGTCAATCGAAATGCGAACGGCTGGGTCGTGACGCTCTTCAATGACAACGGCGTTTTTAAGCAGCAGCAGGGTCTGGCGCAAGTTGATCGATCGGCGGTGGCGAACGTTGTTGTGGGTCTGCGAAATCAGAAAGTCACGACCGCAACTGAGTGGCTGACCGATGCGAAGCTTCCTTTGAAAGACGGGGCAAACGTGCAGATTACAATTCCCGCCGGTGGTATCGCGATCGTTGAACTGAAATGATCGAGGGTACGCACGCCTCTGGCGTGCTCGGTTCTTCATCAATAGCACGCTGGAAGCGTGCGTACCGCAACCTTCGCCGCTAGACTATCGCCGTCAATTTTGCGGTAATGGTGAACACGCACACGGAGTTTCGAAATGCAGTTTGATGTCTCGACAAATCCTGGCAAGGTAGCCCGGCGCTTCCTGATCAGCGGCGATGTGCAGGGCGTCGGCTATCGCTTCTTCGCGCAACGCGCGGCGGCGCGGCACCAGGTTGTGGGATACGTGAAGAATCTGTCTGATGGCCGCGTGGAGGCCCTCGTCGAAGGTTCGCCGGCGCAAGTCGAAGCTTTCAAGCACGACCTCGCGGCCGGCCCGCGCTTTGGCCGCGTTGCGGGCGTCGAAGAACTGCATCTCGATCCGACGGGCACCTATTCGGCATTCCGCATCGAGCATTGATTTCACGAACCCCTCATGAGCGACGTACCTACTCTGATTGTTGACCACGTCACGAAAAGGTTCGGCGACTTCACGGCGGTCAACGACCTGAGTCTCCGGGTCCATAGCGGGCGCGTCTTCGGACTGATCGGTCCGAACGGTGCGGGCAAAACCACGACCATTCGGATGATCGTCAACATCACCGTGCCCGATTCGGGAGGTATCGAACTATTCGGCCAACCGATGAGCTCGAAACTTCAGGATCGGATCGGCTATCTGCCGGAAGAACGCGGGCTCTACCGGAAGATGAAGGTTGGCGAGCAGTTGCGCTTCTTTGCCGAACTCAAGGACGTGCGGGGCAAGGACGCTGATGAACGCATCAACAGGTGGCTGGCCAAGCTGCAATTGACTGACTGGAAAAACAAACGCGCAAAAGACCTGTCCAAGGGCATGCAGCAGAAAGTGCAGTTCATCACCGCCGTGGTTCACGATCCGGATCTGCTGATTCTGGACGAGCCGTTCTCCGGACTGGACCCGGTGAATGTTGAACTGATGAAACAAACGATTCTGGAGAAGAAGGCTGAAGGAAAGACAATCATTCTTTCGACGCACCAGATGGAAATTGCCGAAAAGCTGTGCGACGACGTCTGTATGATCAATCGCGCGCATAAAGTCCTGGATGGAAAGCTGCGTGATATTCGTCGCAGCTTTTCGCGTAATGCGGTGGAGCTTCAGTTTGCCGGCGGCGAGGGTGCGCTGGAAGACCCGTCCCTGGTCGCGAACATTCGCGAGAGGGGCGACGATCTTGAAGTCTTGCTCGCGCCGGGCGCAGATGCGCAAACCCTGCTCAAACGCCTGGTCGCGAGTGGCGCGGTGATCAACAAATTCGAATTGGCTGAGCCCAGCCTGCACGACATTTTCATCGCCAAGGTCCGTGAGTCATGAGAAAGTTTTTCGCCGTCATCAAACGCGAATACCTTCAGCGTGTGCGCACAAAGTTCTTCATCGTCGCGACGGTGCTCGGGCCGGTGATGCTGGCACTGTTCACAGTGGTACCGGTGTACATCGCCGGCATCAATGTCGGCAACGCGACACGTCTGGCGGTCATTGACCAGACCGGAAAGATTTACGATCGCTTCCGCGAAGCTTTGACGCACACCGAAGATGACGACGATGATGCCGCGATTTCCAATTCGGGCGCAGCCGCGAACTCGAACCAACAGGATCGCGCACAGCGCACCTCTGAACTCAGCAACGCACGCTTTGAGGCTGAGCAGGTTACGCTCGACGGACGGTCGCTTGAGGAAGTTAAGCGGCAATTGAATGAGCGCGTCCGCCGCAGCGAGCTCGATGGTTACGTTGTCATCCCGCCGGACATTCTCACTGCCGGAAGGGCAGAATTCTATGGCCGAAATACCGGTGACATCTTTACGCGCGGCACCGTCGCGGAACGCTTGAGTCGCGCGGTGCGCGAAGAGCGACTGGCGGAAAACAAGATCGATCAGCGCGTGTTGCGCGAAGCCAGCCGGCGGGTGACCTTAAACAGCACGAAAATCAGTGCCAGCGGCGAAGAGAAAGTTTCCGGCAGCGGCTTCATGGTCGTCTTTTCCTTCGGCATGCTCATTTACATCAGCGTGCTGATGTACGGCCAAATTGTTTTGGGTGCTGTTATCGAAGAGAAGGAAACTCGCATCGCAGAGATTCTGTTTTCGTCGATGAGATCGTTTCCGTTAATGATGGGCAAACTGGTGGGCGTGTCGCTGGTGGCGCTGACGCAGCTCGGTATCTGGGGTCTGGCGCTACTGGCGTTTGCCGGGTTCGGCGCCGGCATGATGGGTGGAAGCTCGTCGGTGAATCTGCCGCATGTGCCGCCGATCATGTTTGTCTACTTCGTTCTGTACTTTCTGCTTGGTTATTTTATCTATGCGACGGTGTACGCGCTGGTTGGCTCGATGGTAACGACCACGCAGGAAGGTGGTCAGCTCGCGATGCCGATAGTGCTGATGCTGGTCGCCGGTTTCTATTTTGTCTTTCCGATCATTCGCAGCCCTAATTCGTCGCTGGCCTTTTGGGCTTCAATGTTTCCGTTCCTCGCGCCCATCACGATGATGGTGCGCATCACGACTGAGACGCCGCCGGCCTGGCAAATCATTCTGTCGCTTGGGATCGGATTCGCCACCGTCATCGGACTGATTTGGTTGGCGTCGCGGATTTATCGCGTCGGGATGTTGATGTACGGGAAGAAAGCAACCATTCCGGAGGTGTTGCGCTGGATACGGCAAGCGTAGAATTAGCCGCGGATTTACGCAGATCAACGCGGATCAGAACGCAAAAAGGCAGGTTCACGATCCTTGATCTTCTGACCCGGTCGCTTTGTTCTCTGTTTTGATCCGCGCGAATCCGCGTTTATCCGCGGCTAGCCTTGTTCCGGAGTAACTAATGCCCCTTGAGATCGAAAAAAAATATCGTTTGACCCCGGGCCAGCGTCGCGCGATCGAAAAGCGACTGCGCGGCTTGGGTTACACGCCTGGGAAGGTCGAGTTCGAAGAGAACACAATCTATCGCGGCGGCAATCTGGAATTCGGCAAGCGCGCCATGCGAATTCGCCGGGTGAATGACGAAGCAATTCTAACCTTCAAACAACGCCTTCCCACGAAATCTCCGATCAAGCATCAGCAGGAAAGCGAGACGCGCATCAGTGACGCGGAAGCCGCGCACGAGATTTTGGTGGCGCTCGGCTTCGCGACCGCGTTGATTTACGAAAAACGTCGCACGCGTTGGGATGTTGGCAAAGCGAAACTCGTGATTGATGAGCTGCCGTTCGGATTGTTTATGGAGATCGAGGCGTCTGAGCGAGACATCAAGCGGGTTGAAAAGCTGATCGACGGCGGTAAACTGCCAGCGGTCCACGAGACCTATCCGTCACTCACAGCGAATTTGGGCAAGAAGAACCGGAAGGGAATTATCGAAGCAAGATTTCAGAAGCCCGACCGTTAGGGAGGGCAAGCAGCGCAGGTGGCCTCCCTGACGGTCGGGCTTCTGACACCTAGTAATTCCGGTAGCGCACTTCCACCGTCTGAATCGAAAACACGACCCGCATTGTTCCTGCCCGGCGGTCCAAGGAAGACGGGACGAACACGGCGTTGTTTCTCAGCGCCGCCTGAAAATCATCCAGCATCCGGCGGTCGCGCGGCGCGTGCATCACATCTGAAACTGAGGCCGTTCCGTTGCTGAACACGTCCGCGATCACGACCATGTCATCGTTGCTTTCATTCTGATGTGAATGCGGGTTCGCGAGATTCAAAGTGGCGAGGCCGCCGTTCGGATTGAGACTAGGCGACTCAGAATTGAACGGCGTGCGCAGCGCGGCGTAATTCGTCGGAGTAATGGGCCGATTAATGTCGTATGGCCCGCTGCTGCTCACTGCATTGTATTGTTCGAACGCGGTCGCGGCTTGCTTCAGCGCCAGCATGTGTGGCCGCATGGCGACGAACACAGCCGCGAACAGAATAATTGACGCGACCGAGCTAAACGCGTAGCGCATGCCCCGTGGCTGCAACCAAACGGAAATAAACTCGACGAAAGCTTCGCCGAAAGGCGCGTTGCGGCGCGCGCGTTGGACTGAAACTTCAGCGCGAACCGCATTTTGGATCACCGGGATCAAATCAGCAGGCACTGAAGGCCGCGACATCGTCCCCAGCCTGACCCGCACCGCGCGAAACTGTGCCAGCTCGTCCCGGCAAACCGGACAGACTTCCAGGTGCCGATCGCAACTGGTGCGCTCGTCATCCGCTAGTCCGTCATCGCAATAGAGCGAAAGCGATTCCTGAATCTCTTCACAATTCATTGCCGATTTCCAATTGCCAATTGCCGATTGCCTCTTTGCCCGACGCGATTCCTAAAATCGGCAATCGACAATCGGCAATCTGCAATGTTCGTGAATGGCTGGCCAACCCCGGCTGCTCTTCCCTGGAGCAACGCCGGCTCTGCAAATTGGCACTTAACGATTCATCAATGCTCGAGTGAACCTTACGTGTTGTTGCTAGCCACGTTTTCAAACTCACTCTTCACACTTCCGAATCGGCCTTCCCGCCGAGCCGTCACTTCGACCCTTTTGGCACCGGTTCTCCGTGAAACCGGGGCGGGCCAACCATTCACTTTCGGTACGCACGCCTCTGGCGTGCAGCATGCCGGAGGCATGCGTACCGAGTTAGATTTACAAAGAACCTTCCAACTTGCGCCGCAGCTCCAGGCGTCCTCGCGCCAGCCGGGACTTTACGGTCCCGATGTTGATTTGCAGCGCCGCCGCAATCTCTTCGTACGTCAAGCCTTCGACATCTCGCAGCACTACAGCTTCTCGATAAGCGCTACGCAAACTCTGCAAAGCCTCGCGCAACTGGTTCTCGCGCTCGTGCGCGAGCGTTTCCTGTTCAGGGTTGGAGGCGTTGCCGTCTTCCAGGCGCGTAGCTATCGTCTGTTCTCGTTCGCCGATAGGCGCGTCCAGCGAAACGGTCGCATCGCGCCTTCTCCTGCGCCACCATCGCCAGCGATTTCGTGCCTGGTTGATTGCGATCCGGTACAGCCAGGTTTTCAAATCCGCGTCACCGCGGAATTTGGCAATCGCCTGGAAAGCTCTTAAAAACGTTTCCTGCGTCAGGTCCCGAGCCTCTTCGGCGTCGCTGGTCAGGCGATAAAGCAGCGCGTAGATATCGCCGGTTCTTTCCGCGACCAACTGTTCGAACGCGGCGGCCTCGCCACGCTTCAATCTTTCAAGGAACAGGTCTTCCGGTCTTTCAAGGAACAGGTCTTCCGCGGTCGAACGGACACCGACTAAAGCTGCCGACGCAACTTCCTTCAACTCCGCTTGGGTGCGAAGGGCGATTTGCTCTCCGTAGCTCACGCTAAACCCCCAACGGCTCCGTCTGGCGCGACAAGCTTTAAACCGTTCGACCGCGCTTGTTCGTGCCGACGTTCCCTTAGACTCCCTGGGCCGATGTTTTGTTCCCTATCGGACATTGTCCAAATTACTACGTTCTGCCGGCTACTTTGATGACGCAGGCTGGGCGAAAGTTGCGACCGGCGCCTGCTTGACATCCACCAGACCCGCCGTTAAATTCGCTGTTTCTGCGATCATACACATTTTTGAACGCGCGTCACCGTGCGAACTTGCAAGAGGAAATTGTTTGGCTAAATACAAAAAGAAGCGCGCCCGCGAGCTGAAGCACGATAAGTTTCGCGACACCACGATGCTGCTTGCCGACCGGCTGGCGACCCGTACTGCGGGGCGGGGCCGGCAGGTGCTTTATGTGCTGTTGGCGGTGGTCGTCGTAGCCGCGGCGGCGTACGGGATTTATCGTTGGCGGCAGAAACGAGCGGACGAGGCGGAAGCCGCCATGGGTCGCGCCATCGCGATCGCCCGGGCGGAAATTAACCCGGCCCCGCCACCAAATTCGAAAGATCCGGTTTTCAGCACTGAACAGGAACGAGCCCGGCGCGCCATCGAAGAATTTCAGAAAGTCGTGGCCAAGTACGGCGATCCGTATCGCAGCCAGGCGCAACTGTTCATCGCCCGTAACCTCCTGGTGACAGAGCCCGAGCGTGGCGTCGCCGAGCTGCAGAATCTGAGTAACGGGAGCGGTGAGGTGGCAGTGCTGGCGAAGTTCGCCCTCGCGCAGAAGAAAGAAGCCGACGGAAAGCTGGATGAAGCGGCGGCGATGTATGCCGACCTGGCGAGACAAAACGCGACAATCGTGACGCCCGACTCCGCGAACCTGCGGCTGGCGCTGGTTTACGATAAGCAAGGCAAGAAAAAGGAAGCTGCCGATCTGCTCTTCAATATGGTCTCGGCCGCGCGAAGCGCGAAAGACAAAGACGGCAAGCCGATTCCCGAGTCGGCGGCCGCACGCGCCGCCGTTCGCGAGCTCCTCCGAATTGATCCCGAGCGACACAAACAATTGCCGGCCCCTCCGCCGATGGATCTTACCCTGTGATCCTCTCATCCCGTTAAGATTCGTGAACTGACTGGAGCGCAAGCGTCCTCGCTTGCGTGGCTTGGCGAACGATGAAGAAAGCAAGCGAGGACGCTTGCGCTCCAGTCATTGACCTTCAGCCATGGATCCATTTACCCACACACTGGTCGGATTGACCGCTGCGAAAGCGGGACTCGAGCGGCTGTCGCCCTTAGCGACGACCGTGTGCATGCTCGCGGCAAACAGTCCTGACTCGGATGTCGTGGTTGGCTTCGTCAGCGACCGTTGGGATTACCTGCATCACCACCGGGGCATAACCCACTCAATCGTCGGTATGATTGCGCTCGCGTTCATCGTGCCGGCGATCATCTGGGCGGGCGAGCGCGTCGTTGCTCGGTTCCGTGGCACGCGACCGCGGACGCGCTATCGCGGACTGTTGCTCGCTTCGCTGATTGTGACGGCTACCCATCCGTTGATGGATTGGACTAATAACTACGGCGTGCGACCGTTTCTGCCCTGGAGCGGCCGCTGGTTTTACGGCGATCTCGTGTTCATCGTCGATCCTTACATTTTGCTGCTGATCGGCGGCGCGGCGTTTCTGGCAACGCGAGCGGGCGGGCAAAGGATGGTTCCGTGGGCGCTGCTGGCGACCGGATTTGTGGCCCTAACTTTTCTGGTGGCTTCGCGCCCCGACCCCAGTCTTGCCGGCATCAACGTCGCGCGTGTGGTGCTGCTGGTGGGCGTTGTTATTCTAGTCCTGGTGCGCGTTCTCAAACTCAGTCGGGGTCGCGAAAGTGTGATTGCCGGTGTCGCCCTCGCCGCACTGGTTATTTACTGGGTAACGCTGGGGTTCGCACATCGTGCGGCACTCAATCATGCACGTGACCTTGCTGCCCGCTCTGCGGGCACTATCAACGAACGTGTTTTAAAAGTAGCGGCGATGCCGACGCTCGCCAATCCCCTGCGTTGGTCATGCGTGGCGGAAACGGACCGCGCGATCTATCGATACTTTGTCAGCCTCACTGACTCTGCAGCCAGATCGCCGGCAATCGTGAACGGCTACCAGCGTAATTCACCAGACCCTTCACCCAGCCCGCCCCCAAGTTTGAACGGCTATGAACACAATTCTCCGGAATCGTTGTTCAAACGCTACGAAAAACCGACCGGGCGCGGGGCCGAACTCGCCGCGTTGGCGGCCGAAGATCGACACGCGAAGATTCTGCTTAACTTTGCGCGCTTTCCCATCGCCCGGGTGCAGGACGAGGACTGCGTCAGCCAGACCATCGTTCAAATCGCCGACCTGCGTTACACTGAACCTGGCGCAACTCGCGGCACTTTTTCTCTGAACGTGCCGGTCGAATGCGCGTCTAAGTAAAGGCAGGGAATGAACGAACTAACCCAGAAACAGCTTCTCGAAACGCTGCGCGATACTCCGAGCACTCGCGGTGCGGCGGCGAACCGCGACTCGATGGCTAGCATTCGCGTGTCCCCGGCGGGCTACTTCGCGTTTGCCGCCCTGCTGACATTTATCTCGGTCATTCTGCTGCGAACCGACAGGGATTTGGCCGCATTGATCGTGGCGGCGTCTGCGTGGATTGTGATTCCGGTAATCGTGGCGACTGACCGGCTATATTTCGACGGCTTTACTCTGCTTCGTTCAGGGCTGCTGCCGCTGTTTGAGCGCCTCGCACGCGGCCGGCGACCAAAACTTACTGTTGACGAGATCGAGCGCGTCGAAGTCGCGGCCGTGCGCACGCTGCGTCGCGGTGGTGTGGTTCGCTATCGTTACCGAATTGAGATCAGCGGCAAAGGCAGGAACTTTATTTTCGCGAGCGGCGGCCGCAAGTTCCGCGAAATGGTTAGCGCGCTCTTTCCGCGGATTGCCGAGGAGAAGCTGGACGCGCGCGCCTGCGAACTGCGCGACTACCTGTGCGATCCGAAAGAACTTCACGAGCAGGTGAATCGGCTGGGGATTGCCACACCGGCCGTGCTCGAAAATGCTGACGAAAACGCGCGGCACCGAATTGAGAACCGCGTCGCGAACCCCTCTGGTGCAATTGATGACGAAGTCGAACGCGGGCAAATGCTTCGCGCCATTGCCAACCGGCTGCGCGTCGCGGGCCGTTTGCGTGAATCGGCTGAGGCATTTCGGCGCGCTCTTCATCTGGCGCCGCATGATCCACACCTGATTTACGAATTTGCGCGGCTGCTGCGGTCGCAAGCTTCCGCTTTTAGCGATGCGCGTTTGCTGGCACGCGCGGGCGCCGCACTGAAGCTGTCTCTGCGGCGCGGAGGCGCAGACGCACGTTTGGCCGAGCGCGTCGGTGAAAGCTTCTCGGAATTCGGACAGCCGGCACGTGCCGCAAAGGCATTTCGTTCCGCGATTGAAATCGACCGGGACGCGTTTCGCGCCAATTTGGGACTGGCAGAGATTGCTTTGGGGGACGGGAAGCTCGCCCATGTCATTCATCATTACCGAGACGCGGCGCGCGTTGCGCCCGATGCCGCGACCAGGCGGATGGCGCGCACCGAAGGCGACTACTATTCGCGTCTCAACGACGATGATGACTATTTGTCTTCTGAGTTGCGGCGGATGAATTGGCTTGAGAGCGCCGGAAGAGTCCAGCAGTTTTCCGCGCGAGTCAGCTTTGCGGCGTTGTTCGTCGCGCTGGCCGGGTCATTTCTCGATCAGCTTGTGGCCGGCGCCGGCTGGGCCCTGGCGTCGTCCTCGATCATCGGCTGGTCGGGCGCTTTGGTCGTGCGGAAATTTTTGGCGCGCCGGCGGGGCCGAGATGTGAGCGTGTGACTGGAGCGCAAGCGTCCTCGCTTGCTCAGTGATCTTTTTGGCCGCAACCGAGACGGTTGCGCTCCAGTCCGTTACTTCTGAGCCCCGCGGGCCTTCGTAGATTTCTTCTCAGGCTTCGGCTTCACCGTGCGGCCGGCTTGTTCGGACGCCGACGCGACGGCATCCAGCTTTCTCGGTGGCGGATTCAACAGAGCATCCCAGCGATACTGCGGCCGCTCAACCGGCTCGCTCAGGCGCTTAAATACCAACTTCGTAACTGCTTCAGTCACCCAGTTGTGATAGAACTCGCCGACTGATGCCAGTTCAGCGTCCGGAGCCGGATTCATGAAATCGATCGCGTATGGAATGCCGCCCTGGATCGCGAACTCCACCGTGTTGATGTCATAGCCCAGCGCCGAGCAAAGCGTCCGTACGTCACGCGTTACGCGCGCATTAAGTTCCGGCGAAAGGTAATTCGGATCATAGACGTACTGCTCGCCGGAAAGGTAAGGCTTGCGCGGATCGTAGGGCATGATCATCACGTCTTCCTGGCCGATGCAGTAGCAGCGCACGAACTGTTCGAAATCGACGGCGGCTTGCAGGGTCATGCAAAGCGTTCCGGTTTGGTCGTATTCGTGAATCAGTTCCTCGATCGAGTTGACCTTCGAAACATTCTTCCAGCCGCCGCCATCGAAAGGTTTCAGGAACGCCGGAAAACCGACGTAATCGATAATGGCTTGCCAGTCGAGCGGGAATTCCAGGTTGCGCAGACTCTCGCTGACGATGCCCGGAATGTAGTCCTTCTGCGGCAGCAAAACCGTCTTCGGAACAGCCACGCCAAGTTTCATCGCCAGCGAATAATTGAAGAACTTGTCGTCGGCCGACCACCAAAACGGATTGTTGACGATGAACGTCCCTTCGAGCGCCAAACGCTTCAGCGTGGCGCGATAAAAGGGCACCTCGTGCGAGATGCGATCGATCACGAGATCATAGGGTGGCGGATCGTCGTGCCGGACGCCCCCGAGCACCAGGTACTCAGCCTTGACCGCGCCCTGGCTGCGCTCGTTGATGTTACGGATCAATGCCTCGGGAAACGTCTTTTCCCGGCCCACTAGAATGCCTACACGTTTCATGAAGTTCTCGACTCCAAACACGTGAAGGCCCGCGCCTTTTCGCAGATTGCACTGCCATTCACGTCAAATTTTGATTTTTCGGAAGCGAAAACAACGTAACTTCGGGCGACCTTATTGTCAAACCTGGGACATCCAACGAGTTTGTCCCGCGCATCTATCCGTTTGGCTCGCATCCGTGTCGGAGGTTCGCTGTGCTACAATCCGCCCCGCCCAAAAGCTGAGCGGAGTTGGATAAGAGTCGGGACTGAAAAATAGGTATGAATCGCAAGAAATTCCCTCAATCAATCATTTCGAGCGTCGTTGCCGCGCTGGCACTGGGCGCGATTTTTTTTGCGCCCGCGACCGTGATCGCGCAGAAAGAGTTTACGGCTGAACAAATCGTCGAAAGCGTCATTATCGTTGCCGGCACACGACCGGGTCTGGCGCAGGTCCGCAAAACCGGCCTGGAAAATGGGCGCCTTTCGCGGATGACTTCGGAAGGCCGCTCTGAAGAAGTCCGATACCAACGCCGGTTCATCGCGGGCGACAAGTTCGAGAAGGACAAGATCAGGCTCGATCAGAAGACTGCTCAAACCGAGTTCACACTGGTCAAGAACGGCGATCGCATCTTTGGCATCATCAATGGCTCGCCATTTACCCCGCGCGCGGAGACCACGGCCGAATTCCTATCGCAGCAAACACACAGCATCGAGGCGCTGCTGCGTTACAAAGAAAACGATTCGAAGCTGGCCTCGGCCGGTAAAGATAAACAGCAGGGAATCGATCTCTACGTCATTGACCTCATCGATAAAGCGAATAACAAGACGCGTTACTTCATTAGCGTCAAATCCCTGCGCGTGCTCTGGCTGGAATACGAAGAGGCGGTGCCCGCAGCCACACCGGTCAAATTCATGAAGCGTTTCTACGATTACCGTTACGCGCAAAGCACGCTTGTGCCCTACCGCACGGTAGTGTACGTGGACGGCAAGCAATCGACGGAAACGCGCGTAATGACCATCACATACGGCGTTAAGACGGATGATTCGGTCTTCCAGCACCCGGATGGCGCCAGCGGGGGCGAGTAGATCGTCCCAAGATGTTCGGAAGCCCAACCTTAATCTTCGTTTAGAAGCCGGACTCGTCCGGCTTTTTCGATTGGCGGCACAAGTCCCGCCTCCAAACTCGCTTGTGCGGCTTTTTCCCATGTTTTGGAACTCCCGGCCGGCTAAGGCGTGTCACCAGTGAGCGTCGCAGGCAGCGGTGTATAATGTCTGCTCGCAAAAACCCGCAGGAATCCTGAGAATTAGGGATTGCGGGTGGAAGCACCCGAAGAGCCTGCCTGCAATGAGAGCGTTAAGTTCAGTTAAGCATTTTGATTTTGCCGCTGCGGCCTCCGCGCCGGCGTTGGTTGTGCAGCCCGCTACCGATCACGCTTTGCTGGAAGGAACGCTGGCCGGCGAC
>DASUTF010000082.1:0-10547 GCA_036374695.1 Pyrinomonadaceae bacterium
GCGCCGTCGAGCAGGCTGTAGTCGGTGTGGAGGTGCAGGTGGACGAATTTCTTTTGCTGCATAGCGACTGAACCCGACGGGCTAACGCGCGACTTGTAGAGGCGAAACGCGCCAGCCGCAGACTATATCACGTGGTGCGGCTCGATCAAGGGAACAAGATGTTGTTGTGAGGTTTTTATTGCGTAGCGCGAGCCCTCATTCCCATTCAATCGTACTAGGCGGCTTTGAGCTGATGTCTTAGACGACGCGGTTGACGCCTTTCGGGGCAGTGACCCGACCGTCAGGGGGGGCGTAATCACGGCACAACAAACGCCCTTGCTAACGTGCGGGCGGCTACCGCCCCGGGCAATTCGTGGCATCGCCGCGACGGAACCGGGTCAGTGCCGAGAGCGGTAGCGACCGGATCGAGAGGCTACGTCAGAGTCGCGTGCTGATCCCGTCGCTACCGCTCCGGGTACTGACACGCTGCGCTCAGGCCTGCGCGAAAGCTACGCCCTCCCTCACGGTCGGGCTACTGCCCCGGTGCGAATGCGGACGAGGACGTCCGCGCTCCCAGGCTATTCCCACTCAATCGTACTCGGTGGCTTTGAGCTGATGTCGTAGACGACGCGGTTGACGCCTTTAACTTCTGAGACGATGCGGGCAGAAACTCGCGCGAGCAGGTCGTGAGGCAGGCGGGCCCAGTCGGCGGTCATGCCGTCGACGCTGGTCACGGCGCGGATCGCGATGACTTGTTCATAGGTGCGTTCATCGCCCATTACGCCGACGCTCGAGACGGGGAGCAAGACGGCGAACGCTTGCCAGACGGCGGCGTACATTTCGGCTCGACGCAGCTCTTCATCGAAGATTCGATCCGCCGCGCGCACCAGACGCAGACGATCTTCAGTAATTTCGCCAACGATTCTCACCGCCAATCCGGGACCAGGAAAGGGATGGCGGTGAAGAAGCTGTTCGGGCACGCCGAGCTGGGCCCCGATCAATCGGACTTCGTCTTTGAAGAGTTCACGCAGCGGCTCGATGAGCTTCAGGTTCATCTTCTCCGGCAGGCCGCCGACGTTGTGGTGACTTTTAATCGTGGCGGAGGGGCCGCGGACGGAAACCGACTCGATTACATCCGGGTAGAGAGTTCCCTGCACCAGGAAGCCTACCTCGCCTTTGTTAACCGGCAGGCTGGAAGCCTGCGTCCCGCCCGCAGGATGCGGGCGCTCCGAGGGCGGGCGCTCCGAGGCGCCGAGCTTTAACGCTTCGCGTTCGAAGACTTCGATGAAAGTCGCGCCGATGCGCTTTCGTTTCGTCTCAGGATCTGTAACGCCGCTCAGGGCTGAAAGAAACTCGCGACTGGCATCGACGCCGACGATATTCAATTTTGTCTCCTGTCGCAGGAGAGCGAGCGTGGTCTCGAACTCGCCTTCACGAAGCAGGCCGTTGTCGATGAAGAAGCAAGTCTGCCGGACGCCCACGGCGCGATGTACAAGTGCGGCGGCCACCGACGAATCAACTCCACCCGACAATCCGCAAATGGCGCGACCGTCTTCGCCCAGGGTTTCTCGAATACGTTCGATCTGCTCTTCAATCGCGGCCGCCGGCGTCCAATCGCCCGTGCAGCCGCAAATCTCAAAGAGAAAGTTTCGTATAAGCTGTGCACCGAGCGGCGTATGCGCCACTTCCGGGTGAAACTGAACTCCGTAAACACCCAGCTTTGGATTCTCGAAGGCATTAATTGCGTCTTCCGTTGTGGCGGTGACGGCAAAACCTTCCGGCACAGTCGTCACGTGATCGCCGTGACTCATCCAAACGTCCATTTCACGTGGCAAACCGGTGAACAGACGGCTGGAAGGATCGACTACCTGCAGGCGGGCGTAGCCATACTCCCGGCTGCTTGAAGGCTGTACGGAACCTCCAAGTTTGTAAGCGATTAGCTGCAGGCCGTAACAGATTCCCAGGATGGGCGCGTGGCCGTTGCTCAACAAATCATGGGTCAGACGCGGCGCGGCATCATCGTAAACCGACGAAGGGCCGCCGGACAGAATCAGACCTTTCGGCTGGCGTGTGTGAATCTCTTCGGCGGGCGCATTGAACGGAAGGATCTCGCAGTAAACCCCAGCTTCACGAACGCGACGCGCGATCAACTGAGTGTACTGAGCGCCGAAGTCAAGTATGATTACGGTTTCGTGAGTAGACTTCCGCAAGAAAAGAAAACCCCCGGGATGACTTGCACGTCCAATGTAGCCGAAGCTGTACGGAACGCGAATTATAGTGTGCGAGTTGGTAATCGACAACGCTCTCTGTGTCTCCGTGCATCCTCGGTGCCTCTGTGGTGATATTTAACTCAGCAATAATCCACCACAGAGGCACAGAGAATTCACAGAGGCACAAAGGAAGTTGTTTGAACCTGAACCGGTCACTTTCAAAGAAGGCAATCTCACGCAAAGGCGCAAAGTCGCAAAGAAACGCAAAGCACAGCGCAAAGGATCGCAAAGTTAAATAAGAAAACCGTCCCAATGATCATGTGCCCTAGATTTCCTCACCTTAAATCGATGCTCGCCTGCTTCCTGCTAGTCCTTTCGTGGGCAGTGCCGGCTTTCCCCAGCACGCCGGAACTCGTCTTATCGCAGCCTCTCACTTTGCGTTGGGTGTACGGGTCTGAGCGGACGACCAATTTCACACCCGCGACTGACGCAAAAAGTATTTATCTCCCGTTGGCTGACGGAACGTTGGTGGCGCTCAACGCGTCGGACGGAAAACTCCGATGGAAAACTGATCCCGGCGGCACCTTCTCTGCGGCGCCGGCCGCCGACGAAACCACGCTTTACCTCGCGACGGAGTACCCCGCTGGCGACGGAAGCGCCATGCGCGGCACTTTGCGCGCGCTGAGCAAAGATACCGGCATCACTTTGTGGATGCGCACACTGCAGGCGCCTCTCCGCGGCAGTCTGGCGGCCGGGCCGGGCGCAGTCTTCGCGGGCGCGGTTAACGGCGGCGTTCACGCCTTCGACAAGCGCACCGGCATAACCATTTGGGCAAACACTTATGGTGACGAATTCGACGCGAAGCCCATGTTGGACAGCGGCCGCTTATATATCGGCAGTGTGGGCGGGTGGCTGCGCGCGCTGAATCAATCAAACGGCGAGGCGCTTTGGGTTGTGCGAACGCGCGGCGCGATTCGCGGCCCAATTGCGCTTCGTGACGGCGTAATTTTCTTTGGATCCGATGATGGTCATGTGTACGCAGTGCGCAACGACCGCGGCAAAATGGTCTGGAAGCGGCGCACCGGCGCATCGGTCCAGGCGGTAGCTGTCGTGGAAGACGGCGTCCTGGCATCTTCGTTCGACAATTTCGCCTACCTGCTTTCCTTAAGACACGGCTCAGTCCGTTGGCGCCAGTTGTTGCCCGGCCGAGTACCGGCGCGTCCGGTTACGGCCGCGGACGGCGCGCTCTTCACGCCACTGTCCACCGACAGCGCGATCGTTCTCAGTTTGAAAGACGGGAAGCCGGTGAACAGGCTGCAGATTGGCCAGGAGAACAGCAGCAGTGCCGCGCCCGTGGTCGTGCAGGAAATTGTCTTCCTGACGACGGCGCAGGGCCTGATGGCTTTTGGGGCCAGCCGCTGAGCGGGACGCGGATCAAGCGGCCGACACGTGTCAGTACCGGGAGCGGTAGCGACCGGATCTCTCAACAAGGTTATGCTTTGATCCGCCTCGCATCCACCACCCCACGCGGGCTGCCCGCGCGGGGACCCCGGTCCGCTCGGGGTACTGACACGAACGCTAACCTGACGCCGGCGCCTGCGGCTTACCTGAGAAAAGGCGGAACAGGGGGGCTAAGCCGCTCGAGAGCAGCCCGTGCGCCAGGTAACCAACGACCAGACCCAGCAGCACCCACTGCGAATACAGATAGATCAATCCAAATAACGCAATCAGGAAGATGACGTGCCGCGGGCTTAACCTGCGACCGGCGCCCACCGATTTGAAGCTGGTGAAGCGAATCGTGCTGATCATCAACACACTGAGACAGGCGACCAGCACCAGCATACCGATCGCGCGGACTTCGAAACGCTGGGTGAAGCGCAGCGGAGTCGGCGCGAAATGGACGATGGCCGCAATCAGACATCCGGCAACCGGAATCGGCAGGCCGACGAAACTCTTCTTATCGACTTTGCTGGTCCCTTCGGCCATCGGACGCGGGCGCATCGCCTGCACGTTGAAGCGGGCCAGCCGGAAGCCCCCGCAGATGACGTACATGAATGACAGAAACCAGGCGAGCTGCCGGAGGTTGGGCCAATCGCGCAAGGCGTAACCATAACCCCAGGCGTAGGCAAGCATCGCCGGCGCCAGGCCGAAAGAGACGACGTCCGCCAGAGAGTCGAGTTGCACGCCGATCTCGGTCGTGCTCCTGGTCATGCGCGCAATACGCCCGTCCAGGGTGTCGCAAAGAAAGGCCAGGCCGATCGCGATCGCGGCATGGTCGAACCGCACCGTGGCTTCGGCGACCGCCCCACGTTCGAGCAGGCTGAAACCACTCATCGAGGCCATCAGCGAGTAAAAGCCCGCCAGAATATTTAGCGACGTGAACAGCGAAGGGATGACGTACACGCCTTTTCGCAATCCCTTACGCGCAGAGGGCGGCGGTGCGACACCCAAATGCTCCTGCCTGCGGAATCGAGAAACGTTCATTGTCTAATTCTCCCGATTATGGTGACGCCGCCACGCACGCGCATGCCTTTTTTGACGACGACCTGGACACTGGACGGAAGAAGCACGTCAGTGCGCGAGCTAAATTTGATCATGCCGAATCTTTCGCCCAATTCTACTCTGTCCCCCTCCCGCTTCCAACAAACAATCCTGCGGGCGAGAATGCCCGCAATTTGCGTGCATTTTACCCGGATGCCGTCGCCTTCCAGGGTGAGGGTATTCTGTTCGTTCACATCACGGGCCCGTTCATCCGTGGCCATCAGAAACTTACCCTTCCGGTACTGGATCGCCGTGATCTTACCGGCAATCGGCGCACGGTTTACGTGAACATCAAGGGGCGACAGAAAGATGCTGACCAGCGACTCCGAGGCAGCTTCCGGTTCACCACACCTCACCAGGGTTACGCGTCCATCTGCGGGGGCAATGATGATGCCGGGTTCCGTGGGAATCTTGCGCCGCGGATCGCGAAAGAAGAAGGCCATGAAGGCGGCAACGACAATGAGGGCGATCGCAATCCACCACAGCCCGAACAGCATCGGAATAACTGCGAGCGCCAGCGGAACCGCTACCCAGGGAATGCCATCACGAACCATAGTAAGTGGCCCAGACTTCAGTCTGGGCTGTCAACTCGTCAGTCGTCAGTCGTCAGTCGTCAGTTGGAAAAGAGGTACAACTGACGACGGACCACTGACTACTGACAGCACCGCCTGAGTCGGTGCCACCTATAAGAAACAAAACGGGGGCGAATCCCGGCCAGCGTCGGGAGTGTGTCGTCCCCGTCTATCGAGTCTGCGACTTACTGAGCCAATAAACGCGCTCAGATTATTTTTACCGAAACGAATTAGTGCTCAGTGCTGGAGCGCTTTTCGTGCTCGAGCATCAACGAATACATCTGATCTTTGATAGCCAACTTCTTCTTTTTCAACGTCGTCTCTTCCAACTGTTCTTCATCGCTGGGATAAGCGAGGGCGGACAGCTCGCTCAAGCGCTGTTCGTACCGACCATGTTCCCGCACCAGTTCGCGGAACTCAGAGTTGGTCATCATTAACTGCTGTTTCACAGAATCCGCCGTAGTCGTGTCCATTTCAGGAATTCTCCTCTCGAATTGTTAGTTGGAAAGAATGACCGCGGTGAGAAATTCTCACGGGGCTGTAGCATGGGCGAAATGGTAGCCAATTTAGCGGGCCAAATCAAGCAGTCTGTTCCAGGGAAACGGCCATTAGCAGGGCATCTTCCACAGGAGATTTATAGTAGCGCCGCCGGCGGCCGATTACTTCAAAGCCGCAGCCACGATAAAGTTGGTGCGCCCGGTCGTTTCCCGCCCGAACTTCCAGAACCGCCTGCCGGGCGTGCCGCTCACGGCCCCAGGCCAGGGCCGTTTTCATCAGCATCCGGCCGATGCCGCGGCCGCGAAACTCGGGCTTAACGGCCACGTTGTTGACGTGAATTTCATCGGCCAGCTCGCGCGCGACGATAAACCCAACAATCGGGCGCTCGGCCTCAGTCGTAGAATCGGCGATTCGCGCGACCAGCATGAGCGAGTTAGCGGCGGACTGCAATTCGGTATGATAAGCGTTCCAGCCCCACGGGCTAAGATTGCACAGTTCTTCGAGGGCCACGACTTCGAGCAAGTCATGCTCGGTCATACGATCGAGCGAAACCTCCGTCTGTTTGCTGGCTATGGCGGTCTCAAGCATGAGTCTTTAGTTCCGCATCCGAAGCGCGGACGTAATTCGCGCGCAGTTTTTCAGGAGCGATCACGTTCCCCTTGCGCCATTCGCGGTTGGCTAATTTCGCGACCGCGCCGGCAAGTTCTGAATTGAGCGGCGCGACAATCCATCCGTTCGTCTCAGGCTCATGAGCACCGATCTCCAGCTCAATTCCCTTCGCGCGTGCTTCGCTGCTAATTAATTCGAGCTGTGCGTGCGCGCCTTCGCCTGCCCACGTCACGTGCGGATAGCTGCCGTATTTCGCTACCAGCGCCTTAGGACTGATGTGCGCCGGTTCGTCCAGCGGCTTTATGTGGTCGTCGCCGACGGCAAACATTTGCGCAAAGACCTCGCCGCGTCCCGCGGGCAGCATGGCGACAATGCGTTCGGCTACGCCGGCCGCGTGTGATACCGCAGCCAGCGTCGAAACGCCGACGCACCTGCGATCGAGCGACACGGCGAGCGATTTCACGGTAGCCAACCCGATGCGTAATCCGGTGAAACTGCCGGGGCCGATCGCGGCCGCTAACAGGTCAATTGCAGACAGCTCGATTCCGGCTTCTTTAAGAACCGCGTCAATGTTCTCAATCAGATCTTGCGAATGCGAAGCCGACGCGTCGCCCGACCGCGAGGCGAGAATGCTTGCGCCACGTGCGATGGCGACACTACCGCCGCGCGTGGCCGTTTCGATCGCAAGAATGACCGGTTCAGTGGACAAAGAATTTAAGAGTGGTGTCCTGATTCATCTTTGCGTTCCTTTGCGACTTGGCGTCTTTGCGTGAACCTGCAGCTTTTGCAAGCAGCAACTCACGCAAAGGCGCTAAGTCCGCTAAGAACTCGCAAAGAAAACCCAATTCAGGACACCACCGAATTTAACCCTTCGGTTGACATACGTAAAATGCGAGCGCAATGATCTTAAACTAGAAAATTACAACGCGCGACATCGTTTGCGCGCAAAACTTCTTCTTATGCGAATTGGAGTACTCACTGGCGGGGGAGACTGTCCGGGGCTGAACGCGGCCATTCGCGCGATCGTGCGATGCGCGACGCGAGGCGGAGTCACGGTGCTCGGCATTCGAAATGGCTATCGCGGACTGGTGGAAAACGACATTGAAGAGCTGACCCGGGATAAGGTTACGGGGATTCTGCCCCGGGGCGGCACGATTCTGGGCACCTCGCGTTTCAATCCACTTAAAGACGAAGCCTCACTCTCAGCGTTTAAGGAAAACCTCGCCTCACACCGGATGGACGCGCTGGTCGTGGTCGGCGGCGAAGGTTCGCTTTCAGCGGCCCGCGATTTATGGCGACATCACCAGATTAGACTCGTCGGAGTTCCGAAGACGATTGACAACGACATCAACGGGACGGATTTCACTTTCGGTTTCGACACGGCCGTGACGATTGTCACGGACGCTATCGACCGCCTGCATTCGACCGCTGAATCTCATCACCGGGTCATGGTGGTCGAGGTCATGGGCCGCCATACCGGCTGGATTGCCGCGTACGGCGGCATCGCCGGCGGCGCCGATGTTGTCCTGGTCCCGGAGCATCCGTTTCGCATTTCGCGCGTCTGCGAGTTGCTGGCTCACCGCAAATCCGAAGGGCGAGCTTTTTCAATTGTCGTGGTCGCGGAAGACGCGCACCCGCATCCCGACGAGGTGTTCCTGGACGAAGCGCAGTATGCGAAGATCTACCGGCACGATCGGCTCGGCGGCATCGGCGAGGCGCTGGCGGCCGAGATTGAACGATGCACGGGCATTCAGGCGCGCGTCACGAAGCTCGGATACGTGCAGCGCGGAGGTTCCCCGACACCATTCGATCGGATTCTGGCCACGCGCTTGGGAGTTAAGGCTTACGAAATGATCCGGGCCGGTGAATTCGGCCGGATGGCTGCATTGCGCGGAAACAAGATCGAGTCAGCTTCATTGGATGAAGCCATCGGAGAACTGAAGCGGCTGGACGACGAGATCTATCGAATCGCCGAGATCTTCTTTGGCTAGCGAATTAGATCAAGAGAACTGTGGGAGTGCCTGAAGCTCTCTCTGCGCTAGCTCGGCGTTCTCTGCGTCTCCGCGGTGATTGAATTCGCAAGCGTTCACCGCAGAGACGCCGAAGTCGCAGAGGTCACGCAGAGTAAAACTGAGGTTACGCCTCTACTGAACGTTGGAAAGCCCACTGCCCACTGCTTGCTTACGGCAGCGCCTCAATCACCAGGTAGAACCTGAACTGTCCCGTCTTCTGGACTCCGAGCAGGAAATTCACATTGACGCTCTGACCGTCCGGCAATCCGCCCGGCAACGGCAAAGTTACGGTGGTATTCAGACCGCCGCCGTTGGCCGCCGGTAGATTCGGTGGCTGCTCAAGGGTCAATCCTTTGACGGTTACCGTGCATGATGGCGTACCAGGCGTCCCCGTTGACGCGCAGGTATTCGGGTCGTTAATGCTGCTGATTACCTGATCCGACGACGATCGCAAACGCAGGTCGGCGAGCGGGCCTGACGGGTGCGTGGTGATGTCGATGACGCGGAACCTAAGCCGGGTAACGGTGCCCCCGGTTTGATTCACAACCCGCCGGCGAATCGTCATGGTGCCGAACAGCGAGGCGTTGGCACTGTCGGAAGTTGAATTTCGGACTCGGTTTGGCGCGCCGCCGTCCGAGACAGTAGCGTCGAGGAACAAAAGATTCAACGCTGGGTCGCGCTTGATAGGCGACGCCAGATTCTCAGGGCCTGGGCTGCCTAAGCGTTGCCCGGCTGACGTGGCCGCTCCGATCGTGTCAGCGAAGATAAAGTCCGCTGCATTGTCCTGCGTATCGCGCGGCCGCCCCGGCGTCGGGCATCCGGCCTGGAACACGCATATCTGTCGGAAGAAGGTGTGTTCGAGATTCTGCGCAAGATCCGCCGGAGCCAGCGGCGCGTAGCCTGTGCCTTCGCGGTACAGCGTGTTCGTTTCAGTATTCGGGCCGACCGCATCGAGGCGATTAGTCGTATTGAAGTTCGCCGCATTATTTGTGCGGAACAGCGCAAGCGCGCTGTTGTCCGGAACATCCGTCGTCCAAGTCGCGTCGCCCGTCGCGAAGCTACCGTCGCCGGCCGGATAGGTATTCAGCGAATAGCCGCTTGTATTCGTGCCCAGGAAATGCCCGCGCGCCGGAATGCTCGTCCCATTCGGCACAGTGAACACCGGCACTCCATTTGACATCGCCACCGCCCAGCCCGCTGAACCGTCAGTCGTGGTCACCAACAGATCCTGATCCGTGCTGTTATAGAGTTCGATAAATTCGTTGTTCGTCTGTTCCGTCGCGTTCGCCCCAGGCCCACTCAATCGGAACTCGCTGATGATCAGTTGGCCGGCGGCGACCGACTGATCGTCGTTGACGATCGTTCCGAGGCCGGTGTCATCGCCAATTGTGGCGCCTGACGGATTCAAGAGCTTAACGAATAACGTCTCGTTCAACTCAGGCGTCGTATCGCCGCACACCTTAATCGTTATCTGCTTTTGAGTTTCACTCGATGTGAAGTTGAGAGAACCTGATTGAGTTTCGTGATCGACTCCTGCAGTGCCGCAGGAGGCGCCGCCGGTCGCCGGATTTGTGGTGCCGACCTGGATCTGGAAGTCAACCGCAGCCGCGCTGGATCCGGTCTTGGTGACCGTCAAGACAAAGTCGGTCGGGCCACTGTTGCCTTCGGGCTGCGCAACATCATCTATCGACAACGTGCAGCTATTGACCACGACGTTCGTCGTTCCGGCCGCCGAAGTGCAACCATTCACCGTTATCGTGACTGAGTAAGTCCCCGCATCGGCAGTCGTTGCATTAGCGCGGGTCGGATTCTGATCGGATGAGGTAAATCCATTCGGCCCAGTCCATGAATACGTCGCGCCGCCTACCGTGGGCGTCGAAAGTTGAATCGTCGCGCCTTCGCAATACGGGCCGCCATCGCTCGCCGTTGGCGTCGCCGGCGTCGCATTTACGACAACATTCGTGGTTCCTGCGGCTGAAGTGCAACCATTCACCGTGACAGTCACGAAGTAATCACCGGCATCGGCTGTCGTCGCGTTGGCACGCGTCGGATTCTGAGCCGCAGAGGTAAATCCGTTCGGCCCCGTCCATGAATAAGTCGCGCCGCTTACCGTCGGCGTCGAAAGC
>DASUTF010000083.1:0-7195 GCA_036374695.1 Pyrinomonadaceae bacterium
GATCACAGTGTTTTAGGCAAAATGGCTCGTTCGTTCCGTCCACCAACTGACCAAAGCTTCGGATCGCACCGCGATCGGCTTGCTTTGCAACTGTTCTTTGCCAATATAATACGCTCATCTTGATTGAGTGCCCCTTCTCCGCGTGACAAACTCGTCTGCTGCACAAGTCCTGGCCGGCTGCGGCGATCAAATCGACGCGATTTATCAGGAGTGCGTTACAGCGAATCCCTCGTTTGGTGTCACTCCAGATGACTTCTCAGCCGCACTGACGGGCGCGGTGGAGAAGTATGCGGACTGCCTGGGTCCCGGCGGTCGCACTTCAGTGCGCAAGGTTCGACAATTTATCAAGGAGCTTCAACACGCGGATCTGTATCTCGCTCTGGCCTGCGCCCGTGGCAACGAGAGTGCCTGGTGGGAATTCGATCGGCGCTACCGTTCGTTTGTCGAGCGGCTGGCGCGGCACTTATTAAATACGCGAGCCAACGCCGACGAAGTAATCGATCACATTTATGCGGAATTATTCGGAACGAAGATCGTCGATGGAAACAGGCAGTCGAAATTCAGAACGTACACGGGCCGCGGAACTTTGCAGGGGTGGCTGCGCGCGGTCGTGTCACATGCGGTGATCGATTTTTACCGGCGAAGGCAGGACGAGGTGTCGTTGGACAACCTGGAAGAGATCGGCGGGGAACCCAGGATGCGGCATTCGCGCGCGTCGCATGCGCATCGGGCTGAAGAATCAATGTTAGCGAGTGTGGTGCGCGAACGTTATCGAACGGCGACGGTGGCGGCGCTGGATCAGGCGCTGGCGACGCTCGACGATCACGAGAAACTCCTGCTGCTGTATTACCACGTGGACGGTTTGAAGCTGCGCGAAATTGCCAAGCTGGTACAGGAACCGATGTCGCCGATTCGCCGCTGGTTTCAAAGACGGGCGCGTTCCGGGCGGGTACACGAATCGACGGTGATGCGTTGGCTGGAGAAGGCTTACCAGAAGGTCGCGGCCCGGTTTGCGGAGGAACTCGCTCACAAGCATCAATTGAGCGCCGAAGAGATCGACATCTGCATGTCAATCGCGACCGAAGATCTCGGTCATGGTCTCAACTTAAAGGCAATGACATCGGGCGAAACCGGTTTGGGCAAAGTAAAAGCCGCCGAGGGAACTTCATAGAGTGACGGCCGAATTGAACAAGAAGGAACGCATGCGCGAGATCGTCGCGCAACGTTTGAAGTCTGTCGCGGCCTCCGAACTATCGAATTTGCCCGCCGGCCCGCACGTTGATGAAGACTCGATTGCCGCGTTCGTCGAAGGCCGTCTGACCGATACAGAATGCAAACCGGTCCTCTCACACCTGGCCGCTTGCGGTTTGTGCCGCCGCACCTCGGCGCAGTTTGTGCAGCTCGAAAACCAAATTGATGATGAGATTTCGCCTGTCACTGGTGATGAAGAACCCGGCAGGTTGGAAGGGTTTCTCTCGAGACTACGCTCGGCGGTGCCTTCCCTCAATGAAGAAGCGGTGTTTGCGTATGAAGATCCGGAGCAGGAACAGCCCACCGAACTAGCGCCGTCGCAGGAGTCGGACAGAAGCCGCGACAACGACGGTTAGCGTCGTAAGAATTCTCGTCTTCTACGCGGATAGCAAGCGCAGGAGCGACGCGTAGCGTCGCCATGAGTTTAGGCCGGCCTTTCAAGGCCGGCACAGGCCGTGGTGACATGATCGCGTCGCGTCAGCGACGGCTGACTCAGCCCCACAAATAACGCTCATCGTAGTCCACGCCGTGTTTCTCTAACAACTCTAAATACTCCTGCTGAAACGTTCTCCTGCGGTAATGTGCGCGCTGATTCTTAACGTATTGAACCACGTCCGCAAGTTGAGATTTGCTGATAGTGAATCCGCCGTAACCGTCCTGCCATTCGAAGAGACGCAACTTCGGAAATTCTTCATGAATCCACTTTGAGGAATCGCCTTTCAAGAACTGCGCAATTTGGCTCGGACTCAGCGTTGGTGGCGCCATCACAACCGCGTGGATGTGATCCTCAACGCCACCGACTTGGAGAGCTGTCATCTTGTGAGCGCGCGCGATGCCGGCGATGTATGCCCAGACGCGATTCTCGATGTCACTTGTGATCCACGGCTCTCGGTTCTTAGTGCTGAACGTGAAATGATAATGAAGCGAGGTGTAGGTATTGGCCATGGGAGCTCCTTCCTACGAGTCAGTCGTCGCTACGCGACGAAATTGTTGGTTGAATCCTCTCCCGGCTTTGAAAGGCCGGGCTAAATTCACTCGTCGCTACGCGACAGGATCTTTTCCTCGTTCCTGTACCCGGCTTTGAAAGGCCGGGCTAAATTTAACTGGTCGCTCCGCGACCGATGGGAATTGGAATCCGTTCGCCGGCCTTTCAAGGCCGGCATAGCTGAAGGTTTACGCAGATCGCTCGGTCGCGCGTGTCTTCAATCGCCTCGCGTACAACGGAAACTTCGCCGTCAGTTCCGCCACGTCGCGGCGCACTTTATCGCGCACCTGTTCGGATTCCGGTTCGCGCACGATGGCCGCAATCATGCGGCCGATCTCATGCATCTCGGGTTCTTTCATCCCACGCGTGGTCACGGCCGGCGTGCCGATGCGCAAACCCGACGCGACGAAAGGTTTGTTCTGGTCGAAAGGAATCGTGTTCTTGTTGACGGTGATATGCGCGTCTTCAAGAGCCTTCTCGGCGACCTTACCGGTAATTCCCTTCCCGTCCATCCACACATCGACGAGCATCAGGTGATTGTCTGTGCCGCCTGAGACGATACGCAGTCCCTGCTCCTGCAATTCCGCCGCCAGCACTTTCGCATTCGCGAGAATCTGCCGCTGATACTCTTTGAAGTCTTCGCGCAGAGCTTCGCCGAAGGCGACGGCTTTCGCCGCGATGATGTGCACGAGGGGCCCGCCCTGCACCCCGGGAAACAGACGCCGATCGATCTCTTTCGCGTGTTCCGCTTTGCAAAGAATCAATCCGCCACGCGGACCGCGCAGGGTCTTGTGCGTAGTCGTGGTCACGTAATCGGCGTGCGGGACAGGTGAAGGATGCAGCCCGGCCACGACTGGGCCGGCGATGTGCGCGATGTCCGCGAACATCCGCGCACCCACGCTCTTCGCGATTTCACCGATGCGTTTGAAGTCGATGATGCGCGGATAAGCCGAAGCGCCGCAGACCAGCAACTTTGGCTTGTGTTCTTCGGCGAGTCGCTGCAACTCGTCGTAATCGATCGTTTCGGTCTCGCGCGAAACGCCATAGTCGGCGACCTTGTAACTCAGGCCGGAAAAGTTCAAAGGATGGCCGTGTGTCAGGTGTCCGCCGTGCGAGAGATTCATGCCCAGGATTTGATCGCCGTACTGGATCGCCGCGAGATAGACAGACATGTTTGCCTGCGCGCCGCTGTGCGGTTGCACATTCGCGTGATCCGCGCCGAAAAGTTCCTTCGCGCGATCGATGGCCGCTTGCTCGACAACGTCCGTGTATTCGCAGCCGCCGTAGTAACGCTTGCCGGGATAGCCTTCGGCATACTTGTTGGTGAAGACGGAGCCCGCCGCTTCGAGCACGGCTTCACTGACAAAGTTTTCGCTGGCGATCAGTTCCAATCCATTCGCCTGGCGCGCGACTTCATTGTCGATTGCGTTAGCGATTAACGGATCGGTTTCGCCCAGCGGAAGGTTAAGCAGGTTGTTATTGGATTGATTCATTGGATCATTGATTCATTGACCCATTGAAAAGAAACCAATGGATCAATGAACAAATGGATCAATGACACAGTTCCTTTTCAATCTCGCGAATCTTGTCTACCCGCCGCGAATGCCGGCCGCCGTCGAACTTGGCGGCAAACCACGCGCGAACGATCTTCGTTATGTCCCCGAAAGGCGTGCAACGGGCGGCCAGCGACAGAACGTTCGCGTCGTTGTGCTCGCGTGCGAGCCGCGCCACCTCCTCGTTCCAGGCAACGGCCGCGCGCACGCCCGGAACTTTGTTTGCCGCGATGGCCATGCCGGTCCCTGAACCGCAAACCAGCAGGCCTTGATCAACCTCTCCGCGAGCGACCTTTTCCGCGACTTTTCGCGCATAGTCCGGATAATCGACGGACTCTGGCGAAACCGTGCCGAGATCCTCAAACTCGATCCCCAGTTCAGTCAGCAGCGGCTTAAGCTGCTCCTTCTCCTGATAACCCGCGTGATCAGCTGCAATCGCGATCTTCATGTGTTTATCTCAGTTGTTGAATTTGTAGCGATGGTACATCAGCGGTTTAAGAGCCGCAATCAGACGTTAGAGTACCGACCTTGGTCGGCTCCTGCGTTTCGACAAGAAAATGCCCGACTGAAGTCGGTACTCTGACGCCTGCTGGTTTGCGTTGACTGTTTCGCTAAGCCAAAATGCCTGTCTATGCGATGGTCACAGTATTTCATTCCTACTCTGCGCGAAGATCCGGCTGACGCCGAGGTCATTTCGCACAAGCTCCTTTTGCGCGCCGGCATCATTCGGCAATTGTCCGCGGGAATCTACTCGTATCTGCCGCTCGGGCAGCGCGTTGTTTTGAAAGTGATGGAGATTCTGCGCGAAGAGATGAATCGCGTCGGCGGGCAGGAGTTCTATCTGCCGGCGCTGCATCCGGCGGAACTGTGGCAGGAATCGGGCCGTTGGAACGCGATTGGCGACGAGATGTTTCGTCTAAAAGATCGGAAGCATGCGGACATGTGCCTCGGCATGACGCACGAAGAAGTGTTCACCTCGATCGCGCGCCACGAAATTCGTTCGTACAAGCAACTCCCGCAAGTCTGGTATCAGATTCAAATCAAGTTTCGCGACGAAGCACGGCCAAAGTCGGGTCTGATGCGCCTGCGCAGCTTCATCATGAAAGATGCGTACACGTTCGACGTGGATGGGGAAGGGCTCGACAGGTCATTCATCGATCAACGCGAGGCCTACAAAAAGATTTTCACGCGCTCCGGGATTCAGTTTTCCATCGTCGAAGCGTCGTCCGGTTCCATGGGTGGCTCAGAATCGAACGAGTTCGTCGCGCGCACCGACGCAGGCGAGGATTTGATCGCGAGCTGCTCAAATTGCGATTACGCGGCGAATCTTGAGAAAGCCACCTCGCGCCTGGCGGCTATCGAAGACGAAGCAGGGCCCGCTGCCCCCGAAGAATTCCCCACGCCGGGCGTGCGGACAATCGAAGACCTGACGACATTTGCCGGCGGCGCGGCGGCTGATCGGCAGATCAAGACGCTTGTTTACTTCGCAACCCTGAATGACCAACTAACGCCGGCGCTTGTCCTGCTGCGTGGCGATCATCAACTGCACGAAGTGAAGTTGAACGACGCGCTTGGATCGACGGCTGCGCGACCGGCGCATCCTGAAGAAATTCGGGACTTGCTGGGCGCGAGTGCGGGGAGCCTGGGCGGAGTTCGCGCGAAGCAGATCGGCGGGGCTAATCGAAACCTCTTGATCATCGCTGATGAGGGACTAAAAGGCCGCCGCAATATGACGACCGGTGCGAACAAAGACGACCATCACATTCGCGGCGTAAATATCGAACGCGACATCGAAGTCGACAAATGGGCCGACCTGCGCACTGTCAGTTCGGGCGAAGCCTGTCCGCGCTGCGAAACGGGCACGCTCGAAGTCTTTAAGGCCATGGAAATCGGCCACATATTTAAGCTTGGCACAAAGTATTCCGAATCGATGGGCGCGAGCGTGCTGACGGCTGACGGCAAAGACGTGCCGATTGTGATGGGCAGCTACGGCATTGGCGTCGAGCGCATCATAACCGCAGCCATCGAGCAGAACCATGACGCTGACGGAATCATCTGGCCAAAGTCGCTCGCGCCGTTCGACGTGATCGTCACAATCACAAACATGAAAGACGAGAATCTGCGCATGGCTGGCGAAAAGCTCTATCAAGAGTTATACGAAGCCGGTTTGCAGGTTCTGCTCGACGATCGCCCGGAGCGCGCCGGAGTAAAATTCAAAGACGCCGACCTAATCGGTATTCCTTATCGCGTCACGATTGGCAAAAAGATCGCGGACGGGGCTGTCGAGTTGTTTGACCGGCACGCGAAACAGAGTGAAGACGTGAAGCTGGACGATATCGTGTCGCGCGTGCAAACGCTGGCATTATCCGGGGCGTAGCCCCGGCGTTAGACCCAATCACGACCGGAAAGGCACAGCCTTTCCGCACATCAGACGGCAAAGCCGCTAAAACCAATGGACAGCGATACCGCAGGAGCCATCGTTGCGATCATCGTCATTATCGCGTTCATTCTGCTCGCGGTTACTCCCGTAATCGCAATTTGGATTTACGTCTTCTATCAAAACAGCAAGCGCAAAAAGATCGTGCAACGAATTCTTGCCAGCCGCGCCGATGTCATCGGCAACAAGCGCTGGTTTCCCGCGCGCTACGCCTCACAGCAAAAGTTTGATTCCTTCTTGAAGTTTTTGCCGTGGGACGGCGCGGGCGTCGTGATTGTGGTGCCTGGCAGGGTGCTATTTCTCGGCGAGACCTTTTCCGGCGCTCCCCTAACTTTGCAATTTGCGCCCGGAAATTCGCGCATTAACTGGCTGGGAAAATGTCCCTGGCCGAACGGCATGCTCTCGTGGCTTCGCTTTGACACCGCGGATCAGAAGCACTATTTCAGCTCGGAAACCGGCGTGACGATTTTCGGCTCGCATCAGACGACCAAAGCAATTTACGACGAGGCCAACCGCAACTTTGGCGCTCCCGCCGCGCAAAACCTCTGAGTGCGCGATATACTAAACGCGAATGAAAGCAGTAACCCGCGTGCGTTTTTCTCTCATCTCCATTTTCGTCGTGCTCGCCGGCCTGTGCTCGGCAGTTGAACTCCAGGCACAGGACCAACTGCCGGAACTGGTGCGCCGCATCAAGCCTTCCGCGGTGGCCATTGAGACATTCGACGCGCGCGGCGAAAAGCTTTCTCGCGGCAGCGGATTCTTCATCGACTACGATCGCGTCGTCACCAACCGGCATGTGATCGACGGCGCCTACCGGGCGGAAGTGCACCTAAACAGCGGCACGAATTATCCCGTCCGCAGTGTCCTCGCCGTCGACGCTGAAGGAGACGTGGCGCTGTTAAGAGTCGATGCGCCGCGCCAACTCGTGCGGCCGTTGCCGCTCGATCGGACTTCGCCTCAGGAAGGTGA
>DASUTF010000084.1:0-16582 GCA_036374695.1 Pyrinomonadaceae bacterium
CGACGGTTTTGATTTTCCGTTGGGAGATGCCGACGGCAAGGGTGGCTACACCGACAAACGCTCCGGTAAAAAATATAGCGGTTGGGGCGTGTCAGTTCACTTCGGCCAGTATTACAGTTATGGGATTCATCCCGCCGAAGATTGGGGCGGTAGCGGACCGCCATCGAGTGACCTCGGGCAGGACGTCCACGCCGTAGCAAACGGCAAGGTTGCGTTTGCGGATTTCTGCGGCCGGCTGTTTGGGAATGTTGTGATGATTGACCACCTGTTCTACGAGAATGCTGAAAGGAAAACCATTCGGTCAGTTTATGTTCATCTGCAGGACATTCATGTCCGCTCCGGGGAGATCATAAAACGCCGCCAGGTTATCGGAACCGTCGGACAGGATCCAGAAAAACTGTTCGCGCCCCACCTGCACCTTGAATTCAGATGGGATCGGTCTTTGAGCCCGACGTTTTGGCCGTCGTCAAATGGCAAAGACCTCGACTGGGTCAAGCGGCACTACACCGATCCCTCGGCGTTCATTAATTCACATCGGCGCACTCCAATGCCCGAGCGCGAAGCGAACCTAATTGTGGTCGATCAAGAAAGCTACAAAATGCGGCACTACAAGACCGGGCGACTCCAAGGCGAGTACGATGTGAGCTTCGGCCAGGGCAAAGGCGCGAAACAAGTGGAAGGCGATAACCGCACGCCGGTCGGAATGTACTTTGTCATTCAGAAACATCGCGGCGACTTCGACGGCCCGTACGCGGCTTACTACGGCGGACACTGGATCAAGATTAACTACCCGAACGAATTTGACGCCGTGAGAGGAAGGGCTGACGGCGAGATTAGTGCTTCACAGCAGGCCTCGATAATAACAGCGTGGAGGAACCGCGCGCCGACGCTTCAGAACACGAAGCTAGGCGGAGGGATTGGATTTCATGGCTGGATCAAAGAATGGCCTAACGACGGCCCGCGTCACCTTTCATGGGGCTGCGTTGTGATGCACCTATCGGACATCAGCAAGTTTTACGAACAGATTCCTGAGGGAACGATGGTGGTAATCTTTTGAGGGCAGTTATTTCGCAATCGAAGACGGCGCCATGGCGGTCTTTCCGAGGCTCATGCTCACATCGCGGGGGACGTTTTCCATCGTCAGCTCCATTAGCCGATCGACGACGGCGGTCAGGTCATTCGTCTCGCGGTAGACGCGCAGTTGTTCCTCGGCTGAGGTTCCCCGCTGGAGAATCGTGTGGATATGCTCGACTTCCTTGCGCGAGCCGAGATCGTCAAGCACGTCGTCAACAAATTCCAACAGCTCGAGCACCAATTCGCGCGTCGGCACTTCTTTCTGCTTCCCGAAATCGATCATCTTGCCTTCCAGGCCCCAACGCACAGCGCGCCACTTGTTCTCCTGAATCAACATGCGCCGGTAGAGACGGAAGCCGAGGTTTTTCTCAATCAGTTTGGTGAGCTTCGCCACAATCGCCTGGAAGAGTGCAGCAATCGCCACCGTGTCGTCGACGCGCGTAGGAATATCGCAGATGCGAAACTCCAGCGTCGGAAAGACGGGATGCGGCCGGCAGTCCCACCAGATTTTCTTACCATCGTTGATGCAATTCGTTTTAACGAGCAAGTCGACGTAACGCTGAAACCCTGGATAAGAATCAAAGTGATCGGGAATGTCAGTGCGCGGAAACTGTTTGAAGATTTCCGACCGGTAACTCTTCAAGCCCGTGTTATGTCCCATCCAGAACGGCGACGAGGTAGTGAGCGCCAGGATGTGCGGCAGAAAATAGCGCGAGGCATTCATGATGTGAATCTGCCGCTCGCGGTCCGGAATGCCGACGTGAACGTGCAAGCCAAAGATCAAAAGTGAACGAGCCACGGTCTGCAGTTCCTGGACCAGCAACTCGTATCGCTCATCATCGAAAATCTTCTGGTCCTGCCAGCGCGAAATCGGATGAGTGGACGCGGCTACGATGCGAAGTCCATTCTTCTCGGCCAGAGACGAAATGACGCCCCGCAGGTTCGAGATGTCGGCCCGCGCTTCCTGGATGTTCCTGCAGATACCGGTGCCGACTTCGATCATCGACTGAATCATCTCGGGCTTGATTTGCTCACCGAGAATCATCCGGCCTTCGTCCAGAAACTCGGTGACGTGCGAACGCAGCTCGCGCGTTACCGGATCGACGATCTGGAATTCTTCTTCAATGCCGAGGGTGAACTGGTCGAACATAAAACTAAGCCCTACCTTACGGTCGGGTTACTGCCCCGCTGCTCGTGACTGGTCGAACATAACAGGGTCACGGCAACACCTGCGTCTGAACACTCATTCCATCCAGTGCTTCATTATGCGCCAATCGGGCCTGAACTTTCGCAAACGTTCGTAGTACAAGTGCTGAATCATGGTCAGGATCGACCCCCACCCGCCGTACAAGTCGAGGTGAACATGCCATTCGCGCTCACCTTCAAGCGGGTCGATGTAAAGAAAGTGCAGGGACGCGCGTGGGCGGCCTTTTTCCAGAAAGCCGCCGGTGTTATCGCGATGTCTGGCGAACGTTCGGGTGAATTGTCGCCTGCCCCGCAGGTCAGTTTCAAGGTCGGACACTGCGCTGAAGTACATCCCAACGCCGCCGCGCCCGTAAACATTGACGATTCGGCCGACATGACGCCATAGATCGGCGCCAATCAATCGGCCGGAAAGAAGGTCGAGCGCCTCCTGTTTGTCCCGCGTGAGCGCGTTATAGGCAGCCTCGTCGCCTTCGTGCCCATAGAGCCCGCCGAGTTTCTCCCGGTAGCGTTGGCGCCTCTCCTCTGAAATCTCAGCCCAGGCGAGCGGCTGTTCATCGATCGCGACCGTCATGTTCTATGCCCGGTCGTAACCCACGCTCCAACCTTCGACGCGTATCGTCCGTCAACGCGTGGAATTTCACGCCCACGCCTTCGCCCGGATTGCTGTAAACGACCTCTCCGGTGACGATTACGTGATCGCCGCCGATCGGTATGCGAAGCGCCAGCATGGCGCCGACCGGAATGCGCGTTTGCGTCGTCATGTACAAACCGCCAAGACTGATGTCCTTAGTGCCCGCGACGCCGGTAGATTCAGCGCCATCGAAATGCACGTCCACGATCAACCGCGAGCGATCAAATTGCCGCCGATCATCGGTGGAAATTTCTTCAGGGTCCTCTGTTTCGGCCATGGCCTGTCCTTCGAACTGTGTATGGCGTTAACGCGCGCGATTCTACTAGATCATAGACAATTAAATCTATTCGTTTCGCAACCGGGCGCACGCACCGCACACTCGATTGACACTAAGATCGCGCGAAGATACTATCGCCTTTCGCAATCAGCTCCCGAAATTCTGCTTCTCGAGCTTCTACTATGGGCTTCGCCACAACGGCAATTCACGCCGGCAATGAACCTGACTCGGCCACGGGGGCGGTCTCTGTCCCCATCTATCAAACATCAACTTACGCGCAGGACGGACTCGGCAAAAACAAGGGTTTTGAGTACGCGCGCACTGCGAATCCGACGCGGCTGGCGCTCGAGCGAAACATCGCGGCGCTGGAAGGCGCCCAGTTCGGTTACGCCTTCGCCTCGGGAATGGCCGCCATCGATGCGACGTTGCGGCTGATAAAAGCCAACGAGCACGTGATCGTTTCCGACAACACGTATGGCGGGACGTTTCGGCTCTTTAGCAAAATTCTGTCGAACTATTGCATCGAGTTTGACTTCGTGGATACGTCGGACGTTAACAACGTCGAGGCCGCCATCAAAGAAAATACGCGCATGGTGTTTATTGAGACGCCGACAAACCCGGTGATGATGGTCACGGATTTGAAGGCCGTCAGCGACGTGGCGCATGCAGCGGGCGCACGCGTCGTTTGCGACAACACTTTTATGTCGCCGTACCTGCAAAGGCCGATCGAGTTCGGTGTCGATATAGTCGTTCATTCGACGACGAAATTCCTTAATGGCCATTCCGACGGTATCGGTGGCGCGGTCGTGCTCAACAACGAAGACGACGCGGCGTGGATTCAATTCGTCCAGAACAGCGCCGGCGCGATTCTTTCTCCGTTTGATTCCTGGCTGGTTTTGCGCGGCACCAAAACTTTAGCTCTGCGCATGGAACAGCATGACAAATCCGGTCGCGCCGTCGCCGCCTTTCTCGAAGATCATCCCAAGGTGCAAAAGATCTATTACCCGGGATCGCGCTCGCACAAACAGCACGATCTGGCCAAGCGCCAACAGAAGGGCTTCGGCAGCATGGTTTCGTTCGATGTCGGATCGCTGGCCGCAGCGCGGACGGTGCTCGAATCGGCCAAACTCTGCACACTCGCAGAGAGTCTCGGCGGCGTTGAGACTCTTATTTGTCATCCGGCAACAATGACGCACGCTTCAATCACCGCCGAATCGCGCGAACGGCTCGGGATTACGGATGGCTTGGTGCGAATTTCCGTCGGCATCGAAGACACGGACGACATCATTGCAGATTTGGATCAGGCGCTCGCCTCCGTTGGGTGACAACCCAGCGGCGACAATATAAAATCGCTGACGAATTACCGGCTTCAAATTCGCCCTTAACGCTCCTCAAAATGCTCGTAGAGCTGCACGCCAAATCCGATGTGGGCCGCGTTCGACGTGGCAACGAAGATAATTTTCTGCTCCTCGATCTGGGGACGCAGCAGGCGTGGACTGGTTCGGAAGGCGCAGACAGCCCCTCAGAAATGAATCGGCTGGACGTCGGCGAAAAAGGTTTGGTGCTCGTCGTTTCTGACGGCATGGGCGGTGCGCTGGCCGGCGATGTCGCCAGCCGCATGGCCATCGAGTCCGTACGCGAAGTGATGACCGGAAATGACGGCAATGCCTGCGATCCGGATTCGTCGTTAGTTGATTGTCTGAAGCACGCCACCCTTCAAGCCAACCGCGCGATCCACTACAAGAGTCTCGAGGACAGCCGTTGCAGCGGCATGGGTGCGACGTTAACCGGGGCAGCCATTCGCCACGACATGCTCGATCTCGTTCAGGTGGGCGACAGTCGCGCGTATCTGGTGCGCGGCGAACAGATTCGCCTCGCGACAAAGGACCAGTCGCTCGTGCAGCAGCTGGTTGACGTCGGGCAAATCAGTGAGGAAGAAGCCGAGACGCACATGTTTCGGAACGTGATTCTTCAGGCCCTCGGCGCCCAAACCGAGCTCACGCCTGCCACAGCGCGCATTCAGCTGCGCCAGGGCGACGTGCTCTTGCTTTGCAGTGACGGGCTGTCAGGGAAACTGCGCAATGACGAGATTCGTCAAATCGTGAGCGACTCGAGCGACGATCTGACCGCAGCCTGCAATGCTCTGGTGGCAGCCGCTAACGACCGCGGCGGTGAAGACAACATCACGGTGGTGTTGGCGAAATTCTCAGGAGAAGATTTACAAGCATCAGGTGGAGACCGGATTACGATCGAGTTGCCGGCAGTGGATGATGACAAAACGCTCGACGAAACTGAAATAGACTCGCATCGCACGCCTAATCTCTGAGAAGCGCTCGCAGCATGCGTGCGCTCCCTAAGACTTCAATTCCTTGCCGCGCCAGTCAGGTGTTTGCCCGACCCGTCGAACATAAATCGAAGCACCCTGCACACGTTCAACCTGCACACGATCGCCGGCTTCGAGCGGCTCTTCGCCCTCGGCAGGATAAGCAGTCCAGGTTGAACCGAAGACTTTGACGGCGCCTTCGTGCAGCGCGCCACGACTGGAAGTAACTACCGTGCCAACCTGTCCCGGCAACGCGTCGGCGCCGGTTTTCAAATCGCCGCCGGTTTTCTCTCGTGAAAAATAGTTGACGAAGATCGTTCGCGACGCGGCCGTAAGCCCGATGGAAACTATGGCAAAGATTAGGAACTGGAACGGAAGGCTGGTGACGCCGGCGAGATTAGCCAGTGCCGCTGCCAAAGCGCCGATGCCAAACCAGAGAAGTACGAACCCAGACGTAAAGATCTCAGCGACGATTAGAACTGCGCCGAGAATGAGCCAAACAATCCAGAAGTAGTTTTCCATTGCTTAAGTGCTCGAAGTCGCGAAGGACAGAATGACCATTTTCCGTTTGTCATTTATGATTTGTCATTTGCCATTCGTTACTAACTTACTCCACCAGGTCGACCAGTCGACGGCGCGCTAAATGGAAAATGATAAGTGTCAAATGACAAATGGAAAATAGCTCTTGCTACTGCCAAAGGTTCTTCATCACAAACCAAATATTTGCCGGACGTTCCGCGAGCCGGCGCATGAAATACGGATACCAGTGCTTACCGTATGGCACATAGACGCGCATATTATACCCGTCGCCCGCCAGTTTCTCCTGCAAATCTCGGCGGATACCGTAAAGCATCTGAAACTCGAAAGCTTCCTTGCCGATTCCCTGATCGCGCGCGTAGCGAATGGTGGCGTTAATCATGTTCGGGTCGTGGGTGGCGATTCCATGATAGGTGCCGCTGGAGAGCAGAAGTTTCATCACCCGCACATAGTTTTCATCCACGTCCTTCTTATCCGGGAATGCAACTTCCTGAGGCTCGTTGTAGGCGCCCTTGCAGATGCGTATGCGGGCCGGGATCTTCAGCAAGTCCTGCGCGTCGTCATAGGTGCGCCGCAGATATGACTGCAAAACTATGCCGACGTCATTCAGTCCAAATTCGCTGCGCAGCCGCTTGAAGATATCGATAGTGACCTGCGTGACGTTCGATCCTTCCATGTCAACGCGCACAAAGTTGCCGCGGCGGGCCGCGTCTGCAACGACCGTGCGCGCGTTGCGATAAGCCAGCTCCGGATCGATGTCGAGTCCGAACTGCGTCAGCTTGATCGAGACGTTCGAGTTGATTTGGGACTCGTCGATTTTCGCCAGTACGTTGAGATATTCGCGCACTTCGCCTTCTGTTTCAGCGACGCTATCGACGGACTCGTTCAGATGATCGAACGAGGCTGAGCAACCACGGGCGTTCAGTTCGCGAATCGCCGCCACGGCTTCGTCATCTGTTTCGCCGGCGATGAAGCGCGCGGTGATTTTCCTGAACGCAGCGAAACGCGCTGCAAAATCTTTCAGCTTGTCCTGACGGGCGAGGTAGAGGAGGGCGCTGCGCGTGAGCATTGTTCAGTGATTCTTCCGACGTGCTATTCTCGACTAAACTCGACTGGTCGTCGATAGTTAAAACCCGGAGTGCGCTGGAGACTGATTGTCATCACATCAGGTTTGGCTGCGATTATTGCGGCCGGGACGTGGTCTGCAGCGGTTGCGCTTCTATTTGGGCCAGCCAGGCTTCTAGACATTGGCGCTGGGCTCTGGGCCATAACTAGCGTCATTCCGGTGACACTCTCCGGGACAGCGGCGCTTTTTGTTTACCGCCATACCGCGCGGAAACGGAAGTCGCAAGCGGCGGTTGCCGGAGTAATTGCTTTGTTGCTCGCTGCGGGGGGCTACTTCGTAGCAAGCAAAGCCTTGCCAAACTATATGGCTCTCGGTTTGCCGAACCCGGAAACCCAGCGCCCTCAGGTTGAACACTAATTCGCGCCCGCCGCGTCTTCCTTCGATCCTAAGCCTATCTCCTTTTGCACGGGCTTCAATGAATCGATGACAAACTTAATGTGCTCATCCAGTGTAACCCCTAGCTCGTCGACGCCTTGATGGATGTCGTCGCGATTAACTGAACGCGCGAAGGCCTTATCTTTTAGTTTCTTCTTCACTGACTTTACTTCGAGATCATCGAGGCTGCGTGTAGGCCTTACCAGCGCGCATGCGACCAGAAAGCCGCACAGCTCGTCCGTCGCGAACAGGGCCTTCGCCATCTGCGTGTCGCGCGGCACGCCGGTATACGTCGCGTGCCCGAGAATCGCTCTGATTATTCGATCCGGATAGCCGCGGCCGCACAGAATGTTTGAACCTGTGAATGGATGCTGGTCGGCCGAGGGAAACATTTCGTAATCAAAGTCGTGAAGCAACCCGACCAGACCCCACTCGTCTTTGTCTGCTTCGGCGTCGCCGTAGCGGCCGGCACACGCGCGCATCGCCGTTTCGACTGCAAGCGCATGCTTGCGCAGGCTATCGCCCTTCGTGTACTCGCAGAGCAGTTCCCACGCTTCTTCCCGTGTTGGTGTTGTCATGGATTTGCCTGGCCGAGAGGAAAACTAACACGCGGGATTCGCCAGCGACAAGTGATGGGAGTAGTGAAGGAGTGTCCTATCTTTGCGTGACTTTGCGTCTTAGCGCCTTTGCGTGCACCACCAGTTCTTACTTAAGGACCATTTCACGCACCGACGCAAAGTCGCAAGGGATCGCAAAGGTGAAATAAGACTCTAGCGAGCCTCAATCCGACGTTCTGTTACTTTGACTTTGCGCGATAGCCTGGCCGCGCGCGAATCGCCACGTCTTTGCGAGTAGTCTTGACTTGAATCTTGCGGTACTTTCCGTCCTTCTCACGGTTCGTCGGGTAGTACCCGAGCGAATATTGCGTGCGCAACTCGGCCGCGATTGCGGCGAACGCCTGCGGCAGCATCGCGAGAGTGTCGGCGCGATGCACCTGCCCGCCCGAACGATCGGCGAGTTCTTTCAAGTAGCTGTCCGCCATGAAATACGCCCGGTCCAGCATGCCTTTGATCGAGTCGTCGGGCGTTGGCCGTTTGTTTGGGGCCGGACCAGGATCGATTGGCGGTCGCCGGCCACCAGAAGCGTCTGGAAAGTCGGTGGGCGATCCTTGCGGCCCTTGCGTGGGCAGCGGACGCCGCACTGGCCGGCTGAGAATCATCTCCAAAGGCGATTTGACCTGGCCCTGCCGATTTGGGTCTGAGGAAGGATCTTCAGAGGGAAACGTGGAAGGGGTGGTGCCCTGCTGGCGGATTACATCGCTTGTAGGCAAGCCGATCCCACCCTGCTCCTCAGCCTGCCGTCGCGCGATCGCTTCAGTCTCTGCGCGGGTATCAAAACGAATCGGATAAACGATCACGCCGGTTTCGTCCAGGTTCTTTAGCGTACCCTCGAAACTCCCTCCCCTGTCGCTGTGCCAGTCGACGCCATCCGAAAAGACCACGATAGCGCGGCGGCCACTAACCGGCCGCAGATTATTCAGGGACCGCTCAACCGCGTCGTAGACCTTCGAACCCTCACCCGAAGTGGTTTGTAAGATCGCCTGGCGAATGACGGCTTTGTCGGACGTGAACTCATTCCAGTCCCGCACCGAATCGTCGAACGAGATTACCTTCACCTTGTCGGTTGAGCTTAGCTGCTCGACAAACGCAATCGCGGCCCGCTGAATGAACGGCAACTTTTCTTTCGTACTGCCGCTGGTATCAATCAGCAGGACCACGCTGAAGGGCGCGTTAACGGTCGCGAGAAACGCGATTTCCTGGGCGACACCGTCCTCAGAAATCTTGAATTCTTCTTTGACCAGGTCGGCGATGTACGCGCCTGTGCGCGAGCTGGCAATGACCGGAACAGTCACCAGGTTTGTGTCGACTTTCACCGTTTCCAGATCCTGTTCGGTGGGAGCCTCGACCTGCTCGACCTTATCCGGTTTTTGCGGAGCAGCGACTGGCGGCTTCTTCTGAGGCTGAGCGAGCAAAGACTGTCCCACAAAGGCGAGACTGATCAGCAGAGCCAAAACTCGAGTTGCCTGTTGCATTGGAAGAGGCGCCGGACTGCGGTGAATCGAACTATTTGGAGAGACGCGGTATTGTAAACACGTTTCGGCGCGAATCCAACTACGATCTGTCTCATCCGCGCCGTGTTTGACGATCTCTCGTATGTCCGATGAATGAACGTGTTCTGCTCGTTGCCCCGGCGTCAAATCTGACTCCGCAGCTCGAATCAGCGGGCTTTCAAACCATCAAGTGGCCGAAGCTGCTGTTGACGCCGCCTGACAATTTTGCGGCTCTCGATGACGCGATCGCGGATCTCTATGGCTACGACTGGATCGTCTTCATTGACCCCGACGCAGTTCGCTTCTTTGTCGGGCGAGTCCAGCAGCAGTCACGGCATGTTAGCGACCTGGATACGCTCCGTGTATGCGCAATCGGCGAAGCGACCGCCACCGAGCTGGAACACGCGCGAGTTCATGTCGATGTCGTGGCGACGCAAACTAATCCGTCCGCGATCATCGAGCAGCTGGCCACGTACGCCGGCGGCGTCGAACACCTGGATCGACTGAACTTCCTGCTGCCGCAAGCCGCGATTGGCCGCGACTATTTGAAGGAACACTTTGAAAACATTGGTGCTCGCGCGGACGTGGTCGTTTCGTATCAGACGGTCGCCAAGGATGACTTGACGCGATTAGCGGGTCTGCACAGCATGCTGCTCACAGGCAGCGTTGACGCTGTCGTATTCGCCACCCCTGATGAGGTGTTCGAACTGGCCCGCGTGTTCGACACGAACAATCTGGGCCCACTATTGAGGAGCACTTTCGTCCTCGCCATGGGCGATGCCACAACGAATGCAGCCGAAGCCGCCGGCATTTCGCGGCCGCTGCAGCCGAAGGCGTCTGCACGGGTCGCCATCGCTGAATTGCTTGCGAAACGCCTCGGCGTTTAGCCTCGACTGCCCGTCATTTCCGCTGTGCTAAACTTAAGCGAATGAAAGGCCGCGTACTCATCATCGACAGCGATCGAAACTTTTCGCATGCTCTGCGCGATCAGTTGAAGGCGCTTGGTTACGAAGTACTCGCCGAACCCAACAACGCTTCAGGCATTAAAGTCGCCGAAACATTTTCTCCATCGGTGATCATCACCGACACTATCCCGACCGACGGCGAAGCGTTCGCCGCTCTGCGCGAAATCCGCCTCAACCACCCGCACACTCCGATAATTGTTGCGGGCGACGCTAGTTCGGTTGAAACCGCGCTGAGCGCGATTCAGGAAGAGGGCGCCTACCACTATTTCAACAAGCCAGTCGAAATCGAGAAACTGACGCCGGTGCTCGAGCGCGCGGTTGAACTCGCTGAAGCACGGCGCGAAAACGATTTGCTGCGGCGGGAATTGCGCGACCGCGGCGTTTTCGGTGAACTCGTTGGGAGCTCGGAAACGATGCAGCAGGTTTACCGCCTGATCGAACAGGTTGCGTCGTCGTCGGCGTCCGTGCTGATCACCGGCGAATCCGGCACGGGCAAAGAGCTGGTGGCCCGCACGATTCACAATTTGAGCCCGCGGCGCGATGCACCGTTTCTCGCCATAAACTGCTCGGCCATCCCGGACACTTTGATGGAGTCGGAATTATTCGGCCATGAGAAAGGGGCCTTCACCGGAGCAGTCGCGCGCCGGCACGGTTGTTTCGAGCTGGCTAACACCGGCACACTCTTGCTCGATGAAATCGGCGAAATGCCTACACTGCTTCAGGCAAAACTGTTGCGGGTTATCGAAGAACGCGTCCTCCATCGTCTTGGTAGTCGAAAGGACATCTCTGTCGATGTTCGCATTCTGGCCGCGACCAACCGGGACCCACATACTGCGGTCCGCGATCGCACGCTCCGGGAAGACCTTCTCTACCGTTTGAACGTAATCACGATTCATCTGCCGCGCCTGTCTGAGCGACTCGACGATCTGCCGCTCCTGGTGCAACATCTTGTGACGCGGCTTGCCGCCAAACACGATCGGCCGGCGCGATTCATCAGCCCGGCGGCACTCGACGCGCTACAGTTTCATTCATGGCCCGGTAACGTGCGCGAGCTGCGCAACGTCATCGAGCGTGCCGTTGTGATTTGTTCGGGTGAACAGATCGAGCGGCATCATTTCACGCCCTATCCGTTTGATCAGCGGCAGCGCCTGCGGTCCGAAGACACGGTTACGTTTCCGGTCGGCACGCCGCTGGACGAAATTGAGCGCCAAATGATTCTGCGCACACTCGACAAGACGGGCAATAACAAGACGCGCGCGGCGGAACTGCTCCGCATCAGCTTAAAGACGCTGCACAACAAATTGAATGCGTACCGGGCAAAGGGTTTGTTTCCCGGTGACGGCGGATAAACTTGCTTGCAACATGGCTTACGCTACGATCAAAATTTACCAACGCAGCGGGGCGGCCACGCGAACAGACCGTGTACTCGTTCGCACTGTGCGTGTCGAGACCTCTTCCGATAAACGACTCACCAGTAAACGTGCGGGTCAGCTTCTCGCTAGGAGTTTCCCTGATTTCAACAGTGCTCGAAATGGAATGATAAAGACCGACGAGGGTTGGATGGCAGAGCGAAGCCTCCGCCCAACTGACGATTGTTCTTTCCATTACATCTGGGAAAGCGCTTTCGTCACCGACGACTCTTACTCCTAGGCTCGTCTGCGGCACTCGCAAATGACAAATGTGAAATGACAAATGGAAAATGTGCTGCTCTTCTTCATTGATGGACTCGGCATTGGCACGCGCGGGCCTCACAATCCGCTCGATGGGTTGCCGGACGCCGCGCCGTTGGCGGTTTTCCAGGACGAACAGGCGCGCATTCCGTTCGACGGCAATTTAGTTGAGACCGACTCGCGGTTGGGCGTTGAAGGCCGCCCGCAAAGCGCATCCGGTCAAACGACGATACTCACCGGGATTAACGCGCCGGCCGCGATTGGCCATCACAAGCAGGGCTTTCCGAACGCGGCGCTGCTTGAAATCATTCGCGAGCATTCGATCTTTCTGCAGCTTGAGCGCGCTGGGGTCGCTCCGACCACTTTCGCAAACACCTATACCAGGCGTTTCTTCGAGAGTCGTCCGCGATGGATCTCAGCGACCACGGCGGCGGTCGAAGCAGCCGGCCTGCGTTTCAATACAGTCGATGACCTGCGGGCCGGCCGCGCCGTGTACCAGGACTTCACCAACAGGCAACTGCTCGAACGCGGCGAAGACGTTGAACTCCGCACGCCCGAACAAGCGGCCGAGGTCCTCGCATCCGTCGTCGCGGATCACCGCTTTACGCTTTACGAATACTTCATCACCGACAAGGTGGGCCACGCGCAGGACATGACTTCCGCGCGGCTCATACTGCAAAATCTGGCGCGGATGATTCGCAGTCTCATTGCGCATCTGGATTTGCAGAAAACGACCGTCATCCTGACGAGCGATCACGGCAACATTGAAGACTTATCGACAAAGAGCCATACGCTCAACGCGGTCCCCACCATTATTTGGGGCGCGCACAAGGAACGCCTTTCGGCACACATCACTTCGCTCGCGGACATCACGCCGGCGATTGTGAACTCGTTGGTCCGTAACCCCTCCCCGCAAGTGGGGACGGGTTGGGGTGGGGTCACGCAACTGCCAACCTCTCCCCCAAACTCACTCTCCGTTTGCGGAGAGGGGGCGAAGCCAGATTAAAAGCGCAACCGCGAATGTCTAAAGACCAAATCACCGCAAACGGAAAGAACAATCCGCGCGAGATTTTCGGTTGGATGATGTATGACTGGGCAAACTCCGCTTTCTATACGACGGTGGTGGGCGCGCTGTACGGACAGTATCTGACTTATGTCGCGCAGCAGGCGGTTGGCGAGAACGGCATCGCGCTCAGCTTCGGGCCCTTCTTTTCAATTTCAGCGAAGTCCTTTTACCCGCTGTGCATTACTCTGGCGGTGCTGATGCAGATCTTCCTGCTGCCCTTGCTGGGGGCGATTGCTGATTATTCAAGCCTGAAGAAGCGGCTCTTGATCGTCTTTTGTTACGCGGGCGCCGGATCAACATGCCTCATGTATTTCGTCGCCGGAGGGAGATACCTTCTGGGCGGACTGCTCTTCATCATCGCGATGTTAGGCTTCAACGCGGCCATCGTCATCTACAACTCGTACCTCCCACAAATCTGCACTGAGGACCGGCGCGACAAAATTTCGAGTCGCGGTTTTGCGCTCGGCTATCTCGGCGGTGGACTTCTGCTTGCGCTGAACTCAGTCTTCATCGGAGTCGTCGCGCCAAGGATAGGAATGTCTGAGTCGACAGCCGTCCGCATCTCGCTGCTGTCCGCCGGTGTTTGGTGGGGCAGCTTTGCGTTGCTGACCTTTAGCTTGCTGCGCTCGCACAACCCAGCCCGCCAGCTTCCGCCGGGCAGGTCATACCTGACGATTGGCTTTTCCGAACTGGGTCAGACCTTCCGTGAGCTGCGGCGACTGCGTCACACGTTCCGCTATCTGATGGCTTATTTGTTTTTCATCGACGGCGTCCAGACAATCATCGGCATGGCGGGTGTTTTTCTGGCGCAGGAATTGTTCGTCGCGCGCGGCCTGGAGGCCAGCCCGGCTTTTCTGCTCGGCATCTTCCTGTTGGTGCAGTTCATGGCCATATTCGGGGCGCTGCTGTTCGAACGCATCGCCGCCTTCATCGGGACCAAGAAGGCAATAATGATGTCGCTCGTGATCTGGTCGGGCGTCGTCATTTACGCTTATGGATTTTTAAAGACAACGACGCAAGCCTGGTGGATGGCCGCGTTCATCGCCGTTGTGCTGGGAGGAACGCAAGCCCTTTCACGGGGACTCTACTCACGCATGATTCCGCCGGGACGCGAGGCATCGTTTTTCGGACTCTATGAAATCTCCGAGCGCGCCTCGTGGATGGGAATGGGAATGTTTACTGTGGTAGTTAACCAGACGGGCTCCTACCGCCAGGCCATTCTTCTGCTAATTGTCTTCTTCGTGATTGGCCTGTTGATTTTAATCTTCACTGACACGGACCGGGCGATACACGAAGCCGGAAACCTTCTGCCTGAAGAGGCGGCTAAAACCCAGAGTTAGGCGGCGGTATCGGTACGGCGCTTCACTCCCGACCCCTTCTGACAATCACGAGAGCAATACGATAGCGAGCCGCTGCTCAAGGTTCTGCTTTCCGGACTCCAAACACCGCAGGTTTCGCATTTGACGAGTTTTTCGGCTGCGCTGCCTGGCCGCGCGGGCGTGCTGGTCACTTGTTGAAAGTGCCGAACCGTCCTGAGGAATTGTCGGGCGAGAGTGATAACCGGGCGAAGCACTCGATACAGCACCATCGCGAGAACGAACAGAACGCCGACTACGAGCAGGATTCTCAATTGATTTACTTAACTGCTGTTAAGGGAGCCAACCGGGAGGCATTAACTCACGGTAAGTCGTCTTTTCGTCTGCGCGGATGTGGATCGATTGCGCGCCGGCGCGACGGCGAATTTGGCGCGCGCCTATCGATGCTGCCCGGAGGCAAACCGCGACCATGCACTGCCTCGGTCAGGATCCGAGTGATTTCCTGCGACAACGTGCGATGCTCAGAGGCAGCTTTACGCCGCAGGGACTCTTTCAGATCGCTGGGAACGTAAGCTCCGATGAAAACGCCTTTGCGATTGGCCATTGGTTGGGGGCTCCTTCTTTCCAGGCTGATCGAACTCGGAAATACGCCACTTAGACGATGAGACGTATATAAAGCAGTACGAGTGGAAAATGCCTATGCAATGAGAGCAAGTCTGTAAGCCGAATTCTGTCTCCCGCTTTCAGATTTGAAATTTCAGATCTGAGATCTCAAATCTGAAAACGGAAGGGCGATCATTCCTCTAGCCCAACCGTTGCCGGTTGGATCCAGCGACCTACCCGGAAGCCCTGGGCGGGCAGCCCGACTGAGATCTCAGATCTGAGATCTGAAATCTCATATGCTTCCCTATTTGGTCTTGCACCGCGAGGAGTTTGCCTGGCCGCGCATGTCACCACACGCGCCGGTGCGCTCTTACTTCTGAAGTCTCAAATCCCAGATCTGAAATTTCATTAAGCCCTTGCGGGCCGCACCGTTTCACCCATCACCTGCGGAGTCAGATCTGAGATCTCAAAATCTGACTTGCCGCCGGCTGGTCTGTTTTCTGTTGCACTTGTCGTCGGTCAGCTCTGGAATCTCAAACTTTCAGTTCTTGAATCCGAAGCTGCCGCCCCGCCGTTAGCGGGCTCGCTGCCCTGTGGTGTTCGGACTTTCCTCTCCTTCGATTCGCGTCTGATTTCAAATCTGAGATCTGAAATTTCAGGTTTTGAGATCGAAGCAGCGACCGCCCGACCTGCTCTCATGCAAGGCGCGATGATTATAGCAAACCATTGTTCAACACGCACAGACGATAAAGCATTAGCGTTGCCGCCCGGAGCGGTCTTCGGGGCACTAGCCCCACCATCAGGGAGGGCCCAATAGTCGCTCATTTGGAGCCCTCCGTGACGGTCGGGCTAATTCCCCACCTTTTTTCTAGCCGAAATAGCCTATACCGACGCGCAGGTGGCCAAGCATCGACGCGGGCAGGGTTGAGACAATAAACCAGGTCATCACCGCATGAGTGACGGCGAGAGCGAAGAGGTTTGGCGCGCGCTGATAGACCGCGGCCCAGATTCCGCCTGCCATAAAAGTAATCAACGTGATCCAGGGATTGGGAAGGTGCAGCAAAGCAAAGACAACGGCCACGAGCAAGACGCTAAGCCAACCGGGGCCGAGCCCAATCATTGCTCGCCTATTGAAGAAACCCTGTAGCACGTACTGTTGCGTCAGGGCCCACGCAAATCCAATCCCGAGTTGGAGCGCCAGATTTCGATTCGGATGCCATCGCAGGAAATTAATTGGGGAACCGGTCATCCACGCAATTAGCAGGCACGCTCCGGCCACGAGCAAAACCGGTACTGCCAGCAG
>DASUTF010000085.1:0-6719 GCA_036374695.1 Pyrinomonadaceae bacterium
TCGAGATTGGGTTTGACTTCCTGGTTGTCGCGAACGATGACATCGGGATACTGGCTGCTGTCAGGCGACCATCCAAGTAGGGCCAAATAATTCCGGAATGCCGCTGGCACAAAGCCTCGATCGCGATAAGTCGTAAGCGAAACAACTTCCCCGTGCTTTCGTTTGGATAGCTTCGCCTTGTTTGGCGCGAGGATTAGCGGCAGATGCGCGAACTGCGGGACCGGCGACCCGAACGCCTGATAAAGCAGAATCTGTTTGTGAGTATTCGTCAGGTGGTCCTGACCGCGAATCACATGCGTGATGCCCATCTCAATGTCGTCGAGAACGACCGACAGGTTGTAAAGCGGATGGCCATCAGATCGCAGCAGAACCAGGTCTTCAATCTCGGAATGAGTGCGTTCCTGCTCGCCGTAAACAATGTCCGCGAAGTGCGAAGTGCCTTCACGCGAGACTTTCAAGCGAATCGCAAATGGTTCACCCGCAGCCGCCCGGGCATCCGATTCTTCCCGCGGCAGATCGCGATACGGATTGCTGCGCTGATCGATGCCTTCGGCAGCCTGCGCGCGGGCGCGCTCGGCGATGTCCTGCTTGATGCCTTTGTCGTCGCGTTGCTCTTTCGGCGTGAAGTCGCGATAGGCCTTGCCTTGTTCTACCAGACGCCGCGCCGCCACGCGATGCTTTTCCGCATTGTCTGACTGGAAAACGATCTCTTCGTCGTAATCCAGTTCAAGCCACTTCAAGCCTTCGATAATCGAACGTGTCGATTCTTCGGTCGAGCGCTGGAGGTCGGTGTCTTCTACGCGCAGCAGAAACTTGCCGCCAGTCTTGCGGGCGTACAGCCAATTGAACAGCGCCGAACGCGCCGCGCCGATGTGCAGATAGCCGGTTGGTGACGGAGCAAATCGAACCCTGGTCGTCATAGAAGGACAAAGGCAAAAGTAAAAAGGTAAAAGGCAAAAGCACGAGCCGACTGTTTTGCCTTTTTACTTTTTCCTTTTGCCTTGGTAGTTCTGGCGGAGATGGCAGGATTCGAACCTGCGATAGGCTTTTGACCTATAACGGTTTAGCAAACCGCCGCCTTCAGCCACTCGGCCACATCTCCGCGCGATCCGTGAAAAGTCATTCTAAGGCGCGAAGGAGCAAAGTCAAGGTAGGTAAATCGCCTTTGCTCTGTGTCTCAGTGAAAAGCTCTGTGTCTCTGTGGTGAGTTTTGCCTCGACATTCTCACCACAGAGGCACTGAGGATACACGGAGACACAGAGCAAACCGCAAAATCGCACGCTCCGAAGTCACGGCAGAGTAGGCTTCAAACCAGCGTATAACTTGCGGCCTTCGGTGCTGAATAAAAACCAGAGCGCGTAAATCGCCAGGAACGTTCCTACCGGAAAAGCCCAGCAGACCAGGATGGCGGCGATGATGCCCCAACCGCGCGCGCCGCGCCGCAATTTCCACAGCTTGCGGCCGGCGACGGCGGGCGGCAACACGAGCAACAAACCCAGTCCGACGTAGAACACAACCGCAAAAACGCCGCCGAGAATTCCGAAGCCGGCCTGATTCATGTCGCCGGTTTCATTCGCGAACGAAATACCCAGGGCGACGAACACGCCCAGGCTAACGAGCATGAGCAAAAGAAATGTCAGGCCGAACAAAGCCGCGAATACTCCAAAACCTATGGACAGGTATTTGTTGTGTTCAAGAGCGGTCATGGAGAGCGAGCTATGCCACGACTTCGATCGGTTTTGGCGCGTGTCGCAGTTGCACGGGAAGCTGGGGCGCGCAACAGATCTGCATGAGCTTCTCCCGGTCGCGCTGCAACTCAGGATGCTCGACAAGCGACGCGCGCACTTCGCGGAAAATACGAGCGGCGTGGTCGTCAGGTGGATCGATCAGGCGGTAATGCATCCATTTTCCTTCACGGCGCGCCTCAACAATCTGCGCGCGGCGCAGGTATGCGAGGTGCCGCGAAATCTTCGGCTGGCTGGTCTTAAGAATCGCTACCAGAAAACAGACGCATACTTCCGAATCGCCAATCAAACTGATCAGCCGCAGACGCGTGCGATCCGCCAACGCCTTGAAAAGGTCTTCAATGTCGTAATTGTTGCTCATTTGTCCACGCCAACCGGCGGGCAGTCGCCCGTCTCTAACTCAGGTTTGCTCAAGGGACTCCAACTATTTCGCTGCGCCGCTCGAGCAGAATCGTATCGCGCCATTTACCATTTAACTGGCTAATTCGTTCTCGCCGCCCTACTTCACGAAAGGCACATCGTTTGTGAAGCGCAAGCGTCGCGGTGTTTTCCGGAAACACGGCCGCTTGCAGAGTCCAAACCCGGTTCTGTTCGGATTCCCGGATCAGGCGCTCCAGCAAAGCTTTACCCACTCCTTTGCCACGACTGTGCGCCGCGACATAGATAGTGACCTCGGCTACGCCTGAATAGGCCTTCCGTTGAGATACGCGACTCAACGCGGCCCAGCCGATCACATCCTCGCCGTCGCGCGCTACCAGCCGCGCAAACCTCAAGTGCGCCGCGTCCCAAGTCTCCCAGGAGGGCGCTTCCGTTTCAAAGGTCGCATCGCCCGTCGCAATTCCCTCCAGATATACCGCCCGCACCCCCGGCCAATCGTCAGCGGCCATCGACCTAATGACGATCTCACTCATATTCGGCTTGACAGATATATCCGGCTTCCGATATTCTCGCCACACATTCGCACAGACGAATATGATTCTAAAGGAGAATTGAGATGGAAAGCAACATTGAAACAAGCGGAGCAGTAAACGCCCTGAAGGCTCACCTGGCACTGAACGTGAATGACGTGATGGAAAGCATAGAGTTTTATCGTAAGTTGTTTGGGATTGAGCCGAGCAAGGTTCGCAGCGGATACGCGAAATTCGACGTGCAGAATCCGCCTTTGAACTTCACACTGAACCAGGGTAGCGTGCCGAATCGCGGCGCCCTGTCGCATCTTGGTATCCAGGTGCGTTCGACGGACGACGTGCTGACGACGCGAGAAAGGTGGAACCAAGCGGGCCTTTTGACGCGGGACGAAATGCAGACGAACTGTTGCTACGCGACACAGGACAAAACCTGGACGCGCGACCCCGACGGTAACGAGTGGGAAGTTTTCGTAGTGCTGGAGGATAATCTCGCGGAAACATCCGCGTGTGATTGTAATGAGCCGGTGGTGATTGAAGGTACGGCAAACCAGGCTTGCTGCGCTCCGGAGGCGAAGGAAACAATCCAGGATCGCGCCGCCAGTTGCTGTTCGTGAACAGGTGAAAATGGCAGGGCCGAATTGTAATCCCAGGCTATCGTTCCTCGACCGTTTTTTGACGGCCTGGGTTTTCCTGGCGATGCTGGCGGGCGTGGCGATTGGCTATGTCTATCCCGGCGTGGAGCGGATTATCAACCGCTTCCAGGTGGGCACTACGAACATACCAATTGCCATTGGCCTGATTCTGATGATGTTTCCGCCACTCGCCAGGGTCCGCTACGAGGACATGGGAAAGGTTTTTCGCGATGGGAAGGTTCTCGGACTCTCGTTGCTGCAGAACTGGTTGATTGGCCCCATTCTTATGTTCGCGCTGGCGATAATCTTCCTGCCCGATCATCCGGAGTACATGGTTGGTTTGATAATGATCGGACTGGCGCGTTGCATTGCGATGGTCATCGTCTGGAACCAGCTGGCCCGAGGCGATAACGAGTATGTGGCCGGTCTGGTCGCCCTAAACAGCGTATTCCAGATTCTCTTCTACAGCATCTACGCGTGGATTTTCATTACGGTGCTGCCGCCCCTTTTTGGCCTCAGCGGCAGCGTGGTTGAGGTCAGCATGCGGCAGATCGCCACGAGCGTAATGATCTATCTCGGCATTCCCTTTTTCGCGGGATTGCTCACCCGCTTTGTCATGCTCCGGGCCAAAGGCGAAGAGTGGTATCAGAGTGAGTTCATTCCGCGAATCAGCCCGATCACGCTGGTGGCGTTGCTGTTTACGATCCTCGTGATGTTCAGTCTGAAGGGAAATCTGATCGTGCGGCTGCCTATGGATGTCGTGCGTGTCGTCATCCCCCTGATTATTTACTTTGTGGCGATGTTTCTGGTTAGCTTCTACTTAGGTCGCAAAGCCGGGGCAAATTACGCGCAAACCGCCGCGTTGTCTTTTACCGCGGCCAGCAATAATTTTGAGCTGGCAATCGCCGTGGCCATCGCGGTTTTCGGCATCAATTCCGGTGTGGCCTTTGCTGCGGTGATTGGTCCACTGGTCGAAGTCCCGGTGCTAATCGGACTGGTCAACGTGGCCCTCAGGTTTCGGAAGAAATACTTTGTTGCGGCTGATGCGCAGCAGACAGGACTAAGTGATGGTTAACAACAAGAATCGGAAACGAGTTCTCATCCTTTGCACCGGAAACGTGGCCCGCAGCCAGATGGCTGAAGGGTTACTGCGCCATCTCGCCGGCGATCGCTTTGAAGTTTTCAGCGCGGGATTGCTGCCGAGTTACGTCCGTGCGAATGCGATTACGGTGATGAACGAACTGGGAATCGACATCTCGCATCATCGATCCAAGTCGCTGAATGAATTTCTCGAAACACCGTTCGATTACGTGATTACCGTCTGCGATCACATTAGTGAACATTGCCCGATCTTTCCCGGTCCCGCCAGGCGAATTCACTGGAGCATCAAGGATCCCGTGGCCCCCGGCGGTGAAGCCGCCCAGCTCGAAGCGTTTCGGTTTGCCCGCGATGACCTGAAGAGCAGAATTCAGGAATTCGTCGCGCACGAGAGTGGTACGCACGCCTCCGGCGTGCTGAGCAACCAACAATAAGAGCACGCCTGAGGCGCGCGCACCCAAAGAAAAACGCTGGCAGGCTTTGCTACCTGACAGCGTTTTCTTGTCCTGGAGTGAAGAATTAGATAGGCCGATTCATTCCCCGGCGGCCAAAACGCTCGCGACGTTCGCGACGATTCTTCATCCGCTCTTCGAGTTTCGTCTTCTGCTCAGCAGTCAGCAGCGAAGACACCTGGTTCCGCGCACTTAACCTCGATTCGCGAAGCTGCTTGTGCAGTTCCTTAGCCCGCGCCTTATCCGCGTCAGTGAGCGCGTCACGTCCTTTTTGGCGCAATTGCTTAAGTTCTTCGATTTGCGCCTTATTGCCCTCGAAGTTGGCGCGCATAATGGCCCGCGCCTGCTCTTTCTGCTGGTCAGTTAAGTCGAGCCCGCGCAGGCCGCGGCCGAGCCTTTGGCCCCGCATGTGACGCCGTTTGCCGCGGCGCCCCAGGCGATCACCGCGACCCTGCTTTTGAATTTGGGGCGTGCCAGTCGTGGGCGCTTGCGGGTCCTGCGCGACCACAACTGCCCCCGACACACTTAACACGGCAATCAGCGCCGCGCTCGAAAGTCTTATCTTTTCAAACATTTTCAATACTCCTTCTAGCTAATAGTTCGTTCGGCGCACTTGAGGCCGAATCCAAATTAAGGCTCCTCAGCGACCACTTAGACGCACGGCGGGCGGAAAGGGTCGAAACTATTTCAGTGTGGCTTGCCACATGCCGGGAACGGAGTGCGCCTCGCTTGCGTCAAGGGTTGCGTAGCATTACTCTGTTTTCGATAGTTAAGCTTCGAGTTACCGTTTACAATCTCGCGCGCATGAAATTGCTTCAGAACATCAACTCGCCGGCAGATCTGCGGCGGCTCAAAATCGATCAGTTACAGGAAGTCGCCGAAGAAATTCGGCAGCACATTCTGGAAACGATGGCGCGTGTCGGCGGCCACACCGGCGCGTCGCTGGGTGCGGTCGAGTTGGCGGTGGCGCTGCACTACGCGTTCGACACGCCTCAAGATCGGCTGGTTTGGGACGTCGGACATCAGGCGTACGCGCACAAAATTTTGACCGGGCGACGCGACCTTTTGCCGACCGTCAAGCAGTACGGCGGCATCAGCGGTTTCCTGCGTCGTGACGAATCTGAGTACGACACATTCGGCGCCGGGCATGCCTCGACCTCCCTTTCGGCCGCACTCGGAATGGCAATCGCGCGCGACCGCAAAGGCGAAGATCATCACGTCGTCGCATTGATCGGGGACGCATCGCTCGCGGGCGGGATGGCGATGGAGGCCGTCAATCAAGCGGGTCATTTGAAAACGCGCCTGATCGTCGTGCTGAATGACAACGAGATGTCGATCGCGCCGGCGGTGGGCGCTTTGACCGGTTATCTCAATCGCATTCGCGAAGCCCATGGTTATCACCGTTTCAAAGATGAAGTGGAAGAGACACTGCTCTCGATTCCCGCACTGGGCGGAGCGCTGCATCACGCCGCGAAAACGATGAAGGATGCGATTGCCTCGGCGGTCTTGCCGGGTGCGCTCGTGAATGAACTCGGCTTTAAGTACATCGGCTACGTTGACGGACATAACGTTAAGTCGCTGGTTAAAGCGCTCAACGAAGCCAAGCAAATCAAAGACGGTCCCGTCATCGTTCACGCCTTGACGACCAAAGGCAAAGGCCACCCGGCAGCGGAAAACGATTACTACAAGTGGCATGCGACTGGACCTTTCGACCTGAAAACCGGCAAGCCGGTCAAGTCGGCTGCAACGGCGCCAACCTACACCAAAGTTTTCGGTGAAACGTTATGTGAGTTGATGGCCAAAGACGAAAAGGTGGTCGCGCTCACCGCCGCCATGCCGGACGGAACCGGTGTTTGCGAGGCACTGGAAAGGTTCCCCGAGCGA
>DASUTF010000086.1:0-5105 GCA_036374695.1 Pyrinomonadaceae bacterium
AGTTTGACGCTGCTCGTCAACGTCGTCGTGATGGGCGTGGGCGTGACGCTGGCGCTGGTGTATGTGCAGCGGGGGTGGAATCCGCTGGCCGCAAAGATTTGGCCGGCCACTCTGCTGATTTACTTTGAACTGTTGATTATCACAGCGGTGGCTTTGGTGTTTTCGTCGTTTTCCAGCCCGGCGTTGTCAGCCCTGCTGACGTTTTTCGTTTTCATCATTGGCCACTTCAGCGCCGACCTGAAAGTCCTGGCAAACGCCAGCGGCAGCGCGCCCGCGCGTTGGTTATTTCGCGGGCTCTATTACCTGCTCCCGAATTTCTCAAATTACAGCGTGATTACACCGACGGCGCACGGACTGACACCCGAACCGGCCGCGGTGCTCGTGGCGGGGATTTATGCCGTTGTTTACGTGGCAGTACTGCTGTCGGCTGCCAGCCTCATTTTCGGCCGGCGAAACTTCAAATGAGAAACATGAAACGTGAGGCAGCTTTAATTCTCATGCTGGTCGCCGGGCTGGCCGTTTCAGCATCTTTGAGCCGGTGGCTCGACACCCATCGAACCGACCAGGCGAAACAGTTTGCCGAATCACGACTTTATCTGAGCGGGCCGGCCGCTAAGCGACTGACGCTGGCGTTCAACGGATTGGCAGCCGACTGGTACTGGATGCGTTCTTTGCAATACGTAGGTCGTAAAATCGTCAGCCATCAGGACACGCATAACGGCGAATTTGGGTTGAGTGACCTGTCCAGTCTTGATTTGCGTTTACTGTCGAGTTTGCTCGACGTTGCCACGACGCTGGATCCGCAATTCATTCCGGTCTACGAGTACGGCGCCGTGATTCTGCCGGAAGTCGAGCCTGATCAGGCGATTACGCTGCTAAACAAAGGCATCGCCGCTAATCCTTCTTCGTGGCGGTTGTATCAGCACCTCGGGTACATCTATTGGCAGCGCCGCGAATATGCACAGGCGTCCGAGATCTACGCTGCCGGCGCCAAGCTGCCCGGCGCGCCGCCGTGGATGACCGCGATGAGCGCACGCCTAAAAGGCGACGCCGGCTCGCGGGACGCAGCGCGCGAGATGTATCAGCGGCTGGGAGAAACATCCGACGACAAGACTGTGAAAGAGATGGTGGTCGCGCATCTCATGCGGCTCGATTCGTTGGATGAGCGCGAGGTGATCACACGGGCGCTCAACGAATTTCGAATGCGCTTCGATCGTTGCCCAATATCGTGGCGCGAGCTTGCTCCCCTCGTCCGCGGCGCAGGCTTGCGAATCGATCCAGCCAACGCAACGCCCGTCGATCCCAGCGGAGTTCCATATCGTCTGATCAATGACGGATGCAGTGTCGATCTCGGTGAAGCCTCAAAGGTGGCGCGCTGAAAACTATGCCGGTCGTTGAAATCGAAAACCTGACCAAGGACTACGAGGTCGGCTTCTGGCGCAAGCGCAAAGTCCGCGCCCTGGATGGCTTGACGCTCAAAGTCGAGCCGCGTCAAATTTTCGGCTTTCTCGGCGCGAACGGCGCCGGCAAGACGACGACGTTAAAGTTGCTGATGCGACTTATCTTTCCCACCGCCGGCCGGGCAAGCATTCTGGGCCAGGACATCAACGACATCACGATGCACCAACGAATTGGCTATCTGCCTGAGAATCCTTACTTCTACGATTACCTGACGCCGCGCGAGTTCCTCAACTACTGTGGACAACTGTTTGACCTGGATTCAGCGGCGAGAAAACGACGCGCGGAAGAATTGTTGACGCGGGTGAATCTCGATCAAAAGAGCTGGAACCGGCAACTGCGCAAGCTTTCAAAAGGAATGTTGCAGCGGGTCGGACTCGCTCAAGCACTGGTCAACGATCCGGAGATCGTTTTTCTGGACGAGCCAATGAGCGGCCTCGATCCCGTCGGCCGTCGCGAAGTGCGTGACCTGATTGCAACGCTGCGCACGGAAGGCAAAACGGTCTTCATGTGCTCGCACATTTTGTCCGACATCGAAGTGCTGTGCGACAACGTAGCGATTCTGAAGCAGGGCCGGTTGGCCCATGCCGGATCACTGGATGAACTGCGCGCCCGAGAATCAAACTTGATCGAGATCGTCGCGGCGGGAGCAAACGAGGCTGTGTTGAGAGAGAATTTGGCGGGCAGCGCTCAGGTGCTGATTGACGCCGGCGGAATAAGAATCCAGGTTCAAAACGAAAGAGAAATCGATCGGGTGATTGGCGCTGTGCGAAAGGCGAATGGAAAACTGGTTTCAGTTCAGCCGGTGCGGCAGTCGCTGGAAGAATTGTTTTTGTAGAACTGGAGCGCAAGCGTCTCGCTTGCCGTGGTTGTATCTAAGAGCGTCGTGCTAGCGAGACGCTTGCGCTCCAGTCACCGCAGCTTAAAGCCGGTCACTTCCATCCAGAGACTCGCCCGGTCATCCGTTTCTTTTAGCTGGCTTATCGGAACCGTCACAAACATAGTTTTGTTTGGTTCTATTTCCGAGCGTTTCGCCGGTATGACCACTATGGTCCGCTCCCTGAGGACGCCTCCCTCGCTATTCAGTACCGCCGCGCGGATTTCCAGTCCGGTGATCGTGCGGCCCGTAAAGTTTCGCACGGTCGTCTCTAAAGTCATCTGAAAGCCACCCAGCACGTTTGTCGACTGAATTGCTTCCGGTTTATCCAGAGCAATTTTCGTCCGGTACTGCTCGAACTCTGGTGAGCCCGCGCGAATGGCGTCCGCCAGGGTTGGAGGCGCTTCTGGCGCCGCGGTCTGGCGCATGAGCAGGTAGAAAAAGCCGCCAATCAGAACGGCGGCGATCACGGCGACGACAATGATCAGAGTGCGCCGCGGTCTATCTTCGGGAATGCTATGTTCAGCCGGCATGGATTGTTAGAACCCACATCTTATCGCACAGTTCCAGCGACGAGAAACGACGCCCGGTGCGTGCGCCTCCGGTGGGCCGATTTAGCAGGCCAGAGGCAGGCGCGTACCGTGTAAGATGGCGCGCGACCTGAGCTATGGCGACTGCACCCGGCAATCAACCCGATTTGGCGAACCCCTCTCGTATTTCAACGGGAGGAATTGTCTTTGCCATCGCCTTCCTGACGTTCGTTGCGGCGCGGCTGTGGCATCTGACGGGAACTTGTCTTTGGTTCGACGAAGTTTTTTCAGTTCATGCGGCGCGCCACAGTTGGCCCGGCATGTTTAAGTTCGTCGCGGCCGATATCATTCACCCGCCACTGTTCTATGCGGTGCTTAAAATCTGGATCGCCCTGGGTGGCGAATCCCTCTTCTGGCTTCGACTCCTGTCGGTACTCCTGGCGGTGGCCAGCATTGCGCCGTTTTACTTTCTCTGTCGCGAACTCAACCTCAAACGGAACGAACGAAATGTGACGCTCATGCTAATCGCGGTCAGCGGATTTCTGATCAAGTACGCGCAGGAAGTTCGCATGTACGGCCTGTTGCTGTTTCTCAGCGTCACTTCGATTTGGTTGTTTGTTAAATTCGCGCGGAACTCAAGCCATATGAGTCTCGCAGCCGTAACTGTTTGCCACCTGCTGCTCGTGTACACGCATTACTACGGATGGCTGCTGGTCTTTGCGCAAGCTTGCGTGGTGCTCATCTGGTATGGGAAGAGGCTGCAGAGTTTTCTGCTCTCGGCGGCGGTGCTTATTTTCGCGTACGTCCCCTGGCTATATGCCGTTGCCACGTTTCGCGAACCTGGGCGCGGTCTCGCCCAAAACATCGGCTGGATTAAGCGGCCAAACGCAGGCGATCTGGCCGAGTTTTTCCTGCTGCTGAATAAGCCTTTCCTGTTCAGTCAAAGCACGCTGGATCGAGCTGACAGTTTTTTAATCCCGTGGTTGGCTTTGCTGCTCGTCGGCGTTGCGTTGGCAATTCTTTTTGTTCGACGGTGGAGAGAGCGCGGGTTCACTGAGGCTGAACGAGTGATGCTCGTGCTTGCGTTTGTCCCCCTGATTCTTGCCGCGGTACTAAGCTGGCTGCTGCCTCATTCAATCTGGGGCACGCGGCATTTGATTATCTCCGCTGTGCCCTTTTTCATTCTCGCGGGCATTGCGATCGCGGACCTCAGACCCTGCTGGACAAAGTTGATGGTTCTAATCGGCCTCACCTCAGTAATAGTACTTGCCGGTGCCGTTTACCTGCTGAAGCCTGTGCCGAAGCTGTCGTGGTGCGAATGGAACAATCTTGCGAATCAGATTCCGGCGCCGACGGTGGGCGAACCGACGCCTGTGGTTTACACATTCGAGGACCTGGTCGCTTACCACGTATGGTTCGCACCGGCGCGGGCAGTGACGCCGTCCTTCAAAGTTAAAGTCGTGAAGGGCTTGCCGGGCGTACCCGACGACCCGGCGTTTTTTCTGCCACGTCGCTTCAGCGAAGTTGAAACCGTGCCTGTATCAGGAATTGACGGTCAGCATATCTGGGTTGCCTACCGGGCCCGGCGTTGGGACGAAAATCGGCCACCAATGAGTCACGTGAAGACTCTCGGCTACCAAACAAGAAATGTGCTGGCATCAGTGGCGCAAGGCGAGCAGGTGTTTCTGGTTGAGTTGTCGCGCGAGCGCTGAAGCATGCAACGGTCTAGCTGCCAAAGAACGGCTTGCCCAAAAAGCCGCGGGGTGAGTAAACAATCGTCGAGTTGAATATTGCCAGCCAGATCTGAAGTCAGCGATCAATCAACAGCATTTAGCGTCACTAAGCTTTTTTTGGCAAAGCTGTCAAGAACCTGGGAGTAAACGGCTTCCGTTTCCGCGATCATTCGCGCTAAAGAGAAATCTTCAGCCGCCTTTTTGCGGGCATTATCGGCCAGGCGTTTTCGCTCCGCCGAATCACCCAACAATTCACCGATCCGCCTGGCCAACTCGTCTACCTCGCCGATAGGCACTAAGCGTCCCGTTTCCGAGTCAGTGATGATTTCGCGTGCGCCGTCAGTGGCAGTCGCAACCACCGGAACCCCCGCGGCCATCGCCTCGGCGATCGCGAGCCCGAAAGCTTCCGAACTTGATGCTGAGACGAACACGTCAAGTTGCGACAAGAACTCAGCGACGTCGATTTTCGATTCGATGACGCGAACACGCTCAGTCAGACCGGCGGAT
>DASUTF010000087.1:0-2316 GCA_036374695.1 Pyrinomonadaceae bacterium
GGCTCAGCTACTTAACATTTAGAGAGCCACTGCCCTCCATCGGCCGCTATTTCACCTTTAAACACAATGCTCACGTGCGAATCACCCACGTCTCATGTATCATCGTCGGTCTAGTCATTCGTCCTAAATATCCGGAGGTAAATTCTTAGTAATGCCAGTACAGAAGGGCGCGGATGTCGCGCCTGCTAAAGGTAAGCTCGGCGTTTTGCTGGTCGGCCTGGGGGCCGTCAGCACCACATTCATCGCCGGCGTGGAAGCAATCAAGAAAGGCTTGGCCGAGCCGATCGGCAGCCTTACACAGATGGGTGCGATTCGTCTGGGCAAGCGCACGGACAACCGCAACCCGAAAATTAAGGACTTTCTCCCGCTCGCGACGCTCGAGGACCTGGTGTTTGGGGCCTGGGACATTTTCCCCGATTCGGCCTATGAAGCAGCCCTGCAAGCCGGCGTGCTCGAGAAAGATCTCGTCGCGCAACTGAAGAAGCCGCTCCAGAAGATTAAGCCGATGAAGGCTGTCTTCGACCAGTCGTACGTCAAACGTCTCAGCGGAACGAACGTAAAAACCGGCAAGCACAAACTTCAGCTGGCGAACCAGTTAATCGACGAGATCGCCGAATTCAAGCGCAAAAACAAATGCGATCGGCTGGTAATGATCTGGGCCGCGTCGACCGAAGTGTTCATGAAGCAGCACGCTGTTCATCGCACGCTGAAATCCTTTGAGCAGGCAATGCGCGAAAATCACAAAGCGATTGCGCCGTCGATGATTTACGCCTATGCCGCTTTGAAGTCCGGGATTCCGTTCGCGAATGGCGCGCCGAATCTTACGGTGGACATTCCGGCGCTGATGGATTTGGCAAACGAGAATGGCGCGGCGGTCTGTGGAAAGGACTTCAAGACTGGTCAGACTTTGATGAAGACGATCCTCGCCCCCGGCCTCAAATCGCGCATGTTGGGCCTGGATGGGTGGTACTCGACCAACATCCTGGGTAATCGCGATGGCGAAGTTCTTGACGATCCGGACTCGTTCAAGACAAAAGAAGAATCAAAACTCTCGGTGCTGGAGTACATCCTGCAGCCTGACGTTTATCCGGAGCTCTACAAGGACTTTTCGCACGTGGTGCGCATCAACTATTACCCGCCGCGTGGCGACAACAAAGAAGGCTGGGACAACATCGATATCTTCGGCTGGCTGGGCTATAAGATGCAGATCAAGATCGACTTTCTCTGTCGCGACTCGATTCTGGCGGCGCCGATCGTTCTTGACCTGGCGCTTTTCCTCGATTTGGCCCAGCGCACCGGCATGAAGGGCGTGCAAGAGTGGCTTTCGTTCTACTTCAAATCGCCCATGACGGCGCCCGGCTTGTACCCGGAACACGACATTTTCATTCAACTGATGAAGCTGAAAAATACGCTGCGGCATCTGCGCGGCGAAGATCTAATCACCCACCTCGGACTCGAGTACTACGACTGACCTGGGAAACGGGCTGACGTTTTGCGAAGCGCTCAGCCCTTTCCGTATACCTGCTCGCCACCCCGTTTGCACCGCGGCAAAGTGTCAGTGCCTGAGTGCCGCTAATTGTCACGCGCGTGTTACGTAAGCGCGTAGCGCGCGACATTGCTGGGCAACTGCGCAAATATTTTGGATGACATTTCGCGGCTCGTCGTATATATAGCGTGTGTGACCTCTGGGTCAGGCTCCGAGCGAAGCGAACGAAACAATCGCGGAGCGCATCTTTGCTTTAGCGGATCGTCCTTTGCATTAGTCAAAGACGGAGGATCCAGTCGCCACGAAGCGAGGGCAACGTGGTAACGGGTGGGAAAGAAATTATGGCAACCCCTGAGAAACAATTAGAGCAGGCATTGGACCAGACAGTTTTTCTAGACCCCGATCAAAAGAGTCCGCGAGCGCAGGATTTTGAGGACCGCCTGGAAGGGCGGATTGTCGGCCAGGAGCGGGCGGTCCGGCGCATGGCCGGCCTGTATCAGATTTTCCTCGCGGGCATGAATCCGCTCAATCGTCCGATCGGCACGATGTTGTTTCTCGGGCCGACCGGTTCGGGCAAGACTCGCGTTATCGAAGCGGCGGCCGAAGTTCTATTCGCCGATACGAATGCGATCGTCAAGATCGACTGTGCTGAATTTCAGCACTCGCACGAAATAGCCAAGCTGATTGGCTCGCCTCCGGGATACCTGGGCCATCGCGAGACTTCTCCGATGCTGACGCAGGAAAATCTCGACCGGATGCACACCGACGATGTGAAACTGACGCTGGTGCTGTTCGACGAAATCGAAAAAGCTTCGGATGCGCTGTGGCAG
>DASUTF010000088.1:0-3591 GCA_036374695.1 Pyrinomonadaceae bacterium
AAACTCGAACGAAAGTTCGACCAGAGTTGCTTCAATTTGTTCATCAAGAATTCGCGTTCCTACTGCTCAAACTCCGGGCAAGCACCAACACCGCCGGAGCTCAGGGATCTAACCTAGGACTCACCGCTTGGTGCAATCTTAGATGGATAGCCAGGTACTGCCACATCTCCATCGCGAGTTCCCGTCACATTATGAAAGAGCACGACTCGGTGTGGAAACGGTATATCAATTCCTGCGCTGTCGAGCGCCAGTTTGATTCCGGTGGCCACGCGATCTGATACGTCGAGCACTTTTACCTGGTCCGACTGGACCCAAAAGTAGACCGTAAAGTTAACCGACGACGGCGCGAGTTCGGTTACATGAACCCAAGGTGCCGGATCGCGGAAGACGCCTTCAGTTTCGTTGAGTACCCGCTGAATAGTTCTTCTCGCCTCTTCGATAGAGTCGGGATACCCGATGCCAACCGTGAATTTCACTCTTCTCTTGTCGTAGGCGGTCCTGACAAGCACGGCGTGTGTATAGACGTCGCCGTTCGGAAGCACGGCGCGCTCGCCATCGTAAGTTCTTAAGCGAGTTGAGCGGACCGTGATCTCTTCCACCGTACCTTCGTACTCCTTCGCCCTAATCTGATCGCCCACAATGAAAGGTCTGCGCCAAAGAATGAGAATTCCGGCAAAGAAGTTTTGCAGCACATCTTTGAACGCGAACCCGATCGCTACAGACGTAATGCCCAGGCCGGTAATCAAATCACCCGGTTTGAACGCCGGGAATATGATCACCGCAGCAACGAACAACCCCAAAACTGTGATTAAGAAAGATGCGAGGCGACCAAGGAGGTCGGCCAGGGTGAGATCCAAACGCGTCCGCTCGCCGGCTGCGTGAACGACCCGTTTGAGAATGCGAGCCACGACCAGGAAGACAACGAAGACGATGAATCCAATGACGATGTAGGGAAGTTGACCGAGAAAACCCACCCATAAGTTGTGCAGCGTATTCCAGAGAAGGTTCTGATCGAAGTCACGCTGCATTGGCGCCGGAGACGCTTGTAACAAAAACATTTCAATCGGGTTCATCGTCTATTCTCACCAATGCTGTGCGCGTATTCTTGGATTCTCAGCGCGCATCTTCGTTTGATTTGCGCGATAGAGTGCGCACTTCTTCTCGCAACGCTGCGATTTCCGTTCGCAAAACCTCGATGGACTTCGCGCCTGCCAGTTCTGCCTCATCAGATTCAGCGTCACGCCCAACGAAAAAGGTTGCAATTGTCGCCGTCACGTAACCAAAGACCGCAAAACCGTAAAGCGCCAGTAAGAAACAGAGCACACGTCCTTCGGCGCTCCGCGGCCAGTACTCCGAGCCGAGCGAGGTCAACAACATCGCTGTCCACCAGAGCGCGTCGCCGTATGACTTGAGGCCGACGCCGTCTGGTAGATCGTTCTCGAACGCATACATTCCCGCTGCCCCGAGCAGAATGACGACGAAGCTTAACACCATCACATATCCCACGCCGCGTCGCTGCATGGTGTGGCCCAGCGCGCGCATCCCGCGATTCGCAGAACTGAGCACGCGAAATAGCCGCAACCCGCGCGCCGCCCTGGCCGCACGCAGAATGCTCAACACTCGAAAGATGCGAAAGACACGTAGCGCCGGCACAACCAGTGCGAGCGCTGTCAACCAGTTTGCCTTCAGGTAATCGGTCTTGTCCGGAGCAAGTACAAACTTGAGCGCAAAGTCGATGATAAAAATTACCCAGATTGCGCCACCGATGAATTGAAGCGCAGGTGAGAGGTTCCCCGTTAATTCGATGACGAGCAAAGCAAGCCACGCAAAGCCGAGGACGAGCATCGGCGTTTCGAGGAAGTCTTCGAGTTGGTGCAACACCGCCCATCGCTCTTCGTTCAGGACGCTCTGCGTGATCTCTTCTTTATCACTCTTCAAAGTTCGGCTCCGTTCGGACAGGGGTCAACCATAAAGATCTTCAGCTATCTAAGACCCGTCTTACGCTTCCATACTATTTCATCTGGCTCGCGCCTTTTTCTTCTTTGAGTCTGACGTTTGTCAGAGCCGACAGAGATTCTGATTGATCGGATACTTGCATCACGCTGATACTGCCATTCGTTTCCAGCACCACCGCGGCGACCCGCTCTAGCGAAAGAAACCCTCGCGAACGTACGGCTTGAAGTATCTCTTCTTCGTTTATCCTCTCGGCCTTCATGGCCTGTTCCAGGAATTGTCCCTGATGGTACAAGAGTATGGGAGTTGATTTGACGAGACGGCTGACGGTCCGCGAGCGCACCGACAACCAGGTGATAACAAACTGGACCAGCAGCAACAACCCGAAGGCGGTAAGTCCTTCGACCAGCGGCACGTCTTTGGAAAGCAAAACGGACGCGAGCGTCGAACCAAGCGCCACTGTCACCACAAAGTCGAAAGCGTTCATCTTCGAAAGCGTGCGTTTGCCGGAAACTCGCAGCAGGATGACGAGGGAGACATATGATGCCAACCCGACGATCGCAACGCGCGCTAATCCTATCCACTCGTTGAAGAACATTGTTCCTACCGATCCCTTCTGTTCTAGCTCCCTTCTCGCTCGGTTCGTAGGCCTTTTTGTCCTCGTGACTTTGCTCCCTGAATACCCGCTTCGGCTGCCGCGTTCTCAAGCACTGCATTGACTTCCCCGCCCAGAAGGATGGCGATGGCAGTCAGAAAGAGCCAGAAAAGAAGCACAATGACAGCGCCGAGAGATCCATACGTGGCACTGAAAGAGTCAGAGAAATGAAGGTAGAGGCGAAATCCGAGGGAGATCAGCAACCAAAGCGCAACTGCCAGCATGGAACCCGGGAGAAGCCAGCGCCATTGGACATCTTTCAGGTTAGGTGCAAAAGAGTAGAGTAAGCCGAAGGCCATCATTACGAAGCCAAGCACGACGAACCATTGCAAAACTCTCCAGAGGTTCGTAAAGGCAGCGCCGAGGTCGAACCACTGAGCAACGACGAGGGCGGTCTGGCTCCCGTAGAGCATCAGCAGAAGCGCGGAAAGAATAAAAACGGCGAGAGCGATTGTTAGTCCGATGGCCACGAGACGCCTCTTCCACCACGGGCGTCCTTCGCGGATGTTGTAGGCGGCGTTCAACGTAGTGATGATCGCATCCATGCCGGATGACGCAGCCCAGATCGCCGCCAACAGTCCAAAAGAGAGTTTCCCCCCGCTCCGACCTTCAGAAATCTCCGCCACGATATCATGGATGAGGACACTGGCTTTGGCGGGCGCAATCTTACTCAGGTAATGCAGCAGGTTGGCGCGCAACTCCGTGCCCGTCTCTGCGAAGTAACCCAGCGTGGCGATTAGAAACAGAAGAAAAGGGAACAACCCGAGAATAAAAAAGAACGAGAGTTGCGCAGCTCTTGCGATCACATCGTCTCCCACCAGTTGTGTCCAGAGTCGCCTTCCGCACTCTCTCCATGTTAAACCTCGCGGCAACCAATTAAACATCACAAGCAAGCTTGATGAAGAGCCAGGGCCGCAATCACGTGCCGGTAAAAGCGTGACGGTACCCGGGCGAACAAATCTCAATCGCTGCTCGACGAGTTC
>DASUTF010000089.1:0-2957 GCA_036374695.1 Pyrinomonadaceae bacterium
CGACGGTTCTCTTGAATCTGCCGCAGTTGCCGCCGGAAGTGAAGTATCGCTTTGTCGGCCGCAACCTGCTGCTGGTCGATAGCGAAACTAATTTGATTCTTGATTACATGACCAACGCTCTGCCGTAGAGCACGTAGAACACACAGAACGAGGACAAAAAGGAGCAAGCGATCATGAAACGATTTATCTTTTCGGCCGCCGTATCGGCCGCCCTACTTCTCTCCAGTTCGCTCTCCCCGACAGTTTACTCGCAAACTTCTAACGGCAACGGTTCGAGAAATGGCAACGGCGCAAAGGTTGCGCGCGCGCACACTGCCGTTAAGTTAACCTTGCCCCTCAAGAAAGATTCGGTGAAGTTCGCGGTGATGGGTGATACCGGCACGGGTAGCAGCAAGCAGAAGGAAGTTGCGGCCCGGATGATCCAGTATTACTCGGCGTTTCCTTATGAGTTCGTGTTGATGCTGGGTGACAACATGTATGGGGGCGAGTCCGCAAGAGACTTCGAAGCTAAGTTTTCGGAACCATACAAACAGTTGCTGAACAACCAGGTGAAGTTCTACGCGGCGCTTGGCAATCACGATCAGACGCTCCAGAAGAACTACGTCAACTTCAACATGAACGGGAAGGAATACTACCGGATCAAAAAGGGCAACGTGGCCTTCTACGCGCTTAACAGCAACTACATGGACAAGAAACAGGTCCAGTGGCTCCACGATGAGCTGGCAAAGGACACCTCAGAATGGAAAGTCGCGTTCATGCATCATCCGCCGTATTCGTCGGGCGGCAAGCACGGATCGGATGATCAGTTACGTGAAGTCATCGAACCGATCTTCCTGAAGTACGGAGTGAACGTGGTGCTCACCGGCCACGATCACTTCTACGAGCGGATCAAGCCGCAAAAGGGCATCTACTACTTTGTATCGGGCGCCGCCGGCAAGCTTCGGAGCGGCGACATCAGGGATGGCTCTCCGCTGACGGCGAAGGGTTATGATCGCGATTTGAGTTTTATGCTGATCGAAGTTGACGGCAAGCAGATGCACTTCCAGGCCATTTCGCGCATGGGCGAGATAATCGATTCTGGAGTGCTGCTTAACCAGCGAGCTAAACCGTAAGGCCTGCTCCGCAATCCTAGATCACCACGTTCGACATCCACCCAAAGCCTTATTCAGGCCTTCGCATTAGCGATGTCGGGTGGTGCCCTAGTTTTAGTTTTACTCTGCGTGATCTCTGCGGGCTCGGCGTCTCTGCGGTGAAACGCTTGAGAATGCAATCACCGCGGAGACGCAGAGAACGCCGAGGTGGCGCAGAGGGCTTCAAAACAGCGCATTACCCGATGTCGTCGTCACTTCCCGAACAAGCCGCCGACCTGGGCCGCCACGTCGCCGACTTTATCAACCACTGCACCGCCGGCTCCGCTAATGGCGTTGTCGACCTGCCCGGCAATTGGCGCGGGTAATTTCTCTTTCAGAAAGCCGGTGACTGTCGTGACCGCCGTCCGGGCCTGATCTTCTGAAATCCCGGTCTTTTCAGTAATGCGTTTAATGAGTTCGTCCATCTTTGTTTCCTCCCAATCTATTAGAGGTGGCACGCGCATCTTGCGCGTGTTTTCACGGGCGGGACGCCCGTGCCACTCATTCCCACGCCGAAGTTGTTTGACCTTGCGCGTCGCGCCACTGCGGCGCCCATACCAGCGACAACAGTTTCACTGAGATATTTGATTTCGTCGGCTTCAAATTAACCTTTTCCAATTCTTCTGTTTGCGGATCACCGCCCTGTTGAATCGCTTCAGTTTCCGTCTTGAGCTGCGCGTTGAGATCGGCAAGCTGCTGATTCACGGCTTCCACAGTATCCTGCGCGCGTTCCACATCGCTGGACTCTTTCATCGTCTTGCTGACGCCGCGCGCCGCGGTAGTCGCACGGCCGAGCGTTGAAAGGCTGACCGTCTTGCGACCGAAAAAAGACGACAACAGGGTGGCGCCGAACGAAATCGCCGTCTGAACTTTTTGACCCTGGGCCTGTTCAGCCTCGCGCGCAACTGCCTGCTCCGCTCGTCGCCGCTTTTCTTCCAGCGCGGCCATCCTGGGCGCATATTTCTGGCGCAGCTTCTCAACCGCTTCGTCGCGCTTCTCGCGCCCGAGCTGTTGCAGCCGGACGCGAAAGTCGCGTTCGGATTCGCCGGGATTCGAGATCAAGTCGAGGGAAGGGCTCTCGAACAACTCGACTTTTTGATTTCGATAAATCCATCCCGCGAAATCCTTGCGCCACGAATCGTAGTTCTTCGCTTTACCCGCCGCTGGGGGCAGGTTCGAAAATCCCGCGGCATCAACGGGCGCCCCTTCGAGATCCTGAACGGGTAAATCAACTGCCGTCGCCTGGTCCCAATCGACCGCAATCGGCCCTTCGTCAATGTTGGCCAGCAGCGTAAGTTCCTGCGACAAGTCTACGGACTTCGCTTTGCTGTAATGAATTTCGGCGGCCCCTAAAACCATTGGCTGATAAGTGAGCATGGCGCCGGCAGGCGCATCGGCGCGTACCGGAATGAAATACTGCGAGATCTCGGGGGGCAGCACCGGCCGTTGACCGACAGGTGAAGCAGTTGGAGCCGCAACCGCGGCAGGTGTTGCCGCTGGGTTTGCCGGCGCGGTTTGCGCCGCGGTGGCTGCGGCAGTCGCCATAGGAACCACGGTGTTAGCTGGCGCCTTGATCGGCTCCATCAGCGACTTGATTTGCGTGCGCGTGAGCGGCCCGCGCAGGTATGACATCGCCCAGCGACTCTCGAAGACTTCGGGCGCGTCTTCGTGCACGTTGTTGAGGAGAAAAATGCGATTGCCGAGGCCCGCGAGGATCTGTTCCATCTCCTGACGGTCGAACTTTTGCCCGCTGCCGGCGGCCACGCCCTCCAGTCCCTCAATCACTCGCGCTTTATCACGCTCAGTTTGCAGCCGGCCGATGAACCA
>DASUTF010000090.1:0-19443 GCA_036374695.1 Pyrinomonadaceae bacterium
TAATTAGTTAACCGAACCACTAACCATCGGCTAAAACTGCTGCCGAGCGCCGCTATCTTTTTCTCTTCTCTGAGGGCTCGCAGGATCCCAACCTCTAAGGAGACTCACACACCATGAAACGCTTCTCGCTGATAGTTGAAAGCAGCTAGCGATACGCCTAATCAACCTGCTTTCGCAACGAACCGAAATGAAGCCTCAGCGCGGCCAATGGAAGAGTCGATGAACGCGCTTAACATCACGAAACTGGAAGTTTCTTCATTCTTGGGTTGGCGACAGGAACTGAGTTGAAGCTTCTAACCAAAAGAATCACATGGTTGTCAAAGTAGTGCTCGCTGCGTCGGCAGTATTGGTGTCCATAGTTTTGTCGGGTTGCGTTGTGGTTTTCACTAACCCCTTACCAGTTTCCCAGCCTCTCGGGTTGGACAAGCGACTGCTCGGGAGATGGGCCGGCAAGGACGAACAAGGAAATGACTATTCGATTCGTTTCGAAACGAGGGCGAATGGTAACACAGTTGTTTCCTTACCTGATGTGGGTTACCGGAATCCACTATTTCGCGTCGTAACGACAGAGATCTCCACGGTTAATTACTTGATACTCCGTCTGGACGATCCGTCAGATGATAAGACGTACATGGTCGGCAGTTACTCGATAGGCGGTGATAGCTTAACAATCTGCCTTCTTAATGAGGACAGAATAAGAGCCGCGATCAAGCAAGGTAGATTAAAAGGCAAACTGGCTAACTCTCCGTGGGGCGGCGCGACCATTACGGAAAATTCGAAGAGCGTCCTGGCCTTTCTCGCCTCGCCTAACAGTAAGGATCTGTTTACTTGCCCAGGTGAGTTGAAGAAAGTAGCAACAAACTAAATTGTTCGTGCAGGTTTTCTGGAAGATCGCGTTCCGGAGTGTGCATGATCGAGAGCGAAGTGACGCGCTAATATAGCCGATGTGATGGACGCTGCCAGCGCCCGTACGCGTGTATTACTGGCCTCACCTGCGTCCTCAGAGATTTTTTTGTTGACCCCTTTCGAACACGCCCATTATCATGAAACCTGGTCCGGGCAAACCCGCGACCGGAAACCAATTTCCAGATCCACTGGAAATAACTACCACAAGATAGTTCTAACGGCCTGCGAACACCTTCTTTCCCTGTCCTCAGTGCGATAGCCATCGCTGATCTTCCAAAGGAGTTTCGATTATGAAAAGCGCGAAATGTCCACAGTGTGGTTTTGTCGGTTGGGCGGACGCTGAGTCATGCAAGAAATGCGGCGCCGAACTTGCACCGCAACCGGATTACGCTTCGGGTGAGTCAGGGTCCAGTGAGACCGTTTACTATGCGCCTCCCCCGGGCGGATTTCGACCGGACCTAAACGAGAAGATGGCGGTAGCGGCGATGGTACTCGGGATCCTGAATTTTCTGTTCCTGGGCATCTTCGGCATTACGATCATTGCCGGAATCGTGATCTCAGTGATTGCGATGAACCAGATCAAGCGCTACCCGCACCTGTACGGCGGCAAATCGTTTGCCCTCACCGGGTTGATCATGAATATAGCTTCGGGTGTGCTTCTGATCCCGGTCATTGTTATTCTCTCGATCGCTGTTCCTAACCTCTACGCCTCACGCCGAGCGGCGAATGAAGGCTCAGCCATTAACGCTTTGAGAACGATTCACGGCGCCGAAGCTACCTATCAGGCAACTGAGGGCCGCGGTGCCTTCGGAACCCTGGAAGATCTTCAAAGGCGAAATCTGATTTCTGATGATTTTGTGAGCGGTACAAGACGCGGCTATCGATTCAAAGTTGAGATTGTGACGGACACTGGTGACGGCTTGCCAGGCTTCATGGCCGTCGCAGTTCCCGCCAATTATCCGTCCTCCGGTAAACGATCGTTCTTTCTGGATGAGACCGGCGTTATTCGCGCCGCGGATAGTCAGGGAATGGAGGCAACAAAATACGATCCGCCGGTAAACTTTGAGGGCGATCATTCGTCGAATCGCTCGGCGTCACGCCGTTCACGGGCCCTGGAAGATTGACCTTTAACGCATAAGACACGTCAACATCGGATCGATAACAGCCGCCTAACGTTTTCCTGAGGAAAAAGTTAGCGCGGCTGTGGTCTTTTCGGCCATCGCTGTCTTCGCGCACGAGGTGGATCAGACTGTGAAGACATTCAACGGGTAAGTCGTCATCACGGTCCAGCTACAGCTTCACCCCACAAGCCTCCACAGTAAGCCGAACTTGTGGTATAAATTCGCAAATCTGCAACGCCTTCGCGTCTGCCGTTTTCGGAGGCTGGACATTGAGTTTTCTCCCGGATTACGAAGACGACATTTTCATCAGCTACGCCCATAACGACAACCAGGCGCTCATGGAGGGTCAGCGCGGGTGGGTCGATGTGTTTCACCAGGCGCTCGAGCGCCGTTTGCAGGTCCATCTCGGCGCAAAGGCGGCAATCTGGCGCGATCCGCGTCTCCAGGGCAACGAGTATTTTGCTGATACGCTGGTTGAGCAGATTCCCAAAGTCGCCATCCTGATCTCGATTCTTTCACCCAGCTACATCAATTCGGAATGGTGCCGGCGCGAGATGCAGATGTTCGCAAGCATCGCGACTGAAACGGGCGGCGTACGGCTGGGAAATAAAGCGCGCATCTTTAAAGTCGAAAAGATTCACGTGCCGCTGGACAAGCATCCGCCTGAGTTGCAGGGGATGACGGGCTATGAGTTCTACTACATGGACGATCACCGCGCGCGCGAGTTGTCCGCCGAAAGCGGTCCGCACGCGATTGAATTTTGGCAGCGCATCGACGATGTCGCGATGGACATCGCCACGCTGTTGCTGGAGCTGAAAGCGCGCGGCGCGAGTCCCGACGTGCAGGTCTTCCAACAGCCTGCAGGCGAAACAATTTATCTGGCTGAGACTTCATCCGACCTTTCGCCGCAACGCGACAACATCAAGCGCGAGCTTCAGGAGCGCGGTCACATCGTCATTCCCGACCGGCCGCTGCCTTTGAATGGCCCCGAACTTGAGGAAGACGTTCGCCACTACCTCGAAACTTCGAAACTCTCGATTCACCTGATTGGCGCGAACTATGGCGTGATTCCGGAAGCCGCCGATCGTTCAGTTGTTTGCTTGCAGAACGATCTCGCGGCCGAACGAAGCCAAAGCAATGGCTTCGGGGGCAACGGATTTGCGCGGCTCATTTGGCTACCCGAAGGTTTGGAAACACGCGAAGAGCGTCAGAAGCAATTCATCGAGTTCCTCAAACATGACGCGACCGCTCAAAAAGGCGCGGACGTGCTGCAAACTTCGATCGAAGAATTAAAAACCTACATTCAGGACAAACTCCGGCCCAAGCCGAAGTCCGTTGCCGCCAATGGAAACGGGAACGGCAATGGCCATAAGACTCAAGCGGGACCGCTGCGCGTTTACCTTGTTTGCGACAAGCAGGACTATGACGCGATCGCGCCCGTTGAAGAGTACCTGTTCAACCAGGGCTTCGAAGTAACCCTCCCGTTATTCGAAGGCGACGAAGCGGAAGTCCGCGAAGATCACAAAGAGAGTCTGTTGATCTGCGATGCGGTTGTGATTTTCTACGGCAATGCGAGCGAAGGCTGGCTGCGCACGAAACTTCGCGACCTGCAAAAGATTCCCGGCTACGGACGCACGAAGCCGATGCTGGCGCAGGCAATTTACGCCGGGCCACCTGAAAATCCGGCGAAGCAGCGTTATCGCACACGCGAAGCGCTGCTGCTCAGAAATTTTGGCAACTTCACTCCCGATTCTCTTCAGCCATTCATTGACGAAATCCAAAAGGTCAAAAGGTAGAAGCAATGAGTAACGAGCGTTTTACGAATCCCTTTCCCGGATTGCGCCCGTTTGAGTCCACGGAAGACCATCTCTTCTTCGGCCGCGACGGACAGTCTGATGAACTCTTGCGCCGGCTCAGGCGCAGTCGCTTTCTCGCCGTGCTCGGCACGTCGGGCAGCGGCAAGTCTTCGCTGGTGCGCGCCGGCATGTTGCCGTCGCTGTACGGCGGGTTAATGACCGACGCGGGTTCCAGTTGGCGCGTCGCGTTGTTCCGTCCCGGCCACAATCCGATTGGCAATTTGGCGAAAGCTTTGTCGAACCCTCAGGTGCTGGGAACCGGCGATGATGATGATGACGCCGTGTTGCAGAGAACGATTGTTGAAGCGACCTTGCGTCGCAGCGCGCTTGGATTAGTGGAAGCCACCCGGCAGGCACGGATGCCGGCGAACGAAAACCTTTTGGTAGTGGTCGATCAGTTTGAAGAGATTTTCCGTTTCCGCCGCATGTCGCGACGCACCGGTCCCGAAGATGAGTCAGCGGCATTCATCAAGCTGCTCCTGGAAGCAAAGAAACATACCGACGTTCCGGTTTACATCGTCATCACGATGCGTTCGGATTTTTTGGGCGACTGTGCGCAGTTCCGCGATCTGCCGGAAGCAATCAACGACGGGCAATATCTGATCCCGCGCATGACGCGCGATCAGCGGCGCGAAGCGATCACCGGCCCGGTCGCCGTCGGCGGCGGGGAAATCGCCGGGCGCCTGGTCAATCGTTTGCTGAATGACGTCGGAGACGATCCCGATCACTTGCCAATCCTGCAGCACGCGCTGATGCGCACGTGGGATTTTTGGATGGAAGATCGGCGCAATGGCGAACCGATCGACCTGCGTCACTACGAAGCCGTCGGCACGATGGCCGAAGCTTTGTCGCGTCACGCCGATGAAGCGTATGCCGAGCTGCCAAACGATCGCAGCCGTGCTTTAGCGGAAAAACTTTTCAAGAGTTTGACCGAGAAAGGGTCTGACAATCGCGAGATCCGCCGGCCGACTCGCGTCAGCGAAATTGCAGCGATTGCCGAAGCCACGCCGGCTGAAATCATCGCGGTCATTGAACCCTTCCGTCAGGCCGGCCGGTCGTTTCTGATGCCGCCGGCCGGCGTCACGCTCGACGAGAACTCACTGATCGACATTTCGCACGAAAGCTTGATTCGCGGCTGGACGCGCCTGCGCCAGTGGGTCGACGAAGAAGCTCGTTCGGCAACCATCTATCGCCGTATCGCCGACACGGCTTTGCTGCATCGAGAAGCGCGCGCCGGACTTTGGCGCGATCCGGATTTGGCCTTGGCATTGCGCTGGCGCGAAGAAAACCGGCCGAACGCGACCTGGGCGCAGCATTATCATCCGGAATTCGAAACAGCGATGGCCTTCATCGAAGCCAGCAAGACCGCTAAGGAAGCTGAGATTGCTGAACGCGAACGCGCGCGCATAAAGAAAGCGCGTCAGACGCGAATAGTCGCGACCGTGTTCGCGGTCCTGTTTTTCATCGCCGCCGGATTCGGCGGGTTTGCTCTTTATGCGAGCAATAGAGCTTACGCGGCGCGCAACGAGGCCCTGGCGGCGCGCAACGAAGCGCTGGAAGAAAAGAAACGCGCGGATGCCGCGCGCGCTGAAGCCGTCAAAGAAAAGAACAACGCCGTAGAAAGCGAAAAACGCGCGGTCGCGAGCGAACAGACCGCGCGGGAAGAAGAGGAACGCGCCGAAGAGGCGGCGAAGGTCGCTGAGGAACAGCGCATCAAGGCGGAAGCGGCCAGCGCGCAGGCCCGGCAGGCGCAGTTGGTTGCCGAACAAAGGCGGCAGCAGGCCGAACGGTCCGCGCTCGAGTCTCTTCGGGCCGCGATGCGGGCGCGCAAGCAGAGCCTGACCGACAAGTCGAACATAAACACGCTGGCCGAACGTTTGATAGACATGGCTTCCCCGGAAGAAGCTGCGTACTGGCGCAATTATTACGCCACGGCGCTCGCGGAAATTGGCCGTTCCGATCTCTCGAAAAACGAATCGACCAAGGTTTTGCAGGTTTTCGGCGACAACCTGAATGCTTTGACGAACCGCGGGTACATGAGCCTGATTCGCTTTGAGACGAACGAGGCCCTGAAAGACTTTGAACGAATTCGCGAAATCGATCCGCAGTATTCACTCAACTACCTGAACCTCGGCGTGACGCAGGCCAATCTGAAGGACTACGCTGCGGCGTCGAACTCAATCCAGAAAGCTATCGAATGGTATCGGCCGGGTTACTTCGACGGCGTGTTTGACAGCGAAGTGTCGGACGACATCAAGCAAGCCACGCATCGGAACGTCATTTACGCCGATGGTAATGAATTCAATGCGGCGCTTTACTACGAGCTGGCGGCCATTGAAGCGTTTCGCGGTGGCGCGGACTTCGAAGCAAAGCTCGCCGCGGCTGACGAACACGCCACGCGAACGAATCCATCAGTCGAAGGCTACCTGACGGCGATGAACTGGGCGTGGATGCAGATGCGCAAAGAGCCGAAGGATTACGGCGCCTGGGCCATTCACGCGCACCTGTGGCGCAAAGCTGGTTACGACGAATGGGCGCGTTACTACTACAAGAAATTCCAGTGTGAGCACGGTGAAAATAAGGACGCTCGTTACACGGAACTAGCGCGCTGGGTCGATCGTGAACTCACTAAGCTGCCGAGGACTTCGGCGCACATCGATTGCTCGAATCCGCCTGCGCGTGAGACTGACGCGCGGACCAAGACTTTCCTGGCCAACGAACTGGCGTCGATCGGACGTTATCGGGAAGCCGTGTCGTTGCTGGATTCGGCAATTGAACGCGAACCGGACAATGTTGAGCTGTTGTTATCCCGGGCGCGTTACCGGCAACGAGCCGCGTATTGGGCCGGCTATTGGAAAGAGGAAGAAGATCAAAAGCGATTCACTGCCGGCGCGCGCGAGGACTTTGCGAAGTTGCTGAAGCTGACTGAGCAAAACCCTGAATACAAGCCGGTGGTTTACCTTTGGTGGAGTTTTCTCGGTCCGGATCTCGGTGGAATGACCGAGGAAGAGCGGAAGTTCTTTTACGAAAAGGCAACCGAGCTTGGGCCCGCCAACCCAAGCGTGATGACGGGGCTCAGCGACATGATCGCGATATCGGAGCCGGAGAAGGCGATGGATCTTTTGCGCCGGAGTGTGGCCATCGATCCTTCTGCGGGCACCTATCACCGGCTCGGAATCCTGCAAAACAAAGCCGGAAAGCATCGCGACGCTCTTAAATCGATCAATCTCGCAATCGCGCTCGAGAGCGACAACCCCACGTACTACGAAGAACGTGAACGAATAGAGGCGGGATTGGGCGTCAGCGCGATCGAACGCGCTCGCCATCTCGCGGATGGCTACAGTCACATTGGCGATCGGCAGTTGAGACAGGACAAGAAGGCCGAAGGCTATCAGACTTATCAAAAAGCGCTGCAAACACTCTCGTCCGTTGCCAATTCAGACAAATCCGGCGCCGTTGCCAACGACATGGCCGTGGTCAATTCGAAGATCACGCGTCTGCTCGACGCAAATCGCGAAAAGATCAGCGGCCGGATCCTGAGCATTAAAGCAGGCGAGGGAAAGAGTCGCGAAGTAACCATCGACCGCGGCGCAGATGACGGCGTTGTCGCCGGCGAAGAAGGAGCCCTGTGGACGATTTACAGCAAAGTCGATGATAAAGAACGCAAGGTGCAGAAGATTGGCACCTCCAAAATTCTCAGCGTCGAACGTGATTCGGCCGCGGTGCAGGTAACGATGGACGAGCCGACCGGCGACAAGATGGTGCGCGTGGGCGATATGGTCGAAGTGAGCATGCGCGTCCCGCCGCTCGGTGATCGACCAAATCTCTGGGGCTTGACGAAGTTCCACATCGCGCTGATCAGCGAGGATGGGAAGAAAGTGTTCGTGGATTATCGAATGCTTTACCGGGACGCCAGTGCCGAAACCTTCAATCGCGTGCTGGACGAGATCGCGGGTGAAATTAGAAGCACGGCCGACCGGTTTTCAACCAACGATTTTATGAAGACCGTGATCAAGAAAGGCCGTTTTAAGGACAAGACCCTGCTTCAGGTGATGCAAAATCCGACGCGCGCTGATGTGCAGGGAATGCTGAACGATATGTGGCAGTATCCCGCGACGCATTACGGTCAGGACGTCAAAGTCGGCCGCGCCTTTGCCGTGTGGGCGGCCGGCGAGCCGGATTAGGTATCGAGTTTCGCCAGGCCGGAAAATAACAAGCATTTTTCATTTATCATTTTCCATCTACCATTTGTCATTGGTCCCGCCCGGCTTCGCGCCTAGGGCGATAAAAGATGACAAATGACAAATGTCCAATGGCAAATGACAAATGGGTCTTCTTCCGTCTAATATCCCTCAGTGCTGATTTCCCGAATCGAACTTCGCGAAATAAACCTTCCGCTCATTCACTTTTTCGAGACCAGTTTCGGCCGTACGACCACGCGACGAATAATTCTGGCGCGCGTCATCGACCGCGACGGCGCAGAGGGATGGGGCGAATGCACCGCCGGTGAAGGCCCTTTCTATTCGGAAGAATGGGCCGAGACTGCCTGGCCCACGCTGAAAAAGTTTCTTGCGCCCATGGTTGTGGGTAAGCAAATTGACAAAGCCGCGACTGTTTTCGATTTGATGAAAAGTGTGCGCGGTCATCGGATGGCCAAGGCCGCCCTCGAAACCGCGTGCTGGGATTTGGAAGCAAGACGCCTGGGCCAGCCACTCTGGCGACATCTCGGCGGGGTACAGGAAGAAATTGCCTGCGGAGTTTCGATTGGAATTCAGGAGTCACCGGACGCGCTGTTGGAAAAGATCAACCGGGAAGTATCGGCCGGTTACCAGCGAATCAAAATCAAGATCAAACCGGGTTGGGACGTCGACATCGTGCGCCAGGTGCGTGAGCGCTTTCCAAACATTCGGCTTTCGGGTGACGCCAACTCAGCTTATTCGCTGAATGATGTTGACCTGTTCCGGAGGCTGGACGAATTCAACCTGATGATGCTTGAACAGCCTTTGGCGCACGATGACATGTTCGATCACGCGGAGTTGCAGAAAGCGATTAGTACGCCGATCTGTCTTGATGAATCCATTAAGACGCCTGCGGATGCTGAACATGCAATCGCCCTGCGCGCGTGTCGCATCATCAATGTGAAACTGGGGCGGGTCGGCGGGCACGCCGAGGCAAAGCGGGTAGAAGCTATCGCGCGTGAGAAAAGAATCCCTGTGTGGTGCGGCGGCATGCTGGAATCCGGCATTGGTCGCGCGCACAACATCGCGATGTCGACGCTGGCGGGATTCACTCTGCCGGGAGATGTTTCGGCGAGCGCGCGCTACTGGCACGAGGACGTGATCGATCCTCCGGTGACGGTCGCGGCAAGCGGCACGATTAGAGCGCCAGAAAAACCGGGCCTCGGGTTCGAAGTGAATCAGGCGCGCATCGATCGCCTGACTGTGCGTTCCGAAACAATTTCCGCATGACGCGATGAACCCTCCTGAAGATAAACTGAAGGCGTTACGCGAGTACTTCGCAGCGCAGCAAGATAACCTGCTGGCGTTTACTCGTGCGCTCGTTGAAACAGAATCTCCTTCGGGCGACGAAGCAGGCAGCCGGGACGTTGTCTCTCTCCTTGTCGGTCAAGCGAAGACCATCGCCACAGTGAATTCAGTTGAACGAATTGTGGTTCCCGGTTTCGGCGAGCACGTTCGCATCACTGCCTACTCCGATGGCAATCAAGAGCAATCGATTGTCCTGCTCGGCCACACCGACACAGTTCACCCGCGCGGGTCGATAAACGAAAGGCCGTGGCGCGTGGAAGAAAATCGCGTCTACGGCCCCGGCATCTTCGACATGAAGTCGAATTGCGCGCTCGCGCTCGAAGTGCTGCGCGCGTTTGAAGCAACGGATACGCGCCCGGCTCGGCCCATCACTTTGCTCTTCATGTGCGACGAAGAGAGCGGCAGCGTCCACGGTCGTGCGATCGTCGAGGCTGAGGCGCAGAAGGCGCGTGCCGTACTTGTGCTCGAACCTTCGGCGGGTGGCGGTCGCGTGAAAACGGGCCGAAAGGGCACCGGAATGTTCACCGTCGAAGTCCACGGGCGCGCGGCACACGCCGGGCTCGATCCGGAAAAAGGCGTCAACGCCGTGCTGGAACTGGCTCGTCAAACGGTGCGCTTGCATGAGCTGAATGATCCGGCGAATGGCACGAATGTCACAGTCACGATTGTGAACGGTGGGACCGCCTCGAACGTCGTGCCCGCGCTGGCGACTGCGGAAGTAGACATGCGGTTTACATCTGTGGACCTGGGCGTCGCGGTTGAGCACGACGTCCTGAATTTGAAGCCATTCGATCCGCGTGCTCAAGTCGTAGTTACCGGCGGAATCAATCGTCCGCCGCTGGAACGAACCCCGAAGGTTGCCGAGCTTTATGAGCTTGCCCGCGGCATCGCCGCAAAATTGAACTTCGAACTGGGAGAGACCAGCGTCGGCGGCGGCTCAGACGGAAATTTCGTCGGCGCTCTGGGCGTCCCGGTGCTGGATGGATTAGGGATTGAAGGCGACGGCGCGCACGCCGCTCACGAGCACATCCTGACGGACAACATCGCGACGCGTGGAGCGATGTTGGCGGGACTGATCGCTTCGCTATGACAGTTTCAAGTTTCAAGTTTCAGGTTTCAAGTTCCACGTTCGATACACAGACTTGAAACTTGAAACATAAAACTTGAAACTCAATGAAAATCGCAACCTGGAACGTCAACTCAATTCTCGCGCGATTGCCAAACGTCACTCGCTGGCTCGAAAAAGAGAAGCCGGACGTTCTCTGCCTGCAGGAAACAAAGTGTTCTGACGACAAGTTTCCGCTGCTCGAGATCAAAGCAGCGGGTTATGACTGCGTTCTGTTTGGGCAGCAGAGCTACAACGGCGTCGCGATTCTGTCGAAAGCCGTTTGCGCGTCAGTTCAGCGCGGTTATCCCGAAGACGATGCTACCAGTCATTCGCGCCTGCTGGCTGCTGAGGTCGCGGGGATTCACATCGTGAACGTCTATGTCCCGAACGGGCAGGTCGTTGGCTCAGAAAAATTTCAATTCAAGCTGAAGTGGATGCAGCGTCTGCGCGAGTTGTTCGATCAAAGTTACGACACGTCCACGCCGGTTCTGCTTTGCGGGGACTTCAATGTCGCGCCGGAAGAGCGTGATGTGCATGACCCGCGGCTTTGGCAAAACCGGATTCTGTTCAGCCCGCCCGAAAAAGAAGCGCTTCAGCACATCAAAGACTGGGGATTCACCGACACGTTTCGAATGCACACCGAAGCGGGCGGGCATTATTCCTGGTGGGACTATCGCGCGGGCGCGTTCCGGCGCAACCTTGGCCTGCGGATCGATCACATTTGGGTTTCGGCGCCGTTAGCCCTGCGAAGTGTCAACACCTGGATTGATAAAGAGCCGCGCGGATGGGAACGTCCGTCGGACCACGCGCCGGTCGTGGCTGAATTTAGCTAGTCCTGTGGATTCGCAGGGTCCGGTGGTTTTGGCAGATCCGATGTGGCCAGGGGTTCTGCTAAAGGCGAGGTGTCGGCCTGAGGATTAGCCGTGCTGGTTTCGATGGCCGCGGGCACTGACTCGCGATGTTCGAAAACCGGCGGCGGCGGCGGCGCCGGAAAGACCTGTTGTAAGTTCCGCGCGCGCTCTTCCTGTCGTCGATCAATCTCTTTAACGACTTGAATCGCGAAGGCGGCGGCCGCAATCGAGAGGACTTCACTAAAAATCCCGATCATGGCCGACCCTTCAACTGGCGCTTCAGCCATTGTCATGCGGAAGTAAATATTGCTGGTAATGTTCGAGGCAAGCCAAAATCCCCACCACGCCGGAAAAAAACCGGGTGCGGACATTACGTACGAGAACGCATCGGTTGGGGTTGGGTCGCTCTTTTGCCAAATCTCCTTAATAGCTTGGTAGGGTATGAAGAGATTTGCGATCGGCACAAAGAAACTGCCGACTGCCCAGCCGGCTGACGTCTGGCGCGGTTGGCCGAACGCCGCCACGTTGTTGCTCACGCGATAAAGCCACATGAGGAAGACAACGACGGTCGCAATATAAACCGCGATCGTTATCAGCCCGAGCACGCCCGTCAAAGCAAGCGCGAGAAACCCCGCAGGGTTGTCAGATATCTCCTGATCTTCACCGAATGGCTGCACGGATAGATCCAGCACGTGCGAAGGTATGGTCAGCAAACTGATCACCGCGCCGACGATTAGTAGAATCGTAACCAATCGCGCACGGTTGTGCGCCGACACGAAGGGCTTGTATTGGTGCGGTGCGGAGGGTGGCTGTTGGAATTGTGTGTAGGTCAATCAGCCTCGTGTGAGATACGGTGGTGCCCTATTGTGAAGTTCTCTGCGCCACCTCCGCGTTCCTGCGTTTCGGCGGTGATTGAATTCTCAAGCGTTTCATCGCAGAGACGCCGAGGTTACAGAGATGACGCAGAGCACACGTCTCGACCGACACGGATGCGCAAGGCCCGCGCATCAACACAGTTGTGCCGCGCCTCAGGACGAAGCCTGGACAGAGACCACGCCGTGATCTGTCGTTAGTTAGGGCGTCGCGGGCGTTCCGAACGAATAGCTGAAACCGCCGCTCATGACATTCAGAATGATGCAAACAACGATAATCAGGGTCCAAATCATCATGATGTTCTTGATGTTGAGCCGGGATGCATTCATCCAGCCCCAAATCAGAGTCCAGATTCCGCAAGTGACGATTCCAATGATGCCGTGAACCACACCGCCATCCTGGAACTGCTTAATCAGGACGATGATAAAGAGAACCAGGCTGACCAAACTCAGCACCATTGCCAGGATTCCAAGCATTTCTTTTTGAGCCTCCGAGTCTTGAGTCTAAAAAGATAAAACCATCCAACTTGAGAGCGGGTATAAATTGGCCTTTGAAGTCAGGGCACAATAGACCAGCGCCAAAAACTCTGTCAACAGTTCTTCCTCGTTTTTTTAGTTCGAGGTTAGTTCCGCGGTCTTTTCGGTAATGTCTTTCTGTGCCCATTCGTTGTCACGCGCGGCTTCACCGGCTTTATGGCGCTTCGCTTCCTTCATGCGCGCGACCAGCTCCGTGTGCGTTGAGAAATACGGCAAACTTTTACCGACAATCTCCTGCACTGAGTTGAAGCCTTTGTCGGTCATGAATTTCGCCAGGCCATCCTGAAGCTCATCAACCATCTTCACGCCCTGAAGCATGACGCCGGTGCAGATCTGCACGGTCGAAGCGCCGAGCAGCATGAACTCGATCGCATCGCGTGAGCTCTCGATCCCGCCGATGCCGCTAATGGACACCTCTTTGGGTAGCCCCAAACCGAGCTGACTGACCATGCGCAGCGCAATCGGTTTCACGGCCTGCGCCGAATAGCCTCCCGGAACCGTGTAGCCTTCGACTGTTGGCATCGGCCGCAGCGTATCGAGGTTGACTCCGATCACAGACAGGATCGTGTTGATGGCTGAGATGCCGTCGGCGCCGCCGCGCACCGCGGCCAGCGAAGGCTCTTTAATGTTGGTGATGTTGGGCGTCATCTTCGCCCAGACGGGAATCTTCGCAACCTCTTTGACCCAGCGCGTTACTTCTTCAGTCAGATCAGGATGCTCGCCCATCTCTGAGCCCATCTTGCGTTCAGTCATGCCGTGCGGACACGAGAAGTTCAGCTCGAACCCGTCAACGCCCGTCTCTTGCACCACGCGCGTAAGTTCCTGCCAGCGCTCTTTGTCGTACTCTTCCATGATCGAAGCAATCAGGACGTTGTTTGGATAGTCTTTCTTCACCTGGCGGAATTCTTCCAGCCACACTTCAATGGGCCGATCAGAGATCAGTTCGATATTCTGAAAGCCGATGACTTCGTTGGTTTCGCGCGAACGAAGTTTGCCGTAGCGCGGCACGACGTTGACGACTTTGCTCGACTCGAGGCTGACAGTCTTCGCCACCGCGCCGCCCCAACCGGCGTCGTAAGCTTTCGCCAGTACGCGCGCGTTTGTGCCCGGCGGGCCCGAACCGAGCAGAAAAGGATTGGGAAATTTGATTCCGTTGACGGTTATCGATAGATCCATGACAACTCCTGTTTCGTGGCACAGACTTCAGTCTGTGGTTTTCGTCGAGCATTCACAGACTGAAGTCTGTGCCACTCATAATTCCGCATCGGCTTCGATTTCAATCAGCATCCTCGGATCGATTAACGCGCTTACCTCGACCATCGAGGTGGCCGGCATGATGCTGCTAAAGACTTCTCCATGCGCGCGACCGTATTCTTCCCAACGGGAAATATCTGTGACGAACATGCGCGTGCGCACCACGTGTTCAAAGCCGGCGCCCAGGCGCTGCAAGGCCTTTTCAATATTCCGTAGGCATTGCTTCGCTTGTCCGTAAGCATCGCCGACCCAGACGAGTTCACCCTGGTCATCCAGTGCGGTTGTGCCGGTAACGTAAATTCGATTGCCAACTTTCACCGCGCGGGAATAGCCAACGATGGGTTCCCATTTCGCGCCGGAAGAAATTCGCTCGCGTGCAGTCATGCTTTTGCGTTTCTTTGCGCCTTTGCGGCTTTGCGTGAGGTGGCCGCCCGCGGATTGTTTTCACGCAAAGACGCCAAGACGCAAAGTTACGCAAAAGATCAGTCAGCCACCAATTGTCCGTACGAATCCGGCCGCCGGTCACGGAAGAATTGCCAGGTGTTGCGGACTTCACGAATCAGGTCGAGGTTCAAATCCGCGACCACGATCGCGTCTTCATCACGCGGCGCTTGCGCGATGATTTGCCCGCGCGGATCACAGAAGTAACTCTGGCCGTAAAATTCGCCGATGTCCCAGGGCTGCTCGTGTCCGACGCGATTGATTGCGCCCACGAAGTATCCGTTCGCGACGGCATGCGCGGGCTGTTCCAGCTTCCAAAGATATTCCGACAGGCCCGCCACGGTTGCCGAAGGGTTGAAGACAATCTCGGCGCCGTTCAATCCTAATGCGCGCGCGCCTTCGGGAAAGTGCCGGTCGTAACAGATGTAAACGCCGATGCGCGCATAGGCCGTGTCGAATGCCGGATAACCAAGATTACCGGGGCGGAAATAGAACTTTTCCCAGAAACCGGGGTTCACATGCGGAATGTGGTTCTTTCGGTACTTGCCCAGGTACTTGCCGTCAGCATCGATTACGGCCGCGGTGTTGTAATAGATTCCGGTGATCTCTTCCTCGTAAATCGGAACGATGATCACCATGTTGTGCTTACGGGCGACTTCCTGCATCAACTTCGTCGTCGGCCCGTCGGGGATTTTCTCGACCGCGTCGTACCAACGCGTCTGCTGCTCGGCGCAAAAGTAAGGCGTCGTGAAGACTTCCTGCATGCAGAGGATCTGCACGCCCTGTTTCGCGGCGTCTTCGATCATTCCCAGATGCTTGTCGAGGTTACGACGCTTAATGTCTTCGATTGGCCCGTCGGTTGGCCCGGCGTTCTTTGCTTGAATCAACCCGCATTTTACTGTTCTTGCCATATGAGACTCCGTCTGATTTTGGGGTTTGAATATTAGGCTGGTTCGGCTTCCGGCACAATCTGAGGTGGCGGGATCAGCGTCATCAGCGCCCAGTAAGCGACGGCTGACGCTCCAAAGCCCACGAACCAGGCGTAATCGTAGATTACTCTGAGCCTCGGTATGAACAGACCAATCCAGGCGACGGCGCAGCCAATGAGCGTCGCCAGCACGGCGCGCCAATTCCAGCCACGGCCCGCAGTTGATCGCAAACCGAGTGACAGCAGGCCGAAGATGATTAACACAGTGACTGCCGCGCTGATCAGGTAACGACCGAACGAGACTGGCACTCCGCTACTTGTTCGTTGGTAAGCAATCAGAAAGATCGCGCCGAGAGCCACGAAGACGACTGTGACTGCAATGCGCAGAGCTTTGTTATTCAGCCGGTCATACGCATAGTCGCCGCGCACTCGATAAAGGTCGCCGAGTTCAAGTTGTTTCTTCCGCACAATCCAGTAATCGACGATCAGGACGCCGGCAATCGACGCGAGGCCGCCGGAATAGCCGCCCAGCCAACTAAAAATGTAGCCGGAAGGATCCGCCAGCAGACGCCAGGGTTGCATCAGGATCCCGATGACGCCGGTAATCAAGCCGCCGGTACGAAAGGAAATCCAGCGCGGAAAAGCGTTAGCAAAATCATTCGCCGGCGACACCACGTTGGCGGCGATGTTAACCGCGAGCGTAGCCACCACAACCGTGAACATTGAAATTGCGATCACCGCGACGTTCTGAAATTGGCTGACCAGCTTCATCGGATCCCAAAGATCTTCAGGCTTCATGTGCGGATAGATCACGACCGCGGCCGAAGTGATCATGACGCCCATCGCCGCGAACACGGTCATTGTTGTTGGCAATGCTACGACCTGGCCGACGGCCTGTTCTTTCTGGCTGCGACCGAAGCGGGTGAAGTCCGGCATGTTCAAACTAAGCGTCGCCCAGAACCCGATCATCGCGGTCAAAGAGGGAATGAAGATCTTCCAAAATTCTCCGACCGTCTGAAACTTGCTTTGTTGCGTCAACAGGTAACCGAGGCCGTCGGCTTTCCAAATCGCCCAGCCCAGCAGCAGCGCCGTCATGATCAAGACAAACGGTGCGGCCCAGTTCTCGACCTTTCGCAACAAGTCCATGCCGCGATAAATAATGAAGATGTTCATTCCCCAAAACAGCAGAAATGAAATCCACTCGGTCGTCGTGTGACCGCCGATCGGGCCGCCGAGCAGCGTTTGCCAGCCGGGGATGATCGCGCGGAAGAACACATGCAGGGCTTCGCCGCCAATCCACGCTTGAATTCCGAACCAGCCGCACGCGACAATCGCGCGCATCAGGGCCGGCAGATTTGATCCGTACGTTCCGTAGGACGCGCGCGCGAACACCGGGAAGGGAATTCCATACTTTGTTCCCGGATGCGAATTCAGCAGAATCGGAGCCAAAACGATTGTGTTGCCGAGAAGAATCGTGATCAGCGCTTGCCACCAGTTCATGCCGGCGCTGATCAATCCGGACGAAAGCATGTAAGTCGGGATGCAGTGCGCCATGCTGATCCAGAGAGCGGCATAGTTATAGGTGGTCCAATTGCGATCGGAGACTTTGACGGGCGCCAGGTCCCGATTGAACAGTGGGCTCCGGCTGATCTCGGCGAAAGCATCGGGCTTGAGCTCGACGCGGCCGTCTGGGTGTTGAATTGTTTCGTTTGGATTGGCCAATGATTATTGATTGAGTTTGAATTTGACCGTTACCTGCGCAGTTACCGAGATAGATCCTGGTGCGATGGCGCTTTCACTGCTGGAGAGGTCGCCGCTGATGACACTCGTGACGTTTTGCGCAACGTTGCTGCGGCCGGAGTCACCCGCATATTCACTAATCGAATAAGCAGGTCCAATGGACTGTCCAATCTCTCTTGCCAGCAAAATCGCTTTTTCCTGGGCAGCGCGAATTGCCATGACACGTGCTTGATCCCGATGCTTGCGGATCTGCGAATCGCGAAACTCAAGATTGCTGAGCCGCGTGATGCCTGCCTGGAGTACGTCTGCTAACAGTTCGCTAAAACGGGAAATGTCTTTTAGCCGGATCACGGCTGTCTTGGAAACCTCATATCCGATGAACACGCGTTTCACCTTTTGTCGCGCCTCGAAGGACATGTCGTCCCAGTTGTATTTCGGCTCGACACTTATGTGGCTGGTTTGGACGTCCTCCGGTTTGACGTTGTACTTGCGGGCAATCGCGAGGATCTGTTTCACGCTGTCATCGGTTTTCCGGTTCGCGACGAGCATGTCTTTATCGACATTCTCAACCGCGAGCGTGAAGAGAACTTCATCGGGCGGCACGCGTACTTCAGCCTGGCCGGTAACGGTAATCAGCGGGGGCTCGATGTTGTTCTGTGCGAATGCGGGAACCGCAGCGAACGCCAAAGTAACTAGCAGAAAAATTGTTTTCATCATTGAGCCCTGACTTCTTGCGGCTATCTCCGCAGTGAATCTTCTATGAACTTTGTGATGTCGGCACGCAGCTTCGCGTGCGACTTTTCATCGATGTACATCATGTGGCCGGCTTCGTAATAGCCGGTCGAGAAATTTCGCAGCAGCGACGGATCGATGCTGATGTGATGAATGGTGTATTCGGCGGCGGTGAACGGCGTCGCCATGTCGTAGTAGCCGCACGCCACGAAAATCTTCAGATAAGGATTCTTGGCCAGCGCATTCCGCAGAGCCACACTCGTATCGACGTAGGTGTTGTTCGGGCCCCAGTTCCACGGACTGGTGAAACCGCCGCCCAGGATGTAGTACTCGAGATCCGTTTTGTAGCCGAGGTCGCGCCGCACGTAGTTGTTCATGGTCGAGGTGTAAGGCGAGCGAATTGTCGCTTCACTTGCGTCGTACTCAGGGCTGTCGGTTGAGTAGTTGGAATCGTAGCCCTTGAATCTACTGTCGAGACGGCCAATCGATCGGCGCTCGGACCGCAGCAGTTCTTTCCGGAACAGATTCAGATCCACGCGCAGGTTGGCGTTGTCATAAAAACTCTGGCTAAGACCGGTGTATCGGGATAAGCGTGCAGCAACTTCCTGTCGCTGCTGCGGCGACATGCGATCGCCGCGCGCCAAAGCGACGGTGTATTGATTGGCAGACCACTCTTCAACTTCCGCCACAACCTCTGTTAACGGTTTTGACTGGAGGTCTGAAGGCAGACGTTTGTGGTACCAGGCGGTTGCGGCGTACGCCGGTAGATACAGCGGGTAAGGCAGGTCGTTTCCCGGTGCGAACCTTGTCGTCTGGAAGTTCATGATCGCCGAAACCAGCATGATGCCGTTAAAGGCGATGCCCCGGTCGATCAGATAACCTGACAGAGCCGACGCGCGCGTCGTCCCGTAACTCTCGCCGACCAGGAACAGAGGCGACGCCCAGCGCTCGTATCGTGTCAGATAGATCCGAATGAACTCGCCGACGGATTCGATGTCACCCTGGAGTCCGAGAAACTTCGCCGCCAGATCGGGGCGCGCGGCGCGGCTGTAACCAGTTCCCACCGGGTCGATGAAGACCAGGTCACTCTGCGTCAGCCAGGTATGTTCGTTGTCCACCAATTCAAACGGAGGCGCAGGCATGCCACCGTCTGAGTTCATGCGCACGCGCTTCGGACCAACCGTCCCGAGATGCAGCCAAACCGACGAAGAGCCGGGCCCGCCGTTGAACGAGAATGTCAGCGGCCGGCGCGCGCGATTGCCGGCGTCGTCCAACGTGTATGCCATGAAGAACAGGCGCGCCTCGGTTTCGCCGTCACGGTTCTTGATCGGCATCATCCCGGTCGTCGCCGTGTAACGCAGCGTTCTGCCGCCAACCCGAATTTCATGTTTTGTTACGACCGGCGGTTCTTCAGGTGTAGGTGCCGGCCGTTCCGGCGCGCCGCGCTGCTGTCCTGAAGCCGGACCGCCAGGTGAAGCTGAAGGCGAAGCTCCGGCTTGCGGAGTTGCTGCCGGTTGTTGGCCGGGCGGACGTCTCTGTGTGTCAGGCTGT
>DASUTF010000091.1:0-4188 GCA_036374695.1 Pyrinomonadaceae bacterium
GAGTAACCTTTCTCTTTCGTCTGCGTCCGACCACTAACTTTCACGGTAGAGACTTCGTCTCCTGTTGCGGTACAATCACGCCTTACCAAATGCAGGAAATCTGTACCAAGACCGAAGAGTTAGCTAACGGGATTCTTCAGGGAGCGGGCTTTGACCTGCGTGCTTCCGCCACGGAATCCGAACAAGGTTGTCTGCTCTCAATCGATGGGCCCGACAACGGTCTATTGTTAAATCAAGGCGGCGAACTACTGGATGCCCTGCAACAGATTCTTAATCAGGCATTTGGGCGCGACTTGCCGAAGGGCCAACGGATCGTCTGCGACGCTGACAATTTCCGGGCGACACGCGAAGCGGAGTTACGCGCCATGGCGCAGCACGCCGCGCGGCAGGTTCGCTCCTCCTCCTCGTCGTTCGTGTTCGGCCCAATGGATTCGAACGAACGCCGCGTGATTCATCTCACGTTAGCCGAAGAGTCCGACCTCCACACCGAATCCATCGGCGAAGGTAACGCTCGCCGCCTGCGCGTCACTCTTAAGGTTCCCGCGAGTTCGTCTTAGCTTTTCCCTCTGCCTTGTTTCCGATGAGTTTCCAGGAGGATTCGATCGTGGCGTTATCCACGCCGCCGGGGCGCGGTGGGATCGGTGTGATCCGCGTCAGCGGACCCGCCTCTCTATCGATTCTTCGCCGCATGACGAATCCCGAGCTGGCCGATCCCGAGCCAAACTACTTGACGCTGCGGGACGTGGTGGATCCGTTTTCACGTGAAGCCCTGGACCACGCGCTCGTCTGCTATTTCAAAGCGCCCCACTCGTTCACCGGCGAAGACGTTGTTGAGTTTCATTGCCACGGCTCGCCCGTTCTGTTACGACGAATTATCGACTGCATCCTGCGACTCGACGCGCGTCTGGCAAACCCAGGAGAGTTTTCGTTGCGGGCGGTGATGAACGGGCGTTTGCAACTAAGCCAGGCCGAAGCTATCCGCGACTTGATCGATGCACAGACCGACTCCGCGGCGCAGCAGGCGACGCGACAACTGGCCGGCGAGATCTCACATCGCCTTCAACCAGCAAAAGAACAACTGCTCAAAATCATCGTACGGCTGGAATCTTCACTCGAGTTTGTCGAAGATGATCTGCCTAACCTTGAGAAACACGAGATAGCGCGTGCACTCGAATCGTTACGCGCAGACTTCCAATCCCTGGCGAGCACGTTTGCGCGCGGACAACTGTTGCGCGATGGGTTGACGGTCGCTTTGGTGGGTCGGCCGAATGCCGGTAAGTCTAGTCTATTCAATAGGTTACTGGGAGTTGAGCGGGCCATCGTCACGCCGATTCCGGGGACGACTCGCGACACGATTTCTGAGCCGATCGGACTCGACGGTGTTCCCGTCACACTGGTGGACACCGCTGGCATGCGGGCGACGACGGAACAGATCGAGTCGATCGGTGTTGATCGGACGCGGCGCGCCGCTGCCGATGCTGATTTGCTGATCATTGTGATTGACGGCTCGCAACCGACAAATGAAGAAGACGAGACGGTGCTCGAACAGGCGGCCGGTAAGACTCATGTCATCGCACTGAACAAGAGTGACCTGCCAACTTTTTCGAACGAGTTGGTCAACGATCGCCTGCGGTTCACTGGCTCGCCCAGGCCGACCGTGTCTGTTTCAGCAGCTACGGAAGAAGGCCTCTCTGATCTGCGAGCAGCGATCCTCAAGCCCTTCATTAACGGCAACGGCGCCGGCGAAGGCTTGATGATCACCAACGCTCGGCATCACGATCTTCTCGTGCGCGCGATGAGTTCAATTGCATCCTCCGAGGCACTCATTCGGAATGACGCGAGTGAAGAGATCGTTTTGATTGGTCTGCATAACGCATTAAGATTTATCGGTGAGTTAACCGGAGAGACGACGACTGAAGACATGCTTGGACAGATCTTCTCGACGTTTTGTATCGGCAAGTAAACGCGAGCGATTTTTGCGAAATGATTTTCGACGAAGTTTTTGATGTGATCGTGATTGGCGCTGGGCACGCCGGCTGTGAAGCGGCATCCGCGGCGGCGCGGCTGGGCGCGAACACCGCGCTGCTGACACTCAACCTGGATCTAATCGGACAAATGTCCTGCAATCCCGCGATCGGCGGGATCGGCAAAGGACATCTGGTTCGAGAAATCGACGCGCTCGGTGGAATCATGGCGCGCGTCATCGATCGCACCGGCATTCAATTTCGTCTGCTGAATCGTTCGCGAGGGCCCGCGGTCCAGGCGCCGCGGGCGCAAGCCGATCGAACTCTGTATCGAGTCGAGATGCGGCGCACCCTCGAGGCGACACCGAATCTTAGTCTCAGACAGGGACTCGTTACCGACCTGCTCGTGGTTGCAGACCGTATCTGCGGAGTGGAATTGCAGGACGCGCGACGGCTGGGGGCGAAGGCGGTAATCGTCGCAACAGGCACGTTCTTGAACGGCAAGATTCACACTGGCCGCAAGACCTACGCGGGTGGGCGTACCGGCGAACCTGCATCGACCGAATTGCCTGCCGCGCTCCGTCGCCTCGGATTTCCCGTCGGAAGACTCAAGACCGGAACGCCGCCACGAATTGATGGTCGCACGATCGATTGGGAAGCCTTTGAACCGCAGCCTCCCGATGAGCGCCCGGTCCCCTTCTCGTTTTCGACGGACGAGATCGAACAGGAACAACTCAATTGCTATCTCGCTTATACGAACGAGGAGTTGCATGAGAAGATTCGCGCGAACCTGCATGAATCACCTCTTTACTCCGGCGCCATCCAGGGGATAGGCCCGCGGTATTGCCCGTCCATCGAAGACAAGGTCGTAAAGTTCCCCGAGAAGACACGTCATCAACTGTTTGTGGAGCCCGAAGGCTTTAATACCAACGAGGTTTATCTGAACGGGCTGTCGACTTCTCTGCCGGCACAGCTTCAGCAAGAGCTGGTCAATCTAATTCCGGGGATGGACGAGGCCCAAATAATTCGGCCCGGGTATGCCATTGAATACGACTTTGTTGACCCGAGAGAGCTTTCGCCGTTTCTTGAAACAGCTCGGGTTAAGGGACTCTTCCTGGCCGGGCAGATTAACGGAACGACTGGCTACGAAGAGGCAGCTTGCCAGGGACTGATTGCCGGTATCAATGCCGCGCTGGCGGCCACTGGTCGCCCGCTATTCCGCGTGCAGCGGGAAGAGTCGTACATCGGCGTGTTGATTGATGACCTGATAACCCAGGGAGTCGACGAGCCATACCGGATGTTCACCTCGCGGTCTGAGCACAGGCTCGCGCTGCGCCATGACAACGCGGACGAGCGGCTCGAACCGAAAGGTCGCGAGTTGGGCCTGGTTGGAGATAGTGAGTGGGAACGATTCAACCAGAGACGTGACGGGCTGGCGAAAGCGCGCGAACTACTCTCTGCGACAAGACTGCGTCGGACAGATCCAGCGTACCTGGATATGTCCAGGCTGACGGGTCAGGACCTTGGAGACTCAATTGCACTCACGCAACTCGCGCTTAGGCCCAACGTGACCCGGGAACAGATTGTCGAACTGCTCCCGTCGTCGGAACGGGCAAACGTCCGCCCACGAGAGGTTGAGACTGCGCTGGCCGATTACCTGTACGCCGGCTATCTGGACTCGCAGAACCAGGCATCGCGTCGACTGCGTCAGCACGACGCGCTTTCCATTCCTGAAACCCTCTCATTCAAAGCGGTAGCGAGCCTGTCGCACGAGATGATCGAGCGGCTTGAGCGCATGCGGCCGCGTAACTTTGGCGACGCGAGGAAGATTCCGGGACTCACGCCGGCAGCCCTTTCAAACTTGCTTGTATATCTCACCGCGGCCCAACATCGGCCATCGGCTAAATCATCTATCGACGCGGTCTAGTTCGCTCATGATCGCCATCGTTTTCGGGACTCCGGCAGCCGTTCTGCAAAGAGCGGCAGCGATGCTTGTAGGGATTTCCCCGTTAACCTCCAGAAGTAGTAACGCCGACCGTCGTGGCGGTAGGGACCATAAATCCTCCCTCCGAGCTTCTCTTGAACGAAGCGAAGGGGTGCAGGGTCGTTTTCATGCAGCTTGATCGCGAGTACGGTTGTTTTCGGTTTCCGGAAAACGACCCCTCACCAGTCACCAAACCGCAGATGTAACCGGCATCGAACTCCGAGATTCGGCTCATGCGCC
>DASUTF010000092.1:0-3903 GCA_036374695.1 Pyrinomonadaceae bacterium
TCCCGAGGGATTTCATCCTTCACGCGGCGTTGCTGGGTCAGGCTTTCGCCCATTGCCCAAAATTCCCGACTGCTGCCTCCCGTAGGAGTCTGACCCGTATGTCAGTGTCAGTGTGACCGACCGCCCTCTCAGGCCGGTTACAGATCGTCGCCTTGGTAAGCCGTTACCTTACCAACTAGCTAATCTGCCGCAGGCTCCTCTTCAGGCGCGAGGTCCTAAAATCCCCCGCTTTAACAACTGTCACCATGTGGTGCCGCTGCATTATGCGGTGTTAGCCCAAGTTTCCCTGGGTTATTCCCCACCCGAAGGTAGATTACCTACGTGTTACTCACCCGTGCGCCACTCTACTTATCCCCCGAAGGGGACTTTCGCGTTCGACTTGCATGTCTGAGGCACGCCGCCAGCGTTGATTCTGAGCCAGGATCAAACTCTCGTTATTAGTTTGTTCACTGGAACATTATCTCTTACTGGTCTAAATATCAGTTTCGATAATGACTCTTCTTCAGAGTTTTGCGCGAACTTTATCGTTCGCGTTTGACTCTCAAAGGTCTAATTGAAACGGACACGCTCTATCTAGTTTTCAAAGATCGTACCGAATTGTGATCCGGGCTTGGATGGGTTAAGGACTACTTCGAGTTGGCCTTTATGAGGATATTATCCTCCCAAGCAATCGCGTAATATAACGGACGCGCACCCGTGTGTCAAGCGAAGCGCAAAGTATTTCAACATTAACTCTGTTGCGGTCCACCGTGGCGCTGCCACACACTCTCGTAGAGAGCCGGGTTTAGATGAGCAAATAGCCTTCGGGTTGCCCTGTCCCGGCCTATTTCTTCTTCGCTGTTTTCATCTGCTCAGGTGGATTCACACGCATCACGCCGTGTTGGTCGCGATACAGACTGAACGTCATATCTTTGACCTGGCCTGATTCATCTTTGATACGAACCGTGAAGGTTTTGTTGGCGCCTCGGCCTTCGACGCGCACGGGCAAATAACCTTCGACGTCCGGACTGCGGTAAGCAGTGTAGTGATCCTGATCGTGCTTCTCGTAACCGAGCACGTAAATCCGATCGAAGTCGGGTTCACCGATTTTGCGCGGCTCATTTTTTGGATTGCTCCGTTCGAGAATCACCCAACTGCCGGGCCGGGATTCTTTCGCGACGTCTTTTGTCTTCGTCGTCGCAGATGTCTCGTCGCTGGGCTCTTCATCCAGCCGGCGCCAGGCGACGAATTCCCTTCCCGTGCGATAGTAGATGATGTCGCTTGGGACCGTCAGTTCGACTTGCTTTCCGAAGATCCAGCCGGCCGGCGCAGGCGAGATCTCCGGAGCCAGACGCACCTTGTACCAAAGTTCCGTCGTCTCTTGTTCTTCCTCGGCCCGTTCGTCACCGCGGCCAGTTCTCCGAGTTCTAACGGCGGCGCTGCCAGCCTTGGGCGCCACGTCGCTCTCGCTTTCAGCATCCTTCACCCGCGGCACCCGCTTCCACCCGACGATCTCAAAGCTCGATCCACTGTCGAGCCGCATCATGATGTTGTCATTCGTAGTCCGCTCTGGCGTCAGTCGCAAGTTGGAACTTGCGTGCAGTTGGCCCGTGGCTTGCGCCTGGATGTCTTTGTCCTCTTCGGCGAGCTTGCGGGACTTCTCGAGTACATCCTCAGGCATGATGTTGCGCGCTTCAACCCATCCTTCGGTCTTATCGACGTCCGTGGCGCGGACGCGATACCACAACTCGTTCCTTGAGTTGTCCGTCGGATCAGGAACCTCAGTCGAGTCGAGAATTTCAACCGAGTCGCCACGGCTTATTTCCAGAAGATCCGCCGCAACGACCGCGGTAGAGCTGCGAATCTGAGCGCGCCGCGAAACGACGACGCCAGTGTTGGCGCGACTGGCAAAGGTGCTGCATCCGGCAAGCAAAAACGTTGCGCACAAGACAAGTGCAAGCTGCACGGCAGGAGATTGTTTTGACGCAGAAATCTTAGAAATTAACATCGTGAAAACGTAACGTCCGTTCAACCACCCGCTATCGCCGGCGGTTCTGACAAAGCGCGTTATTTTCTTCGCGCACGCGGCTCATTGTAACCCAACTGCTTTAACAAATCGCGCTGACGCTTTGAGGCATCGTCGTTGACCGATATGTGAGTTCGCACCAACTTTTCGACTTGCAGTCCGAACGGTGCCAGTTCGTTCTTCAAATCTATCGTCACTGGCGCGGTGATGAAACGCTCAACGAAATTTGCGGAAGACAGTTCGCTTCGCAACGCTGTCGTGGCTGCCGCGTTTCCGTCGGCCCCTGCCTGTTTGACTGCCGGCCTGCGCGGATGATCCCGCAAGACTCGCCGATAGACATTATCGAGCGAACGCTTCCCTCCTGTTTGAGACCTCAATTTCAAATCGTAAAGAAACGCCACGACCATCGCTTTTGAGTAGACGGACGTGACGCCGGTCGTCCAGCGCTGCTGTGATGCGTCAACCAAAGACACTGGCGGTGCATTAGTTGTGGCCACTGATCCGTCGTGCGCCCGCGCAATCGCGTTCAGAAACTCAGGCCAGGTGACCAGCCCGAGGCGGACGGCGGCGCGCGCCGCCTGATACATCGTGAATCCCTCGTAAAACCAATCGTAATCGCCACTGAGCGCAACGCCGTTCGGAATCAAGAGGTGAAACGCCTCGTGCGTAAGCGCGTTGCCGAGTTGCGCCAGCGCCCCCACGCGCGACGGCGTCTGCCCCATTAACACCACGACGTTGCAGCCGCGCGTTTCAGCACTCCAAGTATTCGCCGCGGTTGCGCCCGCGGGGAATGTGGATACCACCAGTGTCACCTGATTACACGGCGGGGCTCCGATTTCGCTGTGCAGTCGGATGACTTTCAGAAGCGTGTCCATCGCCTCTTCGTCGGAAAACGCCCAAGCGCCATCGATTAAGAGCTTGTAGAGGCCCCCGGACGCATTTAGCACGGAACGGCGGAGGTTTTTTCCGACGAGGATTACTGCTGAGTCAGAATCAGTGAACCGGTATGCGCGAAGTGCGGTCACCTCCTCGTCTGAGAACGCTCCCCAGCCTTGAGGTGTATTGACCGTTAGCTGGACGTCACGGGCCACGCTGCCCGGCTGTACACTTCGCAGCGGCAGCAGGTCACTGAGCCGCAGAATGCCTCGCTCTTTTGTTAGCCAGGACACAAATGCCGCATCAGCGGCGCGCGCAGGTGGCGATAAATCAACTTCATAACTGATTCTTGACGCAGTCGCTCCCAATTCAAAATGCCCCGGCGCCAATTCGCGAACACTGTTTCTGGCGCCCGGTGTCTCAAGGGATTGAAATTTCCGAACTCTTCTTCCGAGTCCGATGGCTCCGGCATACGCGTCTCGAAACGACCAGGTCTTCAACGGCGGGCCAGAAATCTCCACGCGAACAGCGTTTGACTCGGGAAGTATCTCGATCGTGACCTCTTCCTTTTGAGCGGCAACGCCGGTGGCGAACAAGAGCAGCGCGCCGCAAACCGCGGCAGCTACGATCATTTTCTGCAACCAGGCGATAGCCATTGCCTTCAACTCTGATTGACCCGCAATTCTTACAGCCATAAACTGTGGCTCAAGGAATAATCTCATCAGCAGTGTTCAGTAGAAGCCAAAGAATCAAACTCAGGCTCCGTGTCTCCGCCGCGGTTGTTCTAGCCGTGATCGCCTGGGGGAGCACCGTCGAAGTAGTCCACGGCCATGCGGCGACCGACACGAACCTGAACGCGGAAAGAGTTCGCAATTGCCTCGAACTTTCCGCGACCGACCAGACTGCCCGGACGTCCCTTCAGGAAAACGAGCCGGCTAGATCTTCTTCACGGCCAAACACATCGTCAGAATGCCTGATTTGCCAACTGCATCACAACCTGGCGACGACCCTGCTAAGTCAGC
>DASUTF010000093.1:0-2742 GCA_036374695.1 Pyrinomonadaceae bacterium
TGGTTTTGAACTGATGAGACTGTCAGGCCGGACCGTCGCCATCAAGGCAACGCCCGCGGATTTGCCGGCGAGCGAAGCGCGCAACGTTTTGTCCGAGGTGCTCGACAGCGTCGATCAGGAGAAGCGCGGGAAATCTCGCGAGGTTCTGCGCGATGAAATTGCCGCTTCGCTCGCGTGTCACTCGGCAATCAAGGTCAACATGCCGCTCGCGCCGGAAAAGATGCGCTGGTTAATCGATCGACTCCTGCTTACCTCTTCGCCGACGACGTGCCCGCATGGCCGGCCGGTGATTCTGCGGCTCGCGACCCAGGATATTCTGAAAGGCTTTCATCGGATTTAGTGGCACAGACTTGAGTCTGTGTGTTCTTCTCAATTAACCACAGACTGAAGTCTGTGCCACTAATTACCTCAATGCGCCCACGGCAGGCTCTTCAGTCTCCACTCATCTTCCGGAAACTTTTCGGCCAATTCAGGAGCCACTTCACCCAGCGCCGCGTGATCGTTGGTCGCCTTGTACTTACTGACCGCGTGCCAGTACATGGCTTCCGCCGCCAGCGTCAGATTGCCGTAACGGCCGACGATTCCTTCGTACAGCTTCTGCGCCTCCGCGAACTTCTTCTGCATGAACGCCACACGCGCGATTCCCATCTCCAAGCGAGCGCGGAACCAATCTTTCGGCAGATAACCTTCGATGCGGTAGCGTTCGACGCCTTTGGAATCCATGACGAGAATCGTCGGTGTCCAAACCGCATCGAACCGCTTGAAGTAAGCCGGATGCTCTTTGATGTGAGCTTCGAGTGGGACGAAGCTCTGGTTGATGAAGTCAGCGGTACCTTTGTCCGAATAGGACTCGGCTTCCAGCCGAGCACATCCGCCTCAAGCCGGCGCGGCCGAGAAATCGATTAAGAGAGGTTTGTTCTCAGTTTTCGCCTGCTCAAGCGCGGCATCAGCGTCTTTGATCCAGTTGACGAGCATAGTGCCCTCCTGCAGTACCAGAAGCCTGACTTATGAGGGGAACAAAGTGATTATCGCGCCTAAATGCGATGAAGGAAAGGAGGCCCGATTCTGAAGTTTCTCGGTGTCTCGGTGCGTGCTCTGTGCGTCTGTGGTGAGCACTTTCGGGATAAACTCACCACAGAGACACAAAGTTCCACGGAGACACAGAGCACGAACAGCCTTCGTCTACAGGAGGTCATCACAACGCGTTGAGGGTGCGGATAAAAAGATCAACGTCCAGAAGGTCCGGAAGCAGAGCGTCGGGTCCGCACGCGCGCAGTTCTTCATAGGAATGTATGCGGCCGGTTCCTACCCCGACGACACGCGTGCCAAAGTGGCGGGCGCACGCAACATCGTTCGGCGTGTCGCCGATGACGATGAACTGTTCCGGGGCCAGATTCGCGCCTAGCTGCTCATTAATTCTTTGCACCGCCAGCGCAGGCAGATCGCGGCGGTCGAATGATTCGTCACCGAACGCACCCGGCAGCGTAAAGAATTCAGCGAGGCCGGTGATCTCAACTTTTAAATATGCGGCCGGCTCGATGTTGCCGGTCAACATCGCCGACTGATAACGCGGATGATCGTGCACAGCCTGAAGCGCTTCACGCGCGCCGGGCATGGCCTCGATGATCTGGGCACGGTTGCCGACGGCGAGTTTCATCTGCTCGATGTAAGAGCGCTTCAACTCGTCCTTCTTCGCGCTGATGTGTTCACGCGTGATGCCTTCACAGCGCAGAGCCTCTTCGACGATCTGCAAATCCGTCATCCCGGACACCATCATTTCACCCAATGAACCGGCGGTGCCAAAGACCGATTCGAGCATCGGGATCGTGTAGTCCTTGAAAACGCCGTAACGTTTGCCGCGGACAAGCGTGCCGTCGAGATCCCAGAGCAATATGCGCAGGTCTGAGCCTTCAACCGTATCGAAAGAACTATTTGTCATTTTTCATTTTCCATTTGTCATTTTCCATTGGTCGACTCGGTTACTTTGGCTGGTCAGCAACCGTCGAATCAAATAGCAAATGAAAAATGCCAAATGATAAATGGAAAATGTTCTTCTATTCTTCGAATTCACTCGATGATGGCCAGCACGTCGCCGCCATTAACCGTCGTTCCTACTTCGACGTTCAGCGTCACGACAGTTCCCGCTTTCGGGGCTTTCATTTCGTTCTGCATTTTCATGGCTTCGACAACAACGATGCCGGCGCCCGCTTCCACCGATGCGCCCTTCGCCACGAGCACGCGCACAATTTTTCCGGGCATTGGGGCGACGATCCGGGCGGCACCGTCCGCCCCCACACTCGCAGCTGCCGCGCCACGAAGCCGCTTCGGATCAATCAGCGTGACAGCGTACTCATCGGTGCCGACAAAAACATCAACCGGCCGCCCCGCTGACGGATCTCCCTCGATGCGGCAATCGAAAACCTGACCGTCAAGGGTTAACAACGTCACGCCCGACGGAGACGGATGAACCTCAAGTTGGTATTCGCGGCCATCGAGGTTCGCGAAGACCTGTCCGCCTTCCCGTCGAATCTCGACGTCAATTTCAACATCCTGGATGATCGCACGGAGTCTCATTTCGCAGTCTTTAGCAGTGAGTTGGCCAACGCGGCTCGGCGGCCAGCGAGCCTCCACTTACTTTGCGATTCGTTATGATTCGCTGCCGGCGTGCGTTGCGCCTGCGCGTAAGCAAGCGCGGCGGCGATCACGGCGATGTCCGCCGTGGCACGCGCATCTTGCGCGTGA
>DASUTF010000094.1:0-14890 GCA_036374695.1 Pyrinomonadaceae bacterium
CTGTCGCGAGAATTTTCCCGTCAGCAGACGCAAAGCCACCGAGGCAAGCGCTGAGCGATCCATCAGTTCAATCCGTTAGCTCTAGGAAACGGTGAATGGGGGCGGAATTCTTGGAGGGAACGAGTCGCTTCAATAATGCGCTCAGAAGTAAGCGCGGGGCAAGGTGGCGCTTAGACGATTCTGTTCGCTCTGGGTGTCTCTGTGAATCTCTGTGTCTTTGTGGTGAATTTTCTCGGCATTTTCACCACAGAGACACTGGGGACTCACCGAGAGGCACAGAGAAGAGCCTTACAATCCAGGACCCCAGGCTCACACTGCTGACGCCATCGGCTCGCGCTGAATCAGGGATTTGATTCTATCCATCGACTCCAGGGTCGCTTCGTACCCGAGCTTAACCAGTTCGTCAGCACGCCGCGTCTGGTCCCAGCGAATGTGACCGACTTTTGGCGTGATCAGAATGTCAGCGTCAGCGCGATCCTGATTAGCGACGATTTTTTCAACTGCGACAAAAACGTGCGCCAGCACCCCGAGCGCTGTTTTCGGACCAACAAAGAATCGGGCCCCGTCAAAATTCACATCGCTCGCGATGACGTAATCCACATCGAATGCGCGCACGTGGCTGATCGGCAGACTGGCGACCAGGCCGCCGTCAACTAACCACCGGCCGTCCGGATCGCGAACGGGAACGTAAAACGCCGGAATGCAGGTGCTGGCGCGAATCGCAAACGGCACATCGCCCTCATCGCGCAGGACGACCGCCGAGCCCTTGTGCAAATCCATCGCCAGCGCCGCGAAGGGAATCTTGAGCTCCTCGAACCGCGTGACCGGCAGAATAGCGCGCAGAAAAGTCTCCATGCGCTTATTCGATTGAAACCCCAGGCGTGAGAAGGAAGGCCGGCCCATGTGGCGCCAGCGAAACCTGTTCGCCAGTTCTTCGAGTTGTGGAATTGAAAGGCCCGCGGCGTATGCGCCGCCAATCAAGGCGCCGGCCGACGCACCCGCGATCGCATCGATCGGAATGTTGTTTTCTTCCAGCGCGCGCAGTACCCCAACGTGCGCAATCCCGCGCGCCGCGCCGCCGGAAAGGGCCAATCCAATTCGAGGGCGCGATTCAGTGGGGTTCATCAGAACATTTTCCATTTGTCATATCACATTTGTCATTTTCCATTTTGAACGTCATTAGCCCCCACGACTGACGCCATTGATTGCGACGAGGATGAGCCGGATGCAATAACAAATGGCAAATGGAAAATGTGAAATGACAAATGGAAACTGACTTTTTTATCCCTGTCTAAACCGGATTCAAGATCACAATTTCGGTTCCCGGCTGCTCGCGCAGTTCATCGACGAATCTATCGATTTCGGTTTCAATCTTCTCTTCCGTCAAATCGCGCTCGATTTGCGCGCGCACTTGTTCCAGCGTCGGAACAATCTGGCCGCTGTTTCGCAGGCGCCCGTATTTTTGGTTATAGCGGTCCTGAATTTCCCGATCGGTGACGACGGCGAACGCGCGAAAACGAAAATCGAGATACTGCTCGACCATGACACGGTCGCGCAGAATCAGATCGAGTTGACCACTCGTCAATCCGACGCGAGTCATCCGTTCCTCGAGTCGTGCCCCGGACCCAAAAGCCTGCGCCAGTTCGTTGCGTTTCTTGATCACTTCAGCATCGCGTGCCGCATTTGCTTCGGTCGTGTCGGCACTCGGCAGCTTGCGCGCTTCCTGCAAAATCAGCAGTTGATCTTCAACCAGCCGCAAAGCGTGGTTAAGCTGAGCAGAACTGGGCCGCTCAGGGGAGGGCTTGTCGGGTTCGAGCGTAAGTTGCCAGACGAGATCCGAATAGGTAATGAGATCGGGCGTCGCCCGTGTGCCGTTCGTGACGCTGGCGATCATTTTGTCAGGAATGGTTTGGGCTCGGCCAACAGACGGCAGGAGGCAGACGGCAGACAGCAGGAGAAGAGCCCGAACTCCGTTCCCAACCATTTTTCGTTTTTCCTGCCTACTGCCCACTGCCGTCTGCCTCCTGTTTTCTAGAATGTCTGACTAAACCTGAACTGAAACTGTCCCCTCTGAATCTGAAACACGGTGGTGGTCGGATTAAGCGTGTTCAGATTCTGCGGAATCAGGAACCGCGGCGGATTCAAAAGAAATCCATAGTCCACCGCAAGCGCGCCGCCCAGAGGAGTCTTGAACCGAAAACCAAACCCAACCGTATGACTCCAACGCACGCGCAGGTTTTGCGCGTTCACATCTTCGACGAAATTGCCCGATGGCGTGATCGGCTTCCGGCTAAAGATATCGCCGATGCTCCGGAACACGTTGCCGCCGTCATAAAACGGCACGAGTTGCACGTCGCGCGTCAGCGGTATGCGCGCCTCCAGATTTGCCACGACCTCAGCGTTACCGCCGATCGGAACCGTGAATGGATTGATGCCGATAAGATTGCCTTCGCGGTCACGAAACTGACCCTGGGGTACGATCACCTGGCGCGGCCCGGCTTCCTCAAACGGATAGCCACGCAGCGTGGTCGAGCCGCCCGAGAAGAAGCGCTCGCTAATCGGGAGTAAGCGATCGAAATCGTCGATGCGGCCGTTGCCGTTGCGATCGCGGACATCGAACAACTGCGCCAGCCCGACAGTCACATTCGCCGCCAACACCGTTCCTCGCGTCGGGCCGCCAACTTTGTAATACGTGCGATAGGTCGAAAGAAATCGCATGAACGAAGTGTTGCCGCCCAGGGCCTTCGCCGCCCAACTAAAGTCCGCCGACAAAAAATGCCCGCGCGTCGCGTCGGTCTGGTTGTAGCGGCACACCTCGCCGGAACGGATGCGCTCCTCCTCGCCGCTGACGACAACGCCGGGCAAACGCCGTTCGCATCGCTCGCGCGTGTCCACGACAAACGAAGTTCCGAAGCGGGACATGCGCACGACTTGATCGGGAATCAGAATGTCTTTGAGCAGGAGGCTCTCGATATTGCGCAGACGCACGTCCTCGTACGTGTAGCGCAGGAACAGGATGCTGTGTCGCTGCTGGCTGAGGATGCGCTGCGTCTCAGCCGTGAAGGTCAAACGATCGATTTCGGGCTCGCCGACCCGATTGCCGAGCACGTCGATCGGATTTCTGTCGGCATCCAGTCGCTGCACGATGCCGAACGTGCCACGGTCGATTGTCGAGCGGAAAAAGCGGGTGATCGTCGAGTCGCGGAAATATTGAAGCGACAACGCGAGCGGCGCGAATTGGTCCTTTCGATACCGGGCAAACCGCGGATCGAGAAATTCGAGACGGACGATCTGCTGACGCTGGCTGCCGCGCAGGCGAATGGCCGCCGTGCGCAGCTTGTTCATGAAATTGACGTTCGTCAGCTCCATCAAACCGAGCGCGCCGGTGTCGGTCGAATAGCCGCCGCCGTATTCAATCACCCGCGGCTTGGTCTCTTCCACGTCGATGACGACGTCGTATTTTTTCTCGCCTGCCGGTGTTTCGCCCGCGGGCTGTTGGCTGATCAAAACCTGCCGGAAAGCATCGGTCATGTACAGTGCGCGTTCGGCTTCGGTGATGCGGTCGGCGCGCAAAGGATCGCCGGGATGCAGCGGAATCGCGCGAATGATCGCGTCGCGCTTTTTTCGCTGCGTGCCCGCGCTGCCGGTCACGCCGTTGACCAGAATCTCGTTGACGATCGCCTTCGCGCCTTCCTTCGTTACATTAAAAACGACCCGCACCTGTTCGTCGTCACCCTGCTTGGGTAATTCGTCCACCGCGACGCGGATGTCGGCTTCGATGTAGCCTTCGCGGGCGTACAGGTTCAGTAAGCGGGCCGCATCGCCGCGAACTTGCGATCGCGAGTAAGGCGTCTGCTTCACAATCGTGATCTCTTTTTGCAGGCGCGCCTGATCGAAAACCGTTGCGCCACGAACTTCGGTTTCCGCAACGCGCGTCAGCGGCCCTTCCTCGACATTGAAGGTGATGATCAAGTCTTCGCCGGCGAGCGAAATACCCTGCAACACCGTCACACGCACACGCCGGTAACCAACCTCTTTCATGTAGGCTTCGACCGTGCGGCGGTCTTCTTCCAGCATGGCGTTGCTGGTAAAGCCGCGGCCCAATCCGCCGATGAAGGGGAGGAACGAAAGTCCGCTCGCCTTGCGCGACTTCAAGTAATCGGCAATGTCCGCCGGCGAAACTTCGTCGGTTCCAGTGATGCGAATATCGGACAGTTTCAGACGCCGGTTTAGCGTGACATCGTACGTGACCGTGACCGTGTGCCCGGTCAGCCCCTCGGGCACAAGGTTGCGGCACGTTTCATTCGTTCCGTTGTCCACGGTGTTTGGCCCAGGCGGCGTCACCGTGCAAACCGGCGTGATCTCAGCAAAGAAGTAGCCGTCTTCCTGCAAACGATTGCGCACGCGGCGCGCGCCTTCCTCAATCACTGAGTAGTCAAGATTGCCTTCGCGCCTCAGCGGCAGCAGCTCCCGCTGGGTCTTCTCTTTGAGGTTGTAGTTCTTGAAAGTGATGTTAACAAGCGGTCCGGGGCTGCCGTTCAATTTGATGGTGATCTCGTTTGTTTCAGGATTGCGCTCGACGCGCGGGTCTTCAAGCACCGGTGAAAGAAACGCTTTCGCGAGCAGCGCCTGCTTAATCCGATTCAGGTCTTCGCCCAGAATGTCACGCGTAAAGAGCGCGCCGGGCTGAAGCTTCAAAGTCGGACGGACCGCTTCAACGTCAAGTTTGGGGTCGATGATAAATGTCGCCACGCGGGCGGGCGCGCCGGGCGTTACCGCGTAGATGACGCGCCGACGCGTGCCGGTCGAGTCAGTTGGATCCGGTTCTTCAGTATGTTCGACGGTCGCGTTGTAATAGCCGCGATCGCGCAAGTAAGTCTGAATCTCGTCGGCGTTTCGTTCGACCGCCCGTTCTGAAAATCTTCGTCCCGGCTCAAGCAGATTCAGGCGCGCGCGAATCTCATCCGTTGCGATCGGCACACCGGCCGCGTCGCCCACGCGGACGGTGACTCCGGCAATTACCATCTGTCTTGTGAGGACAAAGCGGACGCGAATGGGACCGTTTGGCGTGCCGGGCTGAACTTCGGTGACTTCGATGCGGCCGTTCGCGACGCGATCGGACGCGAACAGATCGTGCAGCGACTGTCGCGCCGCAACCGCTGTGTATTCACTACCGCTCCGGATGCGGATCAGTGAGAGAAACTCAGCCTGGGCAGATGGATCGGCCGGCGTTCCTTCGAGCACGACCTCGACGGAAGCCACCGGTCGGTGTTCGTAGTCGCCGACTTGAGCGCGGGCATCAGAAGGCAGAAGGCAGAGGGCAGTAAGCAGAAGGCAGAAAGACAGGAGGCAGCGAGCAGAACGCAGCAGGCAGCAAGAGACGTCTCGTCCCTCCGCCTTCTGCTTTCTGCCTACTGCCCTTTGCCTGCTGCCCGCTGCCTTCGGTCTTCTCAAAATCTCTTCCTGAACCTGATTTCAAAACTGAAGTTGTTGTTGCGGTTGCTCAGATTCCGCTGCGAACCCTGTTCGTACTGCGCGATGAACGACAAACGGTTCGAGACGCGATACTCGACGGCCAGTATTTGGTTCGGATCCGACGCGAGACTGGTCGAATAGGTTACCGTCACGTCCTTGCTGATGCGTTGTCCGACCGTAAGTCGCGCCGTTGGTGTCGTGCCGGCTCCACTGATTACCGGATTAATTTCCAGCCGGCTCAAGCCAAACAATTTATTTGTAGCGCGCGATATCGGGGTGTTGATGATCGCATCCGTTAACAAACTGGCCGCCGTTCCCAAGCCTGACTGGGCCAGCACCGAAGTGTTCTGCTCACTCGAGGACAACGAGCCGGTAAGAATCAACGAGACGACGTCGGCCTGCGGCAACGCCGGCTCAGAACCGACGGTGGTGTTCGGATTCGACAGTGGACCGGTGATGGCCACTCTGACGCGATAGCCGCGAATCACTGATTCGCCCGCGATGTTGAGAATCGGATCGGCGCTCAGTCGCCCCGGAAAATCGACCAGCCCGCGCGTCAACTCGTAAGGACTGCTGCGGAAGTTCAGCGTGCCACTCGTCGCCGTGACCCGGCCTTGAATGACAGGCGCGCCGATTGGGCCATCGAGACGCAGGTTGATGGACGCGACGACGTTGCCGAGGTTGTTGCGCATGATGAGCGCGTTGCGTCCTTCAACCCTGAGGCCGCTGAGCACAGCGGTCTCGGCAAACGAGAACTGGCCGCCTTCTTCGATGGTTGTTTCAGGCCGTTGATCGATCAGATCTGCCAGATCGATGTCCTTTGTGTACTCAGTCCGCTTCACGTTCACATAGCCGGTGATGAACTGATTGGTCATGTCTCCGTTCAAAGAAAGATCGGCGGTGACAGTCGATCGAAAATCTTTCGGATAGTTGAGCGTGACATTTTCGCCGCGCAGATTCAGGGCGAAACGCCCGCGCGCCGAGCCGGCCAGCAACGCGCCGCCCGAGGCAGTAACTCTGCCGCCGCCCAAGGTTCCGGTCAGCCGCTCGATCTGCGCCTGATTCGAATTGAATCTGATCAAACCCGTCAGGTTCGTGATCGTGATCGTTTGGTCGCCCGAGAAGACTGAGACCGAGGCGCCGGTCACTTCCGCCGTGCCCAAAAAGCGTGGATCTTCGTAGCTGCCCGTGATGCGCAAAAACAGCCGCGCTACTCCCGAAGAAAAAACATCGGGCGACAGACCGCTGAAGACTCGCAGGTTCACATCACCGTTGATGGCCAGGTTCTGCCGGCCGCCGGCGCCGATGGCGACGGTTCCGGCCAGGGTCACATTCGTTCCCGGGCCGGTAAAGCGCGTCTCGCGAAACGTTATTTCATTCCCCGCAAAATCAATGACCAGCGGGCCAGTCGGCGCGAGCTGAACGTCCGCAACGCTGACGGTTAGTTCGGTGAAGGTGGCTGAGCCGGTGAGACCGCGCCATTCGAAGTTATTGTCTTCATCGACCAAATTGCCGGAGAGTCTCAACGTTCCTGTCGCGCGACCGCTGACGGGTACTTGAGTTTCGGGCAGCAGAATCTTTAACACCTGAGTCAGATCGGCGCCGGTAATGTTCGACTCGACGACGGCGGGAAGCTTTTCATTTGAGAGGTCGACGCGCGCGGTGACGGTTTGTGGCTGCTCGCCAAGCAATCCCGTGGTGGTGAAAGTTACGTTGAGTTGTTTGTTCTCGGTAACGCCGATCAACTTCAGCGTGCCCGCGGGCTTGCCATCGATGGTGACGTCGGTGCTCTCGCCGTTGAAATCGACTTGATAAGTCCTAAAGTCGTCGAAGTTGCTTCCCGACGCTGTTGCGCTGAGCTTTGCAGTGCCGCCGAACTTCGGCATCCCCGGGCGGCTCGCAAACGCCGCCAACCGCTCGATCTGCACGCGATCGCCATTGAACTTCACCTCGAAGGCCTTGGTTTTCGTGTCGTACTTGCCGCTGCCGACTATGCGTCCGGCATCGAATGCCGCGTCAATGTTTTCGATGTTCACGGTCGAGCCGGCGAAGGTCGCACGCGCGGTCAGGCTCTGGAGCGGCTCGCCGGCCAGGCGTCCCTTGCCGAAGCGCAGGTCGGCGACACCGGTCATCTTGTTGGGAATGCCGCTGATCTTTACCGAGCCCGACGCCTCTCCTTCGGTGCTGCCGAATTGGTCGCGCGAGCCGCCGGTCATGGGCAAGGCGGCAATCAGATTTGCCGTGTTCATCCGGTCCAGCGTCGCTTCAATCGACGTGTTGCTTTCGCCCACGCGCGGAATTACCAGCGTGAACTGCGCGCCGCCGCCGTTCGGCTGCATCAGACGTCCGTTGTTCACTTGAGTTTCAGTTGCCGTGGTAGCAATGTCCGCGTTTAGCGATCCGAGGTCGCGGCCGTTGACGATTAGCGATCCAAGTTCTGCACGCCCGGTCACCAGCGGGTCTTTCAAAGCGCCGGCCAGAGTGCCGTTGAAATTGAGTTTGCCGGCGAGATCGATTCCGTAAGTGCGAAACTGCTCTGCGACATCAGACAAAGCGCCTGACGTAATCAGCAAGCGTTGAATCTCTGACGCATCAGTTGAAGCAACATCGACGCGCAGATTTGAAATAGGTTCTTCGATCGAGAACTGGCCCGAAGCGTTGAGCCTGGTCGCCGTCGTTTGCAGGTTCGCGCGCTGAATTTGAAAGACGCCACGGTTCGCAGTGACGGCCACGTCGCCGGACAGCGGCGCGAGATCGGCGGAAGGTGTTCCCTGCAACTGCGCGTTCACGTTTCCCGTCGCGGTCGCCAAATCTTTACCAGTGAAAGTCAGCTCGGCGCGACCGGTGGCGCGACTGGAAACAGGCACGACACGTCCCGAAAGAACGGTGATGATGGCGGCGAGATCGAAATTGTTGAAGTCGGTCGAGACTCGCGACGCGCCGGTCTTTGTCAGCGCAATCGTGGCGTTGCCGCTGGCGCGTCCGTCCAGCGCTTCAGCGACGAAATCCTTCAGTTCGATCCGATCGCTCGAGGCGACGACGGCGGCGCGCGCCGGGCCAAGTCTCATCTCGCCCAACACGCCGCCGCCCAAACTCAGATCCGCGCTGGCGCGATAACGTCCCGACGGCTCAAGGGTGAAGGAAGGCCGCGCCAGCTTCACGTTCTCGACCTGACCGTTGTCAAGCTTCACCGTTCCCGCATTTATGTCATTGGTCGTGCCCTGCACGCGGCCGTTGCGAATCGCCAGCCGGACGCCCGCGATGTTGATGCTGCCGGTTTGCGCGCCCGATGCGTTGATCGCGCCAACCTGCACTTCCTGCACAGTTACGTTGGTGACGTCGCCACGACTGTTGGCGGAGATGTTCTTCGCGGTCGCCCCTTCAATTGTCGCGTCCTTCGATTGAATCTTGCCGGCTTTCGCCGTCGCGACAGTCGCAGTTGTGACGCCGTTTTCCGATCTCACACGGATGTCGTTGGCCTGAATACCTGCGGCCCGTGCGGTTGCGGTGGTGAGCGTGCTGCCGATTAACTGCGGCGCTGAAGCCGTCAAAACGCCGCCGCGATATTCAGCCACGGCATCGCGCAGAATCAGACCGGTGATTGTTGTGCCGTAACTTTTTTCCGCCGCCGCGCGCAGTTCACCGACCCAGCGAAAGTCCGATCCGGTGCCCATCACACCGCCAGTCAATTGCACACCGTTCAATTGAAAGTCGCCGGCGGTCAGAAGCTGCGCGACGGCGCGGCCGTTAAAATCGTAGCTTTCACCCTGGCCAGAGCCTTTGGCCGTCACATTCAGACCTTGCAGACGAATGTTGCCGGCGGCCAGCGCATCGGATTTCACGCCGCCATTGAGCTGATACTTGTCGCCTTCACCGGTGATCGTCGCGGTGAAGTCGCCAACGCCGCGCAACGCCGTGCCGGTCGCCAGGACATCTGAAAGCTGAGTGAGATCAACCGTCGAAGTAACGTTGAAGTTGTATTGCAGCTTTCGCCAGTCACCCATCACGCCGCTCAAAGTGGCTTCAGCAACCGGTGAGCGGAGCTTCAACTCGTGAATTTCAGCCCGAATCTGATTGACGCGTCCACGCGCTTCGATGTCGATGTTGTTAATGGGGCGGCCATCGTACGCGAGCGTCGAATTGGTCGCGCTCAACGTCACCGTGTTCATCCAGCTCTCGGCGGGCGCATTCGGATCGTCCGGTTGAATCGTCGCCTTTAAGTTGCGTGCTTCACCCGACAAACTGTGCAGCGCGTCGCCGTAGTGAATCAGCGCATTCTTCACATCGATATGCGCGGTTGAGTACGCAAACAGAATTCGCTGGTTCGGTTCGGGCGCCGGCATCCGCAAGTTGCGGAAGTTGGATTGCCCTTGGGCGTCAAAGTTCACCCACAGCTCGAGTCCTTCGATCTGCAGATCCTTCAAGTTGATGTTGCGCCGGAGGTTGAGCGCGTACAGATCCTCGATGCGAACGGTCGCGACCATCCGATCAATCTTGCCAAGCTTCTCTCCGGTTTTGGCGTCGTAAAGTTCGACGCCGAGCATCTCGACGGTTTGCGGTCCGACAGATAACACGGTGCGAAACTCGCGAATCTCTGCGCGCACACCGTAGGTCGCCAGTGTGTTCTTAACTTGCGCAGCGATGTACGCATCGACGTAACCGAAGCGATAACTCAACAGGGCGATCAGAATCAGGGCAAGGATGCCGACAGCGGCCACGATTGCGACAATGATCGTGTTGCGGCGATTGATGAACCGGCGACGGCCCCGTCGTGAGGGCGAGGGCGGCGCGCCAGGTTTAGTTTCGGCAGGCTCTTGATCGTTCACAGGCATTAACCGGCAGTCGCGACCACGGCTGAACAGTAACTGAGATTTTACAGGAGAGCCCGAAAAGTAGAAGTCAGATGTCAGAAATCAGATGTCAGATGGCTACTAAGGATAGTCTGAACTCTGATCTCCGACATCTGACTTCTGTCTTTCCAAACTGAAATCGGGGGGATTTCAAGAATGTAGCATAGACCTTAGTCTGTGCTCTTCGCCACCAAATTCGTAATTGAAGTCAGCGCCGGCTCATTAGTCGCGGGGGAGCCGAGCGGCACATTACCGGCAACTTCCAAATCAAAACCTTCAATCGCGGAAATCTTCGGGGGGTGATTTGTCAGGAGAAGAATCCGCCGCAGACCGAGTTCATGCAGAATCTGCGCGCCAATTCCGTAGTCGCGATTGAGCCCGTAGCCGGTTTCCGCACTCGCTTCGCGTTTGCTGGCGCCGCGCTCCTGCATCAGCGCGTACGTTCGTAACTGGTGAATCAGATCGAGGCCGTGCTCGCTTTGGCGCAGGTAAAGCACGACGCCCTGGCCTGCCTCGGCAATTTTTTCCAACGCGCGACGAAGCTGGTAGCCCGTGTCGTCGATCGTCGATCCGAACATGTCGCAGGTGACGTTCTCAGTATGGACGCGCACCATCACCGGATCGTCGGTACGCACGTCGCCCATCACCATCGCCAGATGCACGTCGCCGTTGATTGTGTTCTCGAACGCGATGGCGCGAAACTTTCCGTACACCGTCGGCAGATCAGTTTCGACTGCGCGTCGCACGAGCACTTCCTTTTGAATTCGATAACGAACCAGATCGGCGACGGTGATGATTTTCAGACCGTGCCTGACCGCGAAGTCTTTAAGCTGCGGCAGCCGCGCCATGGTGCCGTCTTCGTTCATGATTTCGCAGATGACGCCGGCGGGATAAAGACCGGCGATGCGTGCGATGTCCACGGCCGCTTCCGTCTGACCGGGGCGCACCAGCACGCCGCCCTTCTTCGCGCGCAGCGGAAACACATGGCCCGGTCGCGCCAGGTCCTGCGGCTTCGTGCGCGAATCAACGGCCGTCAGAATCGTCGTCGCGCGATCGGCGGCCGAGATTCCCGTGGTCACTCCCCGCCGAGCTTCGATTGAAACCGTGAACGCGGTCCCGAGAAATGAAGTGTTGTCGGCCACCTGCGGTGACAGATTTAGTTCATCGCAGCGATCTTCGGTCAGCGGCAGGCAAATCAGGCCGCGCGCGTGCCGCGCCATGAAGTTGATGACTTCTGGAGTGACTTTTTCAGCCGCGCAGACCAGATCGCCTTCATTCTCGCGGTCTTCATCGTCCACGATGATGACCATTCGCCCTTCGCGAATGTCGGCGGCGGCGTCGGCAATGGAAGCAAAAGACATTTCTCAAATACTGGTCTGAAACCTGAAACCTGAAATTTAGAACCTGGAATTCGGCTCGGAATATGTTAACGCGGGGGAGGGATTTTGGCGACTTACCACGCCTTATCGACCGTAGGACGTCTTTTCGATGCGCCACGCGAATGACTTCGACGATTGTTGTTGCCTTGGTAACCGTCTAAACAACTCGGTACGATCCGATCCGATTCGAATGCGATAGTTGTGTCCGGCGCCGCTGAGCTCTTAACGCCTTCAGGAAAGGGGTTCAACGACAATCTTCCAACCGCGCTAACAATTCTGGGAACGATTTCTTTCGGCAGGTTCCTTAGTTCGCTAATTGCCGACTTCTTCCATTCAATGTTGTAGGAGCCCATCTTTCTTCAGTTCGGCCAATAGTTGCTCGTGGGAGATTGTCGGCTCCTCGCGTCGTTCGGCGACGGCGGCGAGGTCCTCGATATCCTCCAAAAGATCCTGAAATTCGTTGATCGGTAGAATGACCTCGGTCTTATCGCCGGCCTCGTTTGTGACGTACTTAATCTCGAGATGTTTAAGGTTAATCATGTCGGTTGCCCCAGGGTTCCTTATAACTCAGATTCCGCTGATTTGCCATGGCCCCGCTCAACCAGCATGCGCTCGACGTACTTGGCAATCACGTCGGCTTCGAGGTTCACTTCGTTGCCCGGCTTAAGCTGCGAAAAGTTTGTCAGTTCCAGCGTCTTCGGGATCACCGCGATCTCAAAATATTCGTTCGTGAGGTTAGCAATCGTGAGGCTGATGCCCTCGACCGCGACAGAGCCTTTCAAGACTAGATAACGGGCAATCTCTTTGGGATAGCCGAAGCGAAACGTCCACGAATCGCCGTGACTCTCCGAAGCCAGGAACTCTCCGCGTGCATCAACATGTCCCTGCACGATATGCCCGCCGAGCCGCGTTGCCGGCGTCACGGCGCGTTCGAGATTGACCGGCGAACCCGCTTGCAGTTGGCCAAGGGTCGAGCGGAACAGCGTCTCTTTCGAGACGTCAGCGGCGAATGAATCAGGCGTTACATCGAGCGCCGTCAAACACACGCCATTAACGGAAATTGAATCGCCATTACGCGAACCTTCTGTGACCGTGCGCGCTTCAACGACGATGCGCGCGTCTTCGCCGCGCCGTTCTATTTCGCGCACGCTGCCCAGCTCTTCAATGATTCCGGTGAACATCCTGAGATTTTAGATTTGCGATTGCCGATTGCCGATTGGTGTTCAGCGCAAGATACGCAGTATCAGAATCACGAGCAACGCCAACGCGGCGGGTGCCAGCGAAAGAACGAGCATCCAGATCGCTTCATTCTTGAACGTGAACGCTGGCATTCTCATACCGTGGTCCTTTCCTTCACGATCACCATCATCTTCTGAAACACGTCGTCGATCGACATGCCGCTGGAATCAACCATGATTGCATCTTCAGCCGGCACCAAAGGCGAATCAAGGCGGGTCGTATCGCGGCGATCGCGTTCGCTGATGTCGGCCAGCGTCTGTTCGTAGGTCGCTGCGGGATTGTGTTCGCGCTCTTCCGCGAGCCGGCGTTGCGCCCTTTCCTCGATGGCCGCGTCAAGAAAAAACTTTACGTCGGCGTTGGGAAAAACGACCGTGCCGATGTCGCGGCCGTTCATCACCGCACCGCGCTCGCCCAACTCGCGTTGTCTCTCTACCATCGCGCGACGGACGGCAGAAATCGTCGAGATGATCGACGAAATGTGCGTCACATCTTCGTCGCGAATCCGATCGGAAACATCGCGTCCGTCGAGCGTCACCTTCAGTGAATCCGGTTTGCCTGCGAGATCGATGTTAACCCGTTCGGCTAACGCACTGACGGCGACGTCGTCAGCCGCGTTCAATGCCGTTTCAATGACCGCCAGCGCGACGGCCCGATACATTGAGCCGGTATCGATGTAAAGCAGGCCCAGCTCGCGCGCGAGCATCCGTCCGAGCGTCGACTTGCCCGATCCTGAGGGACCGTCTATGGCGATGATTAGAGGGCGTGACATCCCGCAGTGAGATTATTATTCGGCGCGCCCTCAATCGACAACCTGTTCTTGATTATTTGGATGAATAGCGATAGAAAAGCGCCGCTAAAAGGAGATTCCCCGACCATGAAACGGCTAATCCTTCTCGCCATTTGTGTTTGTTTCATCTCCTCTTGTTCGAAATCGCCGCAGCAGAACGCGCCTTCAGTTCAACAGCCAACGCCAAAGAAGTACTTCTATTTTGTTCGCAAACTCGACGGCAAGGTCAGTCCGTTGCAACCTGATTTGGGGGAGTTCAAAGACGCGCAACGAGTTGAAGGTGAAATTGTCGGTTCGATCGTGCAAAAAACCTCAGGGCCGCAGGAGAAGACCAAAGACGGAAGCAAGTACATCTACACATACTTTGTCACGCAGGGCAAAGACATCGAGATGCTGGACAACGCCGGGCTGTACCGCGCCGTGGGAAGCAAAGTAAGTCTGCTGGTTGCGAACATCGAGAAGCCGGATCTGCCTGACATGGAGTTTCTTCAAGTTGGAATGGATCCGAAGAGCAGTGGAAAACTTCCGAGTGGCGGGGGAGTGACTCACGTGACCTTCGAAACAACGAAGCAAGCGCCGGGCGCGCTGCGCATGATGGGGGAGCTTCGCTGGAAAAAGGAAGGCTCGGAGATGATCCCGGCGCTGCACGTCAAGACGGATTCCGGCGGGATGGACATCCCTATCGATCAACTCGTGCCTTTCCGGAAGAAGACCGAACAGCCTTCAACGTCTCCGGCTAAATGAAGCCTTACTCGCAGAGTAGCCTTTGAGTATTCTTTCGCGAATCACTAGACTTATCGGGTGAACGAGATGGATATTGAACCGATTCTCGATAAGGTCCTGGCCGGAGAGCGTCTGACCGCTGACGACTGCACCGCGCTGCTCGAATCGCATGACGTCGCGAAACTCGGCGCGGCCGCCGACGAGGTTCGCAAGCGCAAACACCCCGACAACATCGTCACTTACATCATCGATCGAAACATTAACTACACGAACGTCTGCAACGTCGTCTGTACCTTCTGCGCGTTCTATCGACGGCCGGGCGCGCCGGACACTTATGTGCGCACCCTCGAAGAGATTTGCGAAAAGATTGACGAGACAATCGCGCTGGGCGGCACGGGCGTTCTCATGCAGGGCGGACTGCATCCTGATTTCGGGAT
>DASUTF010000095.1:0-4826 GCA_036374695.1 Pyrinomonadaceae bacterium
AGCGGGCCCACGCCAGGGCCAGGGCCACGGTTGCGAGAAGTCCGAGCGCCGCTCCCCAAATAAGACGCGGGCTACGCACCTGCAAAAGCATGAGCGCGGTTTCCATTCCTTCGCGGGTGATCATCAGAACGGTAAAAAGAAAAATTCCCGCAAAAGCCATCAATCCCGGGCGAACCGAAACCTTGCCCAGTCGATTTTCCATTCGCTCTTTCAAGTTGGCGCCCGTTCTCCACATGTAAATGACAAGCGACAGAACCATCAGGATCGCGGCAAGTCCGAGTACAGCTTCACGTAAAGCTTCGTTCGCCATAAAGCCCGCGACTGTCGGGCCGAGCCACTGTTCCATTAACTCTGGGTCGCCCGTCTGCATGCGGTAGAGCAGGTAACCGAGCGTCGCGCTAATAGCGAGGCCCACCGCGATTGCCGAGTAAACAGCCGGCGAGAGTTGCGGACGACCAGACTTCTTCAGGTACGAGAAGATGACGGCGACCAGCAGGAAAGACTCGAACCCTTCACGAAGAACGATGATGAATGACTGAAGCATGAAAACCCTTTGCTTGATGCAGATCGGCCGCGACCCTGGCCGCCGCCACCTTAGCAGTATGCTCAAGTTGAAAATGATTGTCAATTTCGCGGATTGGGAGAGAGGATGTCCCAGGGTTGAAATCCTCTGGCAGGCTTTGCGTTCTCTGCGCCTCTGTTGTGACTGTAATTGACCAGCAATCCACTGCAGAGACGCAGAGGTCGCAAGAGAACACTGAACCAGGACACTTACAGATTAAGACCTGGTTGAGTTAAGGCCGCTACCGGCATAGAATCCGTCCCGTGCGAAAGCTGAACACCATTATCTACGGGGTTTTTGGGGTGCTGGCGATGGTTTACGGCTTCGGGGCGTTAATTCGTCCGCAAGCGATTGTTCCCGAAGCCGGTCAGTTTCCGATTTCCCATCTTGTCCGAGAGCAGGGGGCCTTAGGAGTGTTCCTGGGCCTGATGTCCGTGTGGTGCATCTTCAATGAAGATCGCCGCACAGCAGTGCACTACTTCCTCACGCTGTTCGCTTTCATGCTGGCAGCGATTCATTGGTTGGATTTTTTCAATGGACATTTGTCGTGGAAAAGTCAGCTCTACAACACGGTGCCGTTCTAGATCTTGCTGCTGATGGCGGTCGTCAACAGAGTCGCCGCCAGAATCTAGACTCACCCTACTGTTTATTTTTCAGACTGGTTAACAATGCCGCGTCGCCGATCGCGTGGCGCCGGTTTGGGCATTTTGACGAACGGCTTCATTTTAAGCTCGTCCACCATCTGTTTGATCGCGGCATCCAGTTGCGGCTCAACCCCTGCGATCAACTTTGACGGGTCGTTAATTACGGTGACGTCAGGGTCGAGCCCGTGACCTTCGATCAGCCAGGTACCATCCTCTTCATAAAACGGAGCGTTTGGGATATTGAAGTGGCCGCCATCGATCAAACTCGGATTTCCATTCAGTCCGACAAATAGCCCACCGGTCCTGGTACCAATGATTTTCCCTAAGCCGAACTTACGAAAGATGTACGCGAAATTTTCCCCGGCTGACACCGACATCCCGCTCGCCAAAACGCACTTGGGACCACGGTGGACGCGAGCGGGAACCGGGCGATCCTTACTGAAGCGTCCGCCCAGGTAACTGAAGACGCGCGGATCCATGAGTTTGTTAAGCATGTCGGGGAGCCAGCCCCCGTGGCTCCATCGAATATCGATGATGAGCGCCTCTTTATCGATCTGTGAGTAATACTGAGTAACAAACGAATTCAATCCGATCGCGTCGAAAGCCGGCAAATGCATGTATCCAACACGACCGCCGGTCTTTTTTGCGATGTACGATCGATTCGCTTCGATCCAGGCTTGATAGCGAAACGAAATCTCGGCCGGAGCGGGCTTTACGACAACTTGTCGCGCGGTTGAGTCCAGTACCGGCTTATCACTTATCGTTAGCGTCGTGTCAGTGCCACCCAGTCCGACGAGGGCCGCCCGGGGGTCTTTCGCCACATCAATTGGCTTGTTGTTAACCGCGAGCAGGTACTCTCCAGACCTGACCGTAACGCCGGGTTGGCTAAGTGGTCCGCGGCTGTTTGTGTCCCAGGGAGGGCCTGCATGGATCCTGGTAATTCTGTAGGCGCCGCGGTCAAGCTCGAAATCGGCCGCCAGCATGCCGAGGGGGACTCTCGGCGTTTGTTCAACATCGCCGCCACCCCCGTAAGCGTGACTGACACTCAGTTCGCCAATCATCTCGCTCAGCACAAAGTTAACGTCTTCGCGGGACATGGAAGCTTCCAGCATGGCCGAATATCGCCGGCGCATCAGCGGCCAGTCGATCCCGTGCATTTTCTCGTCGTAGAAAAAGTCGCGAACCAGTCGCCAATGATCGTTGAATATCTGTCGCCATTCAGCGCGACGGTCGATTTCGACGTTCATTCCGGCAAGCGAAATCTGTTTGGGCGATATCGGATCTGAGGCAAGGTCGGCGACGCTCACCGCTCCGCCCGTAAAGATCAGAGCGTGCCGACCATTCTGAGCGAGCCTAAAGCTGTTAGCCCCGTCAGCGATTTGATTTTCCTTCTGTGTCTTCAGATCAAATGTCTTGAGCGAGCGCGTAGAGCCGACCTTTATCTGGATATAAAGCGGATTTCCTTCGCTCGTAAGATCCAGACCGCTTAGTCCCCAGCCTTCGACAGGCAGCCGGATGGCTCGGGCTTCAATTCCATCGAGGTCAATGAGCGGCTTCGCAGAAGCTCGAGTCTCACCGCGGTCCGGCAAGAGGGGCGACGGGATCCCCTTTCGTAGGGGAACTGCCACCAGCGTGTCTTCATTAGAATAAATAAACTGACGTGCCGAGAAGCTGAAGGTTGGCCCGGAATAATTCCGCGTGCTTAAGAAGAAGAGATATTTGCCCGCACGGTCAAACCTCGGCGTGTTGTCGTCAAACGCGCCCCTGGTGACCTGATGTTTCGAGAGCCCAGCGATGTCATACAGCCAAATCGACCGGAGCGCGTTCTCGCCCATCTTGTTGTAGACCAGCCAGGAGGAGTCGGGAGACCAGTTGACCTGCGGTTCCGAGCCCCATTCGTCCCTATCAACTTGGCGCGTGTCGCCGGCGATTGTGTGCACAAAGATCGTGTTGGTGTAATCGACAAAGGCGATGCGATTCGAATCCGGCGACCAGACTGGATTCGATTTGAAGCCGAGCCCGGTTCGTGACAGTTGGCGCGGGGCTGAAGATCCGTCCGCGCTGATGGCGTAGAGTTCGTACTCGCCCGTGGCGTCAGAGAAATAAGCGATCCATCTTCCATCGGGACTCCACACCGGATCGCGTTCAAACGCGCCACTCGTCGCCGTCAGGTTGCGCGGCGAACCGTTCTCCACGGGCACGACCCAGACGTCGCCCCGCGCATTCAGAGCCACTCGATCTCCGTTGGGAGATATGCTGCCGCCATTGAGGAGCTTGCTCGCATCGACAGTCGCCGGCTTGACCCGACGATGCTCTTCAGGAATTTGCACCTCCAATACACGTGCTTGGCGCGTACCCAGATCCAGGAGATAAAGCTCAGGGCCATACTGGAAAACTATCTCACCTTGATCGTTTTGGCCCGGGCCGATGGAAGGATTTCTGACGTCGTATTCGGAAAACCGTGTGACCTGACTTCGGGCGCCTGACCTGGTGTTGTATTCCCAGATATTCAGGCGGTTTTCCGGGCCGGCATCGGACACATAATAAAGGACGTCTCCGCGCCACATTGGTTTTGTGTCGGTGCCTTCCCAGTTTGTGACCTGACGCGATTCGTTTGTTCGCAGATTGAACAACCAGATATCGAGGGCCATACCGCCGCGATAGTGTTTCCAGTTGTCGTTCAGAGTGTTCGGCCAGTTCGGCGTATAAGCCAGCATTTCTCCATCGGCGCTGATTGCAGCTTCGGCTCCGTAAGGCACAGCCAGCCGCTTCGGCAATCCGCCGTTGGCGGGCACGGTGAACAACTGCATTGCAAGGTTATTGAAGGAAAGACTGTTCGTATAGAAAAGGAGTCTTCCGTCGGCAGTCCACTGGGTTACGGCTTCTCCCGTGGGCAGGTGAGTAATTCTGGTCGGAGCGCCGCCCGCGATGGGCATCGTGTAAATCTCAAAGTTGCCCTCAAGGTTGCCACCGAAGGCGATGCTCTTTCCGTCAGGACTGAACACCACATTGGTTTTCATTCCGGGAGCGTCGGTCAGCGGGACCGCAGCGCCACCCGCTCTGGGCGCGCACCAGACATCGTTCGCGAAAACGAAGGCGACATGGGTTCGGCTGACCGCTGGATACTGTTTCAGCACGGTCTGCGGGGTGTCAGTGGAAACGGAATTGTCAGCGAGCGTCAAAGCAGTTCGGGACGCCCCAAGCGACTCGTTCTGGGCAGGCGACTCAGTTTCAATAGCCTGGCTGGGAGCCGGTACACCGGCTGCCTCCAGCAAAGAGAATGCGCAAATCAGATTGATGAGTTTTCTTAAACGCATGTTGTGAATCCACTTTGTCAGAGTAGGGCGCTGGGGAATTAGCTGTGAAGCTATCACCGACTGGCGCGCAAAAATAGAATGGAATTAACTTTAGCCGGCCAGGAGTCTTCGGTAGGTTGATGGCCTGACGCCCATGATCTGTTTAAAGGAACGCGTGAAATGGCTTTGATCGGCGAAGCCGCAGGTCGTCGCAATTTCCGTGAGCGTCAGATTTCTGCGCGGCATTAGTTCGAGTGAACGTTGGACGCGAATGTGACGCACATACTCGCCGAGCGTGCAACGAAAATATCGAGAGAAACTTCT
>DASUTF010000096.1:0-18294 GCA_036374695.1 Pyrinomonadaceae bacterium
GCTCACGCATTCCGAGCCTCAACGGCAGGGATTAATAATCTTTCTCTCTCCGCAAAAGGAACCAGTCGCCTCGCCCAATGGCCTGACGCTTTCGATTGAGGGGCTTGCCCAACCGGTTTCGCTAAAGCTCAACTAGTGTCGCTCTCATTCACACCTCGCTTCAGCGAGGTGAGGTTCACCTTTCAAAATCCGGGTAACCGTTTCCAACGGTTTTCGGAAATCCGTTGAAACGACTGTAATCATCACGGCCGGAGTTGTCACCTCGCTGAAGCGAGGTGTGAATAGATCTTCCTGCTCGCTTTAGGTAATCGCCCAAATGCTTGCTGGTACGTTACGGAAGCCGCGCCCGTTAGACTTTCGCGGAGCCATTCAGTTAGGCTTTCGGTTTCTTATCATCTTTCATTAAGAGGAAAACAATCATGGCTGCGGAAGCACAGACAGGGAAACAACCAACACCGGCATTACTATTCGACACGCTTAACGGGTACCAGCGGACACAGGCGCTGAAAGCCGGCATCGATCTCGAGGTCTTCACCGCTATCGCTGAAGGCAAAACGACGGTGAAGGAAATTGCCGATCGCTGCGCCGCATCCGAAAAGGGCACCCGGGTCCTGTGCGATTATCTGACGATCATGGGATTTCTCACGAAAGAGAATGGACGCTACGGCTTGACGCTTGACACCGCGGTGTTCCTCGACAAGCGGTCGCCCGCCTACATGGGCACGGTCAGTGAGTTCATGCTGTCGCCTCACGTCAAAGGCAATTTTGACAACTTAACTGAATCAGTGAGGAAAGGCGGATCGGCGGGCGAAGCAAAACCGCTCGAGCCTGAGCATCCGGTGTGGGTCGAATTTGCGCGCGCGATGGCGCCGATGATGGCCATGCCCGCAGAGTTGTTGGCGCAATTGGTCGATCCCGCGAAAGACCAAAAGCTGCGCGTGCTGGATATTGCCGCGGGCCATGGTCTGTACGGCATCGCTTTCGCAAAACAGAATCCCCGGATCGAAGTCACCGCGGTTGATTGGCCGAACGTGCTGGAACTCGCCAAACAGAATGCCGAAGCCGCCGGTGTAAACCGACGCTTCCAGACGAAACCCGGCAGCGCATTCGATGTCGACTACGGAACTGATTACGACGTCGTGCTGCTGACGAATTTTCTGCACCACTTCGACGCGGCGACGTGCGAGATGCTGCTCCGGAAAGTTCATGCGGCGCTGAAAGACGGTGGACGCGCAGTGACGCTGGAATTCGTGCCCAACGAAGACCGGGTTACTCCGCCGCAAGCCGCGGCCTTCAGCATGCAGATGCTCGGCGGCACGCCTGCAGGTGATGCTTACACGTTTGCGGAACTCGATCAGATGTTTCGCAACGCCGGTTTCGCGCACAGCGAAATGCACGAGCTGCCGCCGTCGATTCAGCGAGTGGTAATTAGCCACAAGTAGCCTGGGCTCTTCTCACAGCGAAGCGTGAAAGTTAGAAATGAGTAAGCAACCGAACGGCCCCGCCACTTCTGGATCGCCTATCTGCTGTTTCTCGCTCTCAAGCCGCGAACCAATGAAAAAGCGAATCGCACTCGTCATCATCGTGGTCAGCGTTGCCTTTGCGTCCGCGATCGCTCAAACCGAACGTTCCCCGCGCCGCATTAAGTTCGCGCGCGCCGCGACTGTCGCACTGCACGCGGTCACTTGGGGGGGTTGGTGACGAATGGTGGACCATAACCGACGCGCATAATAACCGGGTCACGATTATCTCGGCGCTGCAGCCGTTGGTGCTGACTCAGGACACGAATTCTGATTTTAGTGAGGGCGCCATCATGGTTGACGGCAGCATGGACCTGACCGTCTATGCCGACGCAGTGACTATTCGTGGACCGCTTTCACTTCCCTTCAACGTGAGAGAACCTGACCGACACCTTCGTTGATGCAAACTAGCAATGGTCAGTCGGCAGTTTCGCCGGCCCGTGCGACCAGCACTCAACCCAAGCGCTTCCGGAGGCGTGGGATCGATACAAGCCAGGATTTCCTTGACGAATAAACCGCAACCATCGCCTCCCTATCTGCACCTCACAACTGATTACCGCTCCGCGTCTTCTCGTTGGCATTCGCTAGGTTTAGCCGGCCACTCTATAATCACTTCAAATTCTGGCGCCAGATCACTTGATTTTTAAATAGCGCGATGACCGGCCTCTGCAGGGATCGCCAGGAATTAGTTAGTTGAAGTAATCGGAATGCGTAAGCGACTGACTGTCATCCTATTCCTGGCCCTGACGAGTTCGGCCTCGATCGCTATTCAGGAAGGAATATCACCACCTGGCCGTCCTAGTACGCCCGCCGGCTATCTTGAAGACTCCTGGACCACTGAAAACGGCCTCCCGCAAAACGACGTCACGCAGTTGATCCAAACACGCGATGGCTATATTTGGCTTGGCACCAATGGTGGATTAGTTCGATTCGACGGCATCCGGTTTACGACTTTCGATTCCGGCAATACTCCCGAATTAAGAAGCAATCGCATCCTGTCACTCGCCGAAGACCGGGACGGCACACTATGGATTGGTACTCAGAACGGCGGCCTGACCAGCTACAACCGGGGGAAGTTTAGAAACTACGGAGTCAAAGATGGTCTGCCCGACGAAAGCGTGTTCTCAGTCACAGCCGACCAGCAGGGAAATCTCTGGCTCTCGCCCGGAGGACTGCTACGCCTGACGGACGGTCGATTCACCCTCTACACGACTCGTGACGGCCTGCCGTCCAATGGGTCGGGAAACATTTGCGCCGCCCCGGACGGCAGCGTCTGGTTTCGTTCCGGCGATTTCATCATGCACTTTCAGGATGGGCGCTTCGAACGATTTGCGATTAAAGAGTTACCCGCGGACTGGATTTCCAGAGTTACCTCAATGACTGTGGACAGCGATGGCAGCGTGTGGCTGGCTACCGGATACGGGCTGGTACGTTTGCAGAACGGTAAGTTCACCATTTTGAGTGCCGGTTCCGCCGATCCGGACGCGGCTGTCCTGCCGGACACGTTCGTCGTTCAAACCTTCAAGGACCCAAACGGGAACGTTCGCTTTCTGACCCCAAGCGGCCTGGCCAGTTACCAGGAGGGCAAGATCGTCGTTGACACTCCTATTCCTATCCATGAATTGACAGGATTCAGACTGACTCTTTGGTCGGTGCGCTCAGTGATAGAGGATCGCGAAGGCAACCTCTGGCTGGGCCTGGGTGTGAATGGACTGCACCGGCTCAGGCCCCGACAGATCACCGCCTACGCCGCAGAGGCGGGACTGTCGGATGCAGGCTTTATTCCCATCACAGGTGATGGAGCCGGAGGGCTTTGGCTCGGAAGCCCGGCACTCGAATCCTTATATCATTTTCAGGATGGGAAATTCACCGCGCACAACATCGGCAATCTGACGCGCTCGCTTTGGCGCGACCATCGCGGCGCCGTATGGATCGGCACAGACAAGGGTCTTTACCGGTTGCAGGATGGGAAACTGATCAAAGACCATCCCGTTAACTCGGCGATGGGTGGTGGCACGGAGGTACAGGCAATTTACGAAGACAGAGAAGCTAATCTGTGGATTGGGACAGGCCGCGATGAAGAACAGGATGGCGCACTCTATCGAATCAACGACGGAGGAATCGCAAAATTTCAGATGCGCGAAGGGCTCGTCACAAATGACGTGCGCTTCATCATGCAGGATCGGCAGGGGACACTATGGGTTGGCACCACGCGCGGGATGAGTCGCTTCCAGGACGGCCGCTTCACCAACTACACCATTGAGCAGGGACTCTCAAATAATTTCGTGCGGGAGATTTACGAGGATGCGGATGGCACGCTTTGGATTGGCACCTACGGTGGTGGATTGAATCGCTTCAAAGACGGCCGCTTCAGCGCGATCACTACAAAGAATGGCCTGTTCGATAACATCGTCTCGCGGATCCTGGAAGACGATCAAGGCAACTTCTGGATGAGTGGCAACCGCGGCATCTATCGCGCCAGCCGCAAAGAGTTGAATGATTTCGCTGATGGCCGTCTGCATTCAGTCACGTCTATCTCTTACGGCGTCGAAGACGGCATGAAGATCAACGAAACGAACGGCGGCTCGCAGCCCGCCGGGTGGAAGACAGAGGACGGCAAACTCTGGTTTCCCACGATCAAGGGCGTTGTCGCGATAGACCCCGCCAATCTCAATCCTTTGCCGCCCGTCGTCCACATCGAGCAGGTTATAGTTGGTCAGACTCCAACTGATTTGCGCCAAAGCATTGAGGTGGGGCCCGGACAAGGTGACCTGGAGATTCATTACACAGGTTTGAGTTATACGGCCCCGGACAAAGTGCGCTTCAAGTACAAACTCGAAGGCTATGATCGGGATTGGGTGGATGCCAGGGAACGGCGCGTCGCTTATTACACTCAGGTAGCGCCCGGCTCCTACACTTTCAAAGTAATGGCGGCCAACAACGATGGTGTCTGGAGCACCCCCGATGCGGTTGTCCAAGTCACAGTCATTCCGCCCTTCTGGCGCACCTGGTGGTTTACTTTCTGGGTGGCCCTGATAGTGGCGGCGATTGTCCTCGGTTTGTATCAACGGCGCATCCGACAATTGCAGCGCGCGCGCCGCGCGCAGGAAGAGTTTTCCAAACAGTTGATTGCGTCGCAGGAGGGCGAACGCAAACGCATTGCGGGCGAGTTGCACGACAGTCTCGGCCAGGAACTACTCATTATCAAGAATAGGGCCGCGCTCAGCCTGAAACTGCTCGGAGACACCGACCGCGCCAAAGAGCAGATCGAGCAGATTGCCGGCACCGCTTCGCAGGCCATCACTGAAGTCCGGCAAATTGCATATGATCTCAGACCGTATCATCTGGACGAGATCGGCCTGTCGCAGTCTTTGGAAGAACTCATTGAGCGGGTCGGCCACGCCTACCCGATCGAATTTACCAGCCACGTTGATAACATAGACGGCCTCTTCTCGAATGAAGCGGCCATCAACCTTTACCGCATAGTGCAGGAGGGACTCAATAATATTGTCAAGCACTCTGGGGCGACCGAGGCCAAATTGATTGTCAGGCAAAATTCTCGTGAGATTGAAATGGTGATTGAAGATAATGGTAAGGGATTCAGTCAGACAAGTAGCACTGGTCGCAGACCCGGCTTCGGACTAACCGGATTGGCGGAACGCGCTCGCATTCTCGGCGGCACTTTGTCTATTAGTTCGCTGCCGGACAAAGGCACAACTGTCAAACTCAACCTTCGCATGCGGGGTACAGATCATGAAGCCTGAGATAAGCATCGTGATTGCTGACGATCATCCGATCTTCCGTCAGGGCCTGAGACAGATGATCGAAATGGAGGATGGCATCCAGGTGGTAGGCGAAGCGCCTGATGGGGTGGCAGCTCTCAGTATTATTGAAGCGTCGAAACCCGACGTCGCGGTGCTCGACATCAACATGCCCAACATGAAAGGTTTTGAGGTGGCGCGGGAGATCAGGCAGCGAGGTCTGAGTGTCGGTATTATCTTCCTGACCATGTATGACGACGAGCGAATGTTTAATGAAGCTCTGAATGTCGGCGCGCTCGGTTATCTGTTAAAGGACAGCGCCATCAGTGATATCGCCGACAGCGTCAGAGCCGTCGCTTCCGGGCAGCATTTTATCAGCCCCTCCATCTCGCGTTTCCTGATTAATCGCTCAAGCCGAAGCGCCACCCTAAGCGAGCAGACACCGAGCCTGAAAAATCTCACACCCTCGGAACTCCGGGTGCTCAAGATGATCAGTGAGCATAAAACCAGCAAGGAGATTGCGACCCAACTGTTCATTAGCTACCGCACGGTCGAGAATCACCGGACTAACATCTGTCAGAAGCTGGGAATACACGGCAGCAATGCCTTGATCAAATTTGCGCTCGAACACAAGTTCGATCTCCCCTGAACCTTAACGCCTACCCTTAAATGGGGTAATTCCGACTGAACCCAAGTAATCCGGCTAGTGCGAACAGCGCGGAAGGCGCGGCATTCAGTAGCCACGGCCGTAAGGCCGTGGATCAAAGTGTCCAATTGAGGTCGAGGCCCGCAGGGCCGGCGCTTTTGTAGCGCGGCTTTGCCGCAGCACACTGCGGTAAGCCTCCGGCTTACCGGTTTGTCTGTTTTCCGATCGTGCGGCTACGCCGCCGATGTTTGAGGCGTAGCCTCGACTGAAAATCAACGCGCGCCGGAAAGGCTGAGCCTTTCCGCTATGTGCTGCGGCAAAGCCGCCAGAACAGCACCTCTTCGTAGGTGGGTTAGTGAAACATGTAATTACCGGCAAAGCCTCTCCCGGAAACTCTCGTCTGGCTTTTTGATCATCCTGAGGCCCATTCACAGGTGGCTCCACCCCGGGAAAAATGAGTGGCTCCACTCATGTCTAATCGTGTGGCCTCCTCTATTCCTCTCTCTCGTCTGCTGGTCCATAGTGCGCTCACTGTAAGAAACGAAAAGAGACAAATGCTGAATTTCTTAATAGTCGAAGATAACCAGCCGATGCGCAATTTGATCCGGAGCATGATTTCTGACCTGGCGGGAAACGTCACCGAATGCGATGACGGCGCGAATGCGCTCGCTTCTTATTCACAGTGTCGCCCGGACTGGGTGCTGATGGACATCAGGATGAAAGAGCTGGACGGGATCAGCGCGACCCGTCAGATCAAAGCCAGTTATCCCGACGCTAACATCATGATCGTCACCGACTATGACAACCAAAACATGCGCGAGGCCGCCCGCGAGGCTGGCGCCTGCGAGTATGTGACGAAAGAGAATCTGCTCGACGTGCGCCGGATTCTGGTCTCACAAGAAAAGGAGGCGCCACATTGAGCGTCCGCTTCGGAACCTAACGCGCCTGCTCGCTGCCGCAAATGATAAATGCCGCAGCTTAATGAACTCAGTTAATCCAAAGGAGAAAAACCATGTCCTCGAAAGTAACTACTGTGACCCACCCTCTTCGACACGTCGCCGAACGGATGATCCGGCGGCCGCTTATGGCTCTGCTCTTCGTAACCACGTTCATGTTCCTGGCCGGGACTTCGCTGGCGCAAACCGCGACGCTCACCGACGACGCCGATACTTCCTCGACCGCCATCACTACAAACAACGGGGCCGCGACCTCTTTGACCGTCTCCCAACTGCCTGGGAAGAAAGGGGTGTTAACGACACAGAACAGCTATATCAAATTCAAACTCACACCGAGCCTGCCACCCGGCACGACGGCCGCCAATGTCGCCAAAGCAACCCTGAAGGTTTACGTCACGAGCGCCAACACCGGCAGCTCGTTTAACGTGATGCGCGTCAACGGCGCCTGGGAGGAAGCGACGATTACGGACACGTCAGCCAACCTGCTGACGATGCTTCCTGAAGTCTCGGGAGTGCCTGTCACAAGGGTGAATTCATTCATCGTCGTTGACCTGACTCAACTGGTCAAAGACTGGCTGAGCGGTGCGCAACCGAACCACGGCATCGCGCTCACGGCGGGCGCCAGCGCCTCTCTGATCACCTTTGACAGTAAAGAGAACGAACAGACCGGCCACGAGCCAAAGTTGGAGATCACGCTGGTCGACGCGGGTCCACAAGGCCCGCAAGGCATCCCGGGAGCAAAGGGCGATACGGGCGAGGCTGGACCGCAGGGACCAAAAGGCGACAAAGGCGAGACGGGTGCTCAGGGCCCGGCCGGACCGCAGGGGGCAACCGGACCGCAAGGCCCTCCAGGTAGTAGCGGCGGGTCAGACTTTGCAATGCTGGTAGCCAGGATTAAAGAACTTGAGGCGCTCGTAGCTCCTCGCGCCTACGTCACTACCATCTCAGACAATTATGAGGGCCCGGTCCTTTATGAGGGGGCGGTCGCTGTTATTGACACATCGACCAACACCGTCGTCGCCACGATTCCCGTTGGACTGGCGCCGTATAGCGTGACGCTCAACCCCACCGGCACTCGCGCCTATGTTGCTAACGCTTACGGCGGCAGTGTCTCTGTCATTGACACCGCTACCAACACAGTTATCACCACCATTCCTGTAGGAAATGGGTCAACCGTGATGCTCAACTCGACGGGCACACGCGCGTATGTGGCTAACAATTACAGCAACAGCATCTCTGTCATTGATACAGGCATGAACACGGTTGTCGCCACCATTGGCACTGGCGGTTCTCTGACGGGTTTGGTGCTCAACCCATCAGGCACTCGCGCCTATGTGTCTAACGTCGGAAATAGCATCGATGGTTCCGGCGTCGAAAGCTGGCACGGCAGCTTCTCTGTCATAGATACCGCGACCAACGCAATCATCGCCACCGTGGCTGTACCTGTTCGGAACATAGTATTCAACCCCTCGGGCACGCGCGCTTATGGCCTCAACAGTAAAAGTACTGTCGCGGTGATTGACACCGCGACCAACACGGTCATCGCCACCATTCCGGTAGGGAACAAGGTAGCGCAACTAAGGTTAAGCCCCTCGGGCACTCGCGCCTACGCCGTCAGCTTTGAAAGCCAAAACGTTTCAGTCATTGACACCTCCACGAATACGGTTATCGCCACCATTGTCGGAGATGCGTATCCATGGGATGTGGCGTTCAATCCCACAGGCACTCGTGCGTATCTGCTTGGCCACGGCATTACAGTCTTTGACACCTCCACCAACACGGTTGTCGCCACCGTTGGCGGGATTCAATATCCTGGGGCCGTAGCGTTCAACTCCTCTGGTACTCGCGCCTATGTTCCGAACTATTCCAACAAAAGCGTCTCTGTGATTGACACTACGACCAACACAATCATTGCCAATGTAAACGTAGGGAATCCGGCCTTTGGCATAGCGCTTAAAAAGTAAGCCACGGTCATGCCAAACCATAGCACTTTGGTTGAGGAGAAAATCTCATGTCGAAATTCAAATTATTCACCTCACTCGCCGCCTTCGCCTTCGTCCTGCTGGCAGTTGGTTCACCGGCCGAAGCGCAGAGGAACAACGGCACTATCTATCTCTGCGTTAACGCGACGAACGGGCAGCTGCGTGCCGTCAACAACGCGAATGAATGTAAGAAACACGAAGTCACCATTGTCTGGAACACCAAGGTGCTGAAGGGCGATAAGGGCGACCCTGGCCCAACGGGCCCGACCGGTCGACAAGGTCCGACAGGGCTGCAAGGTCCAAAGGGTGATACAGGCGCGATCGGACCACCGGGAACAGCGGGACAGTCGGTCACCGTTATCGATGTCCCGCCGGGCGCCAACTGCAGCACTGGTGGATTGATGCTGACCGATGTCAGCGGGAATCACTTTATCTGCAACGGCGTGCCCGGACCGGAAGGTGATCCGGGCGCCGTGGGAAATCCCGGCCAATCACCTGTCGTTACGGCTGAAGCCGGCGGAGCAAACTGCGTCTACGGCGGACTGAAGATAACCAGTGCGAGCGGTGTTAATTATGTCTGCAACGGCGCACCCGGCACATCCGGTGGCGGGGCTTCAGAGATTTATTACACGAAGACCAGGGTCGCGGGCTTCAACGGGGACCTCGTACCTGCATCCGGTGGGTTCATTGAGATGGCCACACTCTCGCTGCCTGAGGGAAGCTACCTCGTCACTGCCAGGGCCGGCCTGCGCTACTTGCCCGGCGCCGGGGTGACCGATCCGTCGTCGATTGTATGCAAACTAAGCGATGGAACGCTGAGCCAGGAAATCCGCCCCTTATTTACTTCTCCACGCCCGCCGGGAACGTCGGATTTCGTCGTGAGTGCGACCTTGCCGATGACCTTCGGGCCGGGCGGTGGGACGGCGCGCTGGGCCTGTTCAGCGCAACCGAACGATATTCAGCATGCGTTAATTTCCTCAAACAATCACCTTCAAATCTGGGCCATCAGGGCTTCAGCATTACACATACAGTAAGGCGTCCGACGACCTAACTCACCTGGAAGGAAAAACTTCAAAATGGAAAACCAAACTACGACGCAGACCGTCCCTACCGCGACTGATCCTCAAGCGCAACCCAACATTATCATGATCATGGTCGATCAAATGCGCTTTCCCATGCACTTTCCACCGGGCATTAGCAACGCTGATGAGTTCATAGAGAAGTACATGCCCAATCTCTTCCAATACATCTGGAGTAAGGGCGTGAGGTTTGCCAATCACTATATCGCCGCGTCGGACTGTACCGCCGGGCGCGCGACCATCTACACCGGACTTTACGCGTACCAGACTTATCTGATGCTCACGCTAATAACTTTTCCGGAGCCGGGAGACGATTCGGAACAGAAGGGGCTATTACAACCGGAATTGCAGACGGCCTTTCCAACCATCGGACATCTCCTGCGCGACGCGGGCTACGATACGCCCTACTTCGGCAAGTGGCACATGTCTTACGGCACCAGCAACCTTAGGCGATACGGCTTCGACAGCCACGTCCCGGCCGGAGATCTGCCCGGCCTTTACGGGCAGGGAGTGGCCTCTGATGACGGCATCGCTGCTGATGCAGCCGAGTGGGTCAACCAACGCGTCGCGTCAAATAACATCAAGCCCTTCTTCCTCTCCGTCAACTTCGTAAATCCCCATGACAAGCAGTTTTTTTGGGGCGGAACCGAGGTCACCAGTTTCAACACAATCTATGAAAGTATTCCCAACAGCGACGGCACTACTGGCGAGAAACCTGCGCAAACTTATGTCGAACCTCCTCAGCCCGAGGACGCGCCGCCGTCAAACGGCTATCCCGCCAATGTGGAGGAGTATCTCAATTGGGAAAGCACTGCCCAACTCTCCTCTTCAAAACCCCTGGTGCAAACACTGCTGAGAGAAGTATTCCAGTACCAAATGGGTGGGATGTACGACGCCGCTGAAGCCGACTCTTACACACCGGTCAGCGAACTCATGCCGGAACAATTCTGGTATGCCCCCACCAAGTTGAACGAGGGAAGCCACAAGGCGATTGCCGCGCATGAGTACTGGACGAAGGCGCTCGACTCCTACCTGCAAATCATGCAGCTGGTGGACGAGTCAATTGGAACCTTCATGGACGGCCTGCCCGACGAAGTCAAAGAGAACTCAGTCTTTATCTTCACCTCGGACCACGGCGAATACGCCAGCTCGCACGGACTCCAGGGAAAAGGCGGGAGCATCTATGAAGAGGGAATCCTGGTCCCGATGGTCGTCGTCGATCCGACCGGCCGCTTCACCTCGGCCACCGAGCAATATCGCAACCAACTAACCTCCAGCGTGGATTTCCTCCCGATGATTGTCTCGATGGCGCATGGAGGGTCCGACGCGTGGCTGCACGAGAATGAGGACTATGAAAAACTTTGGGGATCGCGCCACGATATGCTCAGTATCCTGCATGACCCTGGCGCGCCCGGCAGGCAATATGTTCTTCATACCACCGATGAGTTTGTGCCCTCGTCCGTTAACTATCTCAAGGCGCCGATGCACGTGATCGGCACGATCTTTAACGATTACGACGGCAACAAGCAAAAGCTTGGAGTCTATACGCGCTGGGAGGATTTCACCTCTGATCAGATACAGGCCGATGTGGTCTTCAATATCTACGAGGGCACGCAGCTGGAGTATTACGATCACACGGAAGAGAACTCGCGGGGGGCAAGAGAATTGGAAAACTCAGCCGAGTCCTATGCGGCCCAGGATGCGATCACCCTTTACTGGGGAACTTATCCCAACGGGCCCAGCCTGGTGCTTGAGGAACTACAGGCTCCCCTTCCGGCCGCCTATCAAGAGGCCCAAAAGACAGCGTACCAGCAACTTCAAGCGTACATGCAAATCCTGAATACTGCATCACAACAGGGCCCGGCCGAACAGCCTGCTCCCACCGTGAGCGATTAACTTGATCAGAGGACCGCGAACGTCTGGGCCTACTGAGCCACAAGACTAAAAGCACGAAGGAACTAGGGTGCGGATAACACTAACTATGAGAACCGGATAATCACAGCCGCGAGTATGCGAGTCCTGTCTGTCCCTGGTATTTTCCGCCGCGGTCTTCGTAGGAAGTAGTGCAGTCTTCGTCTGATTCGAAGAAGAGCACCTGCCCGATTCCTTCATTTACATAAACCCGCAGCGGCAGGTCGGCGAGATTGCCAAGCTCAACAACCAGACGACCAATCCACCCGGCTTCGAGCGGCGTCGTATTGACAGCTAAACCTGCCCGAGCATAAGTGCTCTCCCCATGCAGATTCCCGTGACGTTGCGCGGCATGCGAAAGGTCTCGACTGACACGCCGAGCGCGTAAGAGTGCGGCGGCATCAAATAATACTTTGATCCATCGTCAGCCGTTTGTAGCGGCGGCTCCACGAGAGATGATTCGTCGAAGTGTTTCGGATCGATTTCACGTCCGTGAATCGGCGAGAAAACGCGAAAACCATCGTCGGCCAGACGCATGTCGTAGCCGTAACTCGACGCGCCCGCGGAATAATGCGCACGCCGTTGACCTCGCGCACCAGGCGCGCTTCGAATGGATGAATCAGTTGCAGCTAGAGTGAGGGCCTTGGTAGCGTAATCGCAAAAACAAGTCAGTCCCGTCCGTCCCTAAACTTGCCGCCGGAAGCATAAAACTTTAGCCGGTCGAGCCAAACCCACCGCTGCCGCGTATCGTGTTCGGAAGATCGTCAACTAAAACGGGAGTTGGGGTGAGAATTTTTTCAATTATTAACTGGCAGATTCTTGTCTGTGCCGGCAGCTCTACCATGTCGTCACCAGTGTTATAGAGCAAACATTTGATCTCGCCGCGGTAGTCAGCATCGATGACGCCGGATAGAACGTCCAATCCCATTCTTGTCGCTAGTCCGGAACGGGGCGCAATTCTGCCGTAGCAGCCTTCCGGGATCGCGACTGCCAGGCCCGTTCTCACCAATGACCGTTGTTTGGGATGCAGACAGACTGCTTCGATCGAATAGAGGTCCAGGCCGGCCGCGGCGGCACTGCCACGGGTTGGCAGCATCGCGTTCGCATCGAGTTTTTTGAAGTTTAGTGACTGTCCAACATCCATACTGGTTTAAGGGTGGCATAGGGTGTCTTTCGGGACGCCTGTGACAAGAGCGACCGATCGAGTGATGTCCTGATTCGGGTTTCCTCCGTGCATTCTCTGTGGTTCGCGGTGTCTCTGTGGTGGTTTTTTGCTTAAGGCAATTTCAGCGCAGAGACACCGAGATCCACAGAGTTTCACGTAGATGCTGACACTAGGATCCTACCGGGACCTCGCGCCCATCATCACCGAATCATTCTCGGTTCTCAGAATTATTGAAATCATTCGAACGAGTTTTAAATGACGTGCACCGACTTTATCAGAGATAATGAAAACGCATTCTCACAGTTGTTGAACCTTTTCCAAAGAATTACCATACTTCGCAGCATTTTCACTACCTAATGTGAACGTGAGTCGACTAATTTTTGAGTCGAACCAGGCTAACACCGACTTGGCTTCGATGCTTCGAGAAAATCAGAACCCTTTGAGCGCTCGCGACGTGTAGTAACTACTGACAATTGACGGTCGAAGCCTCGGTTGTTAGCATTCCTGACATCTCCTCGGCTCTTTAGCTGAACTCCGATTAATCCTATGGATTCCAAACTTCAGCTCTCTGGATTTCACCAGAAACCGTTAAACGGTCTCGATGGCTCTGGCTTTAAGCTCAGAATAGAGAATGTTCATGGCTTTCGATTGGCCGAGAGCGCGTATCCCCCTGGGTATGAACATCCCAAGCATTCCCATGAGTACGGATGTTTTTATTTGTTACTCGAAGGTAGCTTAACCGAGCGTTTCGGGAAGAAGAGTCGTGAGTGTGAGCCGATGAGTATGGTCTTTAACCATCCTGGCGAAGAGCATTCAGACAGCTTTCACCGAACCGGAGGGCGCAATTTCGTTTTGGAGATGGACCGGGACCGGCTGGCTGTTCTTCGTGAGCATTCATTGGTGCTCGATCAGTCAGCTCAATTCTATGGCGGGTTGTTGGCTTGGCTTGGGATACGAGTCTACAACGAGTTCCGCAGGATGGATTCAGTTTCGCCGCTGGTAATCGAAAGCCTGGGCGTCGAAATCATGGCCGAGATATCCCGCAGCGCAAAACGAGATGAGCGAAAGCCTCCCATCTGGCTTGAACGCACTCGAGAGTTTCTACACGAGAACTTTGCGGAAAGTCTGAGCCTCTCTGAAGTCGCTGCAATAGCCGAGGTACATCCTGTCCATCTGGTTCGTGTCTTCCGGTCCTTCTATCGCTGCACGATCGGAGAGTATGTGCGCAGGCTGCGGGTCGAATTTGCCTCCAGGGAACTCTCCAGGTCTGACCTGCCGCTGGCCACCATCGCTTCCAGTGCAGGTTTCTCTGACCAAAGCCACCTGTCCAGAACCTTCAAGCAACATACAGGCCTGTCGCCCTCTGAATTCCGCGCTGCGTTCCGGTTGCGCTAATCTGATTCATATCAGTTCACGCCATTCAAGACACGAACTGTCTCTAAAGGATAAGGTTGTTCCTTCAAGCCGAGTTGAAGCGCACGACATCTCGGTAAGTGAGGGACGGTCCCGGCTTTCAGAGAAATGAGGTTTCGATGATCACTTGGTATCGGCTAGTTCTTATGGTTTTGTTGGCGCCCTCTTTGACCAGTGCAGCCACTTCACAGTCGGTCAGCACCACGTATGTCGGGGGATATGGAGGACCGGGAGCGTTCTTCTTTACCGCGATCGGTAAGCGCGAGCAAAAAGCAGAGTTCATAAAGAGACTCGCTCCGACGCCGCGCGAAATCCCAACTACTCCAACGTACTACTCAGGCGGCTATGGCACGCCTGGAAATTTCGTCTACACGTACATCAGTATTGAGACGGGCAAAATCCACCAGCCATTTGATCGAACGGACCAGCCACCGATCCGCAATTTAACAGTCCGCAACGGCCAGCTACGTTTCGATGCCGATCGTCTTCACTTCGAGCTTACACAATTTGAGCATGGTGCTCGGGGCTGGGTGGTCGATGAGAAAGGTAAGCGGCGACCCGCCTATTTCCGGACGCGGCCGAAGGACATTCCCTCAGTGGAGGTGCTTGAGCGCTATGAAGGCACTTACCGGATTGACAAGGGCCGGCTCTTGACGCTGTCACGGAACAACTTTTCGGACAGTTTCCATTATTTGGAGCTCCCGTCCGGCCGGACAGGGGCCCTCTTCTATTTACCGAACGGCGAATTGACGGGCGGTCCCTGTATGTATTGCCCCGGACCGGAATATCTGCGCGTCAGCCTGGACCCGCGTCAGAGCGGACGAGCCCAGCGCGTTCGAGTAACGATCAACGGCCGCACAATCGATGCGCCTAGAATCGAGACGCATTCCGAAGAGGAAATCAGATTCATCAGCAAGGATGGCACGCAACTGGCCGGTTCGCTGCTGTTGCCCTCCGGAAAGGGGCCGCACCCCGCGGTAGTGTTCGCCCACGGGTCAAACGCGCAAACTCGTAACGGCTTTTTCGGTAATATCCGCTTCATGGCAGAAGCCTATGCGAGGTCCGGAATCGCCGCGCTCATCTTCGACAAGCGCGGGACCGGCCGATCGAAGGGTGATTGGAAAATTGCAAATTTTGAAATTCTGGCGGACGATGTCGCCGCTGGCGTCGAGTTTCTCAGGACAAGAGCCGAAATCAGGTCTGATCGAATCGGCCTCACAGGCAGCAGCCAAGCGGGCTGGATCATGTCTTGGGCGTCGATGCGCGTGCCCAACATCCGGTTCATCCAGATGCGCTCATCTTCGCCTATGAGCGTTCGCGAGGCCAACCGCGATCAGCTCGTTCTGATGATGGAAGCCGAGCGATATCCCCGATCCGAGATCCAACGTGCGCTCGACATCCGCGACATGATGGATGACTATGCCGTCACCGGTCGGAATTGGGAGCAGCTGGAGGCCGCAGCAAAGCAGGTCGAGAACGAATATTGGATGACTCAGTTCATCGGCGGATTGTCGGCGAAGGACTCGCCGGGTCATGCCTGGCTCCGCAAGGCATTCTCTTATGACACAACGGGGGCCGTCCGGAACTTCAAGGGCGCTTGGCAAGCGATATATGGGGCTACCGACATCGTGGTATCCGTTCCCAAGACACGGGCGTGGTTCGAAGATGCCCTTCGTTACGGCCGCTCAAATGACGTGACGATCGAGGTCGTCCCGAACGCCGACCACAATTATTATGAAACCAAGACGGGTCTCGATCATCGCGAGTTGCCGGGATACAGCCGTTACGTACCCGGCATTTTTGACAAGATCACCCGGTGGGCAAACGAACGGATGCGCAACACATATACCCACCCGCTCTCTCCCGGCAAAACCCCGTCACGTTGAGCGTGATCCGAAAACGCGGGAGCTGGCTCCGTTCAAGGACAAGGTCCCGTCAATGGTTGCGCTTCGGGAAAAGGAAATAGCGACGGCTCCTAATTCTCTATCTTGCGGGCACAAATATCGCTATTGGCTCGGTGGCACGCACTGTTAATCCAGTAACATTCCATACTTAGGCCAGGGCTATCACTCGACGATCGTAACAACTCAATCCAACCGGACGCGGGGTTAGCCTCTCATCGAGAATTTGGATGGTTTCGTCGGTGTCCCCGCGCCGGTTAATTGGGCGTTGGGGCTTTCAAACTGCTGTAACTGGACCGGATCAATCTTGATTGGTAACCCGACTGATAGGTTTGAATCAGCTGGGGAAGCAAAGTTCAAAGGCAACGGCAAGCATCAGTCTGGCCTCTCCGAAAGTTGAAAGACCTCTCGACTCAGCTTTCAAAATCTCAGCGTGGTACAAATCGCACTCCCCAGGCGGCGCGTTCGCAACGCTAGGCATTAGCCGCCCTAAGTGATGGTTCATTCAGTAACTATGAGAAATAGTTTCAATACCATGGTGCGGATTTCATTACCTATAAGATCCGACGATATCACTAACTATGGTGCGGATATCATTAACTATGAGAACCTAGAATCATAACCTTGGCGGCGTAACCCCTTGCTGACCTTGATACTTTCCGCCGCGATCCTTGTATGAAACCTCGCATACTTCATCGGCCTCGAAAAAAATCACCTGGGCGACTCCTTCGTTGGCGTAGATCTTGGCGGGCATGGGAGTGGTGTTTGAGAATTCCAGCGTCACATAACCCTCCCACTCAGGTTCGAACGGTGTGACATTTACAATTATTCCGCACCTCGCGTACGTGCTTTTTCCCAGGCAGACGGTCATCACATTTCGGGGAATGCGAAAGTATTCCACGGTGCGGGCGAGGGCAAAACTATTCGGTGGAATAATCACATGATCGGCCTGCATGTCGACGAAACTCTTCGCATCGAACTTCTTTGGATCGACAATCGCGCTGTACACGTTGGTAAAGAGTTTGAACTCGTCAGCGCATCGCACATCATAGCCATAACTGGAAGTGCCATAAGAAACAACCTTACGACCATCGACCTCTTTGACCTGACCGGGCTCGAAGGGCTCAATCATTTTGTACTCTTCCGCCATGCGACGGATCCAGCGATCGGATTTAACTGACATCAATGAGATTCCTGTCAGAACCACCTGCGGTAGCGGGTGGTTAGTCTGTGATTAAGAGCGCGCTGAGGATAACGCGAGACCGTCAAGAACAACAAGAAAGCATGGCCGGAAAGACCGCGAGGCGCGGTAGGCGCTAAATGTTTATGGAGGTACGCGAGTTACGAGACGGCGCTCTCCATTAAGTCCGCGATGTTGAGTCGCTCGTAAAAGAGCTCTCGATCAAGTGACGTTCGTTAACCGTAAACATCTTGCTCCTGGCGGAGCGAAACACGTGCACATTTGAAACAATCACCTTAGTTGAACATTGATCCCATCGCTACCGCTCCCGGTTCTGGCACGCATTTGCTCTTTGCAATTTTGAGTTTTCAACCCTAGCCTTTCTTCATGCGCCTCATCGTCCTTGGTTCCGGCACTTCCGTTCCCCATGCGCAGCGAGCGTCGGCGGCGTTCTGGCTCGAGTCTGACGGCGGCTCGATGCTGCTCGATTGCAGTGCGGACGCAATGCATCGCATGGCGCAGGAGAATCTGGACTGGCCGAACCTCGACGCGATTTGGATTAGCCATCTGCACCTGGATCATTGCGGCGGGCTGGCGTCTTTGCTGTTTGCCCTGAAGCACTCGCCGCAAACCGTAAGAAGGCACAAGCCTTTAAGGATTTTTTCTTGCAGCGGCGTCGAGCATTTGCTGAAAGCCGTTGATGAGTCGAACGATTACGGCCTTTTCAAACAACCCTTTCCGCTGGAGGTCCGCGAGTTCGCCGCCCCCGACTCGGGGTTC
>DASUTF010000097.1:0-7095 GCA_036374695.1 Pyrinomonadaceae bacterium
AAGGTCTTGATGGCCGAGGGCACGCCGATGCTGAGCGTCAGGATCGAGAAGGCGAAGCCCGTGTAGGGGCTCATCCCCGAGATGAACATGTGGTGGCCCCAGACGAAGAACCCGAGCATGCCGATCGCAAAGACCGCGAACACCATTGCGCGATAACCGAAAATTGGTTTACGCGCGAATGTTGAAAGTATGTGAGACGTCGCGCCCATGCCGGGCAGAATCGCGATGTAGACCTCCGGATGGCCGAAGAACCAGAACAAGTGCTGCCACAGAAGCGGTGAACCGCCACTGTGCAGAGGCACGGAGGAACCGCTGACGTACAAGCCGCCCGGAATGAAAAAGCTGGTTCCCGCCATGCGATCCAGCAGCAGCAGAATGCCGCCGCCAAGGAGCACGGGAAATGACAGCAACGCCAGCACCGCCGTCGTGAACCAGGCCCAGCACGTCAAAGGCATGCGCATCAGCGACATGCCGCGCGTGCGCATATTGATCAACGTGGTGATGAAGTTCAGGGCGCCAAGCAGCGAACCCACACAGAAGATCGCGATACTGATAACCCAGAGATTGACCCCGGCTCCCTGCCCCGGCCCGGCCGCTTTGCCCAAAGCGCTTAAGGGCGCGTAACCGGTCCAGCCCCCTATCGGCCCGACGGTGCCGCTGCCTGCCGACCAGGATGCGCCCAGTCCGGTAAACCACGCGCCAACCGTCGCATTACCTTCGGCAAAAATCGCCAGCAGAATCACGATGAAGCCGACGAACGTGACCCAAAACGACAACATGTTCAGCGTGGGAAACGCCATGTCGTCCGCGCCGATCTGGATGGGCAGAAAATAGTTGCCAAAGCCGCCCTGTGGCGCCGTCGTCAAAACGAAGAAGACCATTATGGTCCCGTGCATCGTGACCAGCGACAAGTAAAACTCCGCGGACATGATGCCGCCAGGCGCGCCCTGCGGGAACAGCGTCTCGAGGATCGTAATACTGGTTCCCGGCCACGTCAGTTTCACGCGCATCAAGACCGACATCACCATGCCGACGATTACTGCAGCCAGCGCGAGCAGGATGTACTGAATGCCGATTACTTTGTGATCGATACTGAAAATGTACTTGCGAATGAAGCCGGTCGGCGCCGGGTGCCGGTGGACTTCTGCATGAGCTGCTTCTGCCATCTCGTTCTCCTCTACGGGGCCAGGTGAAAACTCAGTACTGCGGAAGCTGATAACTGTTGAGTAACTCGTTCTTCTTGTCCTGGAATTGCGCAGGAGTCATTTGCACCAGCGCGTCAAAGTCAGCCGGAGGCAGGACGAGCATGAACGTCTTCATCTTGAAGTGGTTCATGCCGCAAAGCTCTGCGCACGCCAGTTCGTACTTGCCGACTTTGTTCACGGTGAAGTGGACGCGGATCGCCATGCCGGGAACCAGATCCTGTTTGAACCTGAGTTGCGGCACCCAGAAGTTGTGCGTCACATCTTTTGATTTGAGAATGAGTTCGACCGGGCGGTTCGCCGGAATGACCAGCGTCGGAGTCACCACATCGTCTTTTCCGCCGGCATCGGTATCAACCAGCCCCACTGGATTCGTGGCGTCATCGATATACTGAGTGTCCGTGCGGCCGAAAGTCTTATCGGCACCGGCATAGCGAATGTTCCAGGCGAATTGCTGCGCCGTGACTTCGATTTGAGTTGCGCCGGCGGGCGCCGGATTTAGATGCAGCGCCGCCCAGACTCTCTGGCCCATCACCCCGAGACTGATGAAGACGATCGCCGTGACAATCGTCCAGACGACCTCGAGCCGATTGTTGCCGTGCGAATAGGTCGCGCGCGCTTTGTCTGCTGAATCGCGATATTTCCAGACGACCCAGCCCAGGCCAATTTGGGCGGCGGCAAAGGCAATACCGCACACGATGATCGTGATCAGGAACTGGCGGTCGACACTCGGCCCGTGGTCGGTGATGGCCTCAGGGAACCACCAGCGCTTATTGAAAAACATCAGGACCGAGGCGATCGTAATCACCCAGATAGCTACTGCCAGAAGACGTCCCATCAGTTGGTCTCCTTAAGTGGCACAGACTTCAGTCTGTGACTTATTGAAATCAGACACAGACTGAAGTCTGTGCCACTTATTCACCGATTCAAAACCATCACGCCAAACAACAGCGGCAGATAAAAAACTGAAGCCATCAAGAGTTGCCGCGCGTGCTGATTCGATTTTGACAACGCGGCCCGTACGCCGCTCGCCAGAAACAGCAGGCCAAGCACCAGAGCGGCAACAAAATAAATTTTCCCGGAAACGCCCAGAACCGTCGGCAGCAAACTCACCGGCACCAACATGAGCGAGTACGCGATGATTTGCTGGCCGGTGACACGACCGTCAGGCTCGACGACCGGCAGCATGCAGATCCCGGCGCGGCCGTAATCCTCGCGATACATCCAAGCGATGGCAAGAAAATGCGGAAACTGCCAAAGGAAAAGAATCGCGAACAGCACCAGCGCCGTGGTATCCAGTTGTCCACGCGCGGCTGTCCAACCAAGCACCGGCGGCATCGCGCCCGGAAACGCGCCGACGAACGTTGAAAATGTCGTGCGGGTCTTCAGCGGCGTGTAAGCGCACAGATATCCGGCCGCCACCGTCAGTCCGAGAATGGACGTCAGCGAATTTGTGAACAACGCCAAATAGAGCTCAGCGACAATCGTGAGCGTAAGACCAAGCCAAAGCGCTTCGTAGGGCTGCACTCTTCCGGTTGGCAACGGCCGGTCCGCGGTGCGGCGCATCAACAGATCGAGCTCGCGCTCCATGAACTGGTTCAGCGTGCCGAGTCCGGACGCCAGCAAACCGATCCCAATCATCGTGTGCATCAGCAGCAAATAATTTGTGCTGCCTTGCGAGCCGAGCGCAAACCCCGCTGCGGCGGTGAGCATGATAAGCGACGTGATGCGCGGCTTAGTGAGCTCGACGTAGGCAGAGAGTTTGCCGCGCAGGCGCGATTTCGCGATGGGCGCAACGGGCACAACTGGATGGACTTCGATTGCAGTAGTCTTCATGAAAACCTTGGTTGTCTGGATTTCCTTTGTGGATCTCTGTGGGATCTTTGTGACTCTGTGGTGGTCGTTCTCCCGATCAACTTCACCACAAAGACACAGAGCGTCCACTGAGAAACACCGAGTACTTCTTTCTAACGTGTCTTATGCAGTCGCCAGAACAGCAGCGTCCGCCGCCTGACGCTGAACTCTTAAAACGCGGAACACGCGCAACGTAAGCACGATGGTCGTCGCGAATACCAGAGCGCCGCAGGCGACGTGCGAAACCGTTACGGTAATCATCGGATTCAGAGGCTGCGGCTCGTAAGGCGACGCGGCGCGCGTCACATACGCAGCTACACCCAACATCAACTGCACAAACAACAGCCCAAGTGCGATGGCCGCCGGTCGGGTCAGAAATTTCTCTTCGCGATGCCTCAGGAACACTGTCATTGCTGTGACGCCGAGTGAAAACGTGACGATAATCGCTCCCGTGATGTGCGCAATCAGGAGGCTGGTCGGCAGCCATTGGTCCCAGGTAGCCGAATGCCTTAGCGTTGCGCCCAGCACCAGTTGCGCGAGAATCAAAACCAAAGACGCGACGCACAACGAGCGCAATGAGATGCCGCCGCTCGACTGGTGCACGCTCGCCGGCGCCTCAATCCAGCTTCGCGATGTGAACACCGCCAAACTTACCGTGGTGAGAAAGAACAATTGAGCCAGGGTCCCGTGCGCAGATGAAACGGCGAGGGGCAGATTCATCTTGACGGTTAATCCACCAAGCAATCCCTGCACTATCACCAGACCCAGCGCCGCCCAGCCCAGGCGCTTGACCCACGAACGCCGCTCGCGCAATTGCAGATAGATCGCGAGGATAATTGTCAAAAAGCCGACGCTCGCGGCGATCATCCGATGGCCGTGCTCCCAATACAGGTTACCAACCATCTTGGGAAAGAATTGCCCGTTCGACAGCGGCCAGTCGGACGTCGCAAGTCCGGCATCACGGCTGGTGACATTCGCGCCCGCGATGATGAGAAAGAACGTTGCCCCCGCCACAAACAGCGCGAACCGATGGACCCCTTTTGACATTTTCGATTTGCGATTGCCGATTGCCGATTGTTTCCGATTGCCGCTCGCCTTCTTTCAGTTGGCAATTGGCAATCGGAAATCGGCAATGCTCTTTAGTGCCGCATGAACGGAAACTCGATCGCCGGCAGCATCGGCAATGAGCTCGGCTGTCCCCGCAGAGCGGCGCTGGCGCCGAAACTGAAATCCGCCGTGCCGCTGCCCTTTGCCGGCACGGTTACCTGCATCGTCTTCTCAGTTCCAGCTCCCGGACCTTCATGCCACGCGACCACGGTGTAAGTCCCCGGAGGCACGTTCGCGATCGTGAAGCTGCCGTTTTCCGCGCTGACCGCGAAGAATGGGTGCTTCATCACACCAACGTAAGCCTTCATCCACGGATGCTGGTTACACTTCACCGGCACCATCGCTTCCGCGACGTTCAGCTTGTGCGTCAAAGGCTGCGCACCGTTCGGTTGCGACTGGTTCCAGTCGGGATTGTTCTTCGGCGTGAAGTGAACGTTATGTGTCGTCGGATCGCTGTTCTTGATCGAGATAGATTGCTTTGTTACCACCCCGAAAACGTGTGGCTTATAGTGGCAACCGTCCTGATCGAGAACCGCCGGCGAAGATGGCGCCGCCCACGCAAAGTCGCCAACCTTCTTGCCGTCCGCCAGCGTTCCCTCTTTGATGTAGACGAACGTGTTGGCGAGCTTGCCGTCCTTAACGGCCCACTCTTCGGACATCAGATTCGCCGACTTGGCGGAGCACTGCGGGTCAGCCGACGTGTCAATCTTCTTCGCTTCCGGCGCCGCGCCGGCATAAGCAACGACACCGGTGATCGTGCCTTCGTCACCCTTCGATTTGTATTCGGTGCCGGTAGTGCTGCCGGTATCGTCACCGCCTCCCTCAGGAGTCTTGCTGCATGACGAACCGAGCGACAACACGGCCAGGGCCGCTATCAGCCCGAGCCACAAACGTGCGCGTTTAGTGAACATAATCATTTAAGTCCTCCAAAAAATTGAAACTGTCTGAAAATTTGCGTAGAGCATACCGTAAACAACGAATCAGAACCACCCGCTGAAGCTTGTCGGACTGGAGCGCAAGCGTCCCGCTTGCAAGCGTCGCTGTCGATTCGCCATCGGGCAGCAAGCGGGACGCTTGCGCTCCAGTCCGATCTCATTTGCGCCGACTCGAATTCACATGATGTCCGCTCGTGGCCGCTGATTGTCGCGCCGCGGGCGCCGGAGTCGAAGGCGACGCTGACAACAATCTGCGCTGCTCGTCCGGCGTCATCAGGAACATGTAGCGCACCATCAATTTCGCGTGGTCGCCGTGATAATTCGTCACGCCCGCGGGCGGATTCGGAAGGTTCACGACCCAACGCTCGCCTTCCTTCTTGAAGAGCCCCGTGGGCATTGCCGTTCCGGGCGAAATTTGCGCCGGGTCGAGCAGCCAGCGGAATGTCCAATCCGGCTTCAAACGCTCAGACGCCAAAAGGAAGTTCGGCGCGATTGCCGTTGCGTCATGTGCGGGATCGCCCGTGACGTGGCACTTCAGACAAGGCGTGCCCGATACGAACATGTCGCGCGCGATCGTTCGCTCAGCCTCAGTCAGCGGCTGCATCGGCTCCTTGATGTATGGATCGTTCTGCGACGATACGGCGATGAAAAAGCGCACCAGCGTCCGCAACTCGTTCGGCGAGAAATTGAACGTCGGCATGTGTACCTGAATGTAGGGTCGCACACCGTTTCGATTGGCACCGGGCTGTGCAACCAGGCGTCCGTTCCTTTGATCATTTGCGTTCGTAGCCGCACTGGGACTCGGCGATCCGCTGGCCGCAGGCGAGGCCGAAGGCCTGGCAGGCGGCGCGGCTGCCCCACTCCCCGGCTGCGATGGTCGCTCGCCTTCGCGCAGCATCGAAGGATCCTTCAGGAACCTCATCAGCCATTCCGGATCGACGCGCGCGCCTTCGCTGGTGAGCATCGGCGGCAGCAGATCCTTGTTCGTCGCATAAAAAGGCAGCGACGTAAGCGAGGTGCCCTGGACCGTCGTCGGTTCAGCCGAGTTGTTGTAAACCTGAATAGTCTGCCCCGGCTGAATCACGTGACAGCCCATGCAGTTGTACTTCTTGATTACCCACCAGCCGTTCTGAATGTCTTGCCGGCGCTGATCGGCCGGCACATAGAAAAGCGACTTCGGCACGTTCGCGCCTTCAATGCCGCGACTACCGAGCAAAAGCGTCGTCAGACTTGTGCGCCAGGGCGCCGGCAGATGCGGATCGGGCATGCGCAGACGCTCTTTCGGCTCGAGATACTCAGACTTGCCGTGATCGTAAATGCCCGGCTCGGCCAGCTTGTGCTCGAAGAACCCGCGGTGGTTGTACCAGTTCTTGTCCTTCTTTTCAGGGTGAAGATCGACAAGTTTACCGTCCTTGTCCTTAAGCACTTTCTTTCCGTACTCGGCATCATGAGTGAGCAAGGCAAAGTCGAGACGCTCAAGCGGCGTCGCGCCTTCAGTCGTCAGCTCTTTGCCGATACGCTGTTCTTCTTCGAAGCCCTTGATCTCATGACAGCCCGCGCAGCCATACTGCTTGATCTGCATCCGTCCACGTTCCACTAATTGCGGGTCGTCCATGAATGATGCATCGCTATATGACGGCGGCGCTGAAAGCGAGAACAGATACGACGTAATGTCACGCGCGTCTTGTTCAGACAGGCGCAGGTTAGGCATCACCGTCATGTTCTGGACCTGCAACTCCGCGCCGTCGTTTGGACAAGTCGAATGCAGCTCAGTATCGAACGTGAAGGGCTTGCCATGCTTCGCGAAATCGTCAGGGGTCAGGTCGCGCTTCTCTTTCGGACAGTACGGCGCCCAGCGTTCGCGCGGGTTGTAAATCCAGCGCACGATATAGTCGTAGTTCGCCTTTTCGCCGACGCGCGAGAGATTCGCGGCAAACACCCCGCCCATCGTGCTGTCGCCCTGTCCGATCGAATGGCAGCCAAGACAGCCTCGCGAT
>DASUTF010000098.1:0-9285 GCA_036374695.1 Pyrinomonadaceae bacterium
CGATGATCAGCACCGTCAGCAGGAACGAAGCTCCCAGCGCAAGCAGTACGGGACGGCGATTGGTTAATTGAGCAGACACGTTCGAATGATCACTCTACACCTGGGATGGAAACCAGGTCGCGGTCCCGTAGTCTTTCCAATTTATCGTTGGGGGGTGAGAATTTATACCAGATAGTTTGTGTACATTAAAAGCTGGATGCACCTGCGGAACGTGCGTCGCTTTATCAGGGAACAGGTCGCGCCACCACTCTGAAGCCGAGGTAGGGCGTTTGGACTTCGGGGCGAAAGTTTTCCCGGTAGGGAATGTAAAGAACGGCGATGCTTGCGGTGTACCACGAGCCGCCGCGCAGGACGCGCTCGCCGGAAACGTCGTCATGATTGCGATCATCATCATCAACATAGGGATTTAGACGGCTGTAAGAGCGGTAGATCGACAAGGTCCACTCGGTGACGTTGCCGGTCATGTGATAGAGGCCGTACCGATTCGGCATGTACCTGGATTTCGTCTCAGCTAAACCAACCACGGTGATGTCCGCGCCGGGATTCTTTCTCCAGTTATAGAGAGCAACTTCGTTGTCGCTTATGTTCGTGCCCAGCCCGTAATCAAAGCTATCCGGGCCGCGCGCGGCCTTTTCCCACTCCGCCTCAGTGGGCAGAGCAAATGTCCAAGCGCCTCGCCCCCAGGTCTTTGTCAGCCAATGACAGAAAGCATTCGCTTCAAACCAATTCACCTGCACCACCGGCAGATCAGGTTGACCGAAGCGCCGGTAGTCTGCGTCTGTGGGCTTCAGCAATGCACTCGTGTGTGACGGGTTGGTGGCTTTCCACTTTCGGCCGGCTTCAGTCCAGTTCGCGTCATCTGAGTAGCCGCGCGGGTCGATCAAGAACTCTCGAAACTCAGCGTTGGTAACTTCGAACGGGCTGATGTAGAACGAACCCAACCAAACATAATGCGGCTCCTGCGGCCGCTGCCGATCGCCAAATAGAAAATGACCGCTGGGAATTAGCTTGTAATCCGGCAAATCCGGAAGCAGTCCATGCGGAACGTCGGCCTCCGGGGGACGAATCGTGATTGCGAATGTTCCGTCCTTATCGGGCCCGCCACGATAAGCAGTGAGTGGGACAGGATAGAAAAGCGTGCGGCCTAACGTCTCGACCTTCAGAAAATAATTGCCGCGCGGCAGCCATATTCTTTGTCCAACTTCGGAGATAGGCGTGGCGTCTTGAAGCTTTTTGCCGGCCTTGAAGAGAGTGTGGTTCGCGCCCGGAACGTCTGAAACTACCAGTTCCGTTTCTTGGCGTTCAAAGCGCAGGCGTTCGTAGCGGTCGTACGATCGAAAGTACAAAAGAGCGAGGGCGGCGGCGATGACGAGAGCGGCGCCGCCAACTGCGAAGAGCTTTTTCATGCTTCACTGTCTGTCGAAGACCCACCTGTTGTCGTAGTTGAGACCCTCGCTCTTAAACCGCTCGTCAGCCAGGAAAACCTGGTCATCCTCCGAAAGCCTGTACCGGACGGTATTCGTCGCTCGTTCGCCATTTCGATCCAAGGTCGAATCAAATACCAGCGTCATTCCGTCCCACTGCAAGCTGGCGCTAATTGAGAGTCCGGCATGATTGACTTCTACAGGCGTCCCATCTGTCGTTAGCTCAATCGAAAAAGTGTCACTGTTTCCCCCGAAGACGTGCGTTCTCGTCAAGTGAAAGCGAGGCTCGTTGTGGTCGATCACAAAGGTGGTTGAATCAGGCGCAGGAATCTGCAGCGAACTCTGCGAAGGATTAAATTCCCACCTTCCGGAGAAATCAGGTCTTCCCATGTGTCGGACCTATCTTAAATATCCTGGCGTCTTAACAATCTTTGAGCGACAAAAAGCGGAGCCACAACCCAAACGGCGAGAGCGACGAGCAACAACGTGAAGCTGGCAGTCTCACCGCCCAGAAACCTCAACAGCGCTGCGCCTCCGGCGCCAAAGATGTCTTTTCCGTTAAGTGTCATCAGGCTGGCCACCCGCACCATATCAACGGGATTTCCGAAGAGCGAACCGAAGATCAAATTATTGGCGGTGCGCTCGCGAAACAAAAATGTTCCGCCGATGACTAACAAGTCGTAGAAGAACACAAAGAAAAACCAGACGAAGAGCGCCGCGCCAAAGGCTTTCGACTTTCGCCGGCAAACCGCGGAAATCAGCGCGGCCAGGCTCAGAAAAATTAGCGCGAGCAAAAGCGAAAAGCCCACGAGCGCGGGATAGCGGAAAGATCCTTCGGCGCCGGCTTTGAGCCCGATAACCACCCCAGCCAGGCCAAAGCCAATCACGGTCGCGGAAAACATCGAAGCAAACAGGCCAGCGAACTTTCCGATTAAAACCTCGGTGCGGGTGACGGGTTGAGCAAACAACAATTCGCTCGCGCTCTTCTGGCTCGTAAAACTGAGCGTTCCCATCAGCAAAGCCACCAGCGGCACGATGTACAGCACGATGTTCAAAAGGCTGGCTGAGGTGCGCGCGAATCCCTGAAAACCGAGCGCGCTGTTGGTTACCAATCCGAAGTAAGAGATGGCCAGCGCCAGGACTCCGAAAACGCCGGCGAATACAAGCGTCCAGCGGTTGCGGATATTGATCAGCAACTCGAGCCGCGCAATTGTTTTGACTGCGTTAAGATCCATCCGTTTTTACCGCATGATGTCTTTCCACCCGAGCAGTTTGCCCTGGTACTTATCAACCGCCTGCTGCGCCTGGGACTGGGTTCTGAAGGCTATAATGCCGCCGTTCATCGGCGTGGTAACTTCGGAAGTTCGCACGTAGTAAGCTTCTTCGGCTTTGATCCAGTCACGCTTGTCAAAATCCATCACGAAGTAAGCCGCGATCGGCGCCTTGTTCTTCTTGCTCTCAACGAAATTCACCAGGCAACCAATGTCGTCAAACTTAAACGCCTGGTCTTCGCTGTCCAACACTTCGGCCGCGAACTGTTTTTCGGAAATGGCCATCCGGCAGTACGAACACATGTCTTCGGGGGCCAACGCGACCGGCTCAATTCTGGTTGTTTGGCAGGCCGCCGGTAACAGCAATACCGAAATCATTGCGACCGCCCCCAGTCCCGTAGGGACAAAATGTCTATAGATAGGCGCGAATAAAATGCTCCGGAAGCTCCGGAGGAGCGAAATGTAGTTCGCAAATTTGCTCATCGGTCTGTCTTATGTCGCTCCTAACGGAGCTTAGTCAGTCAGCTATCTCGAGTTTTATAAATAAGGCGCTCCTCTGGAGCTATCATTCACGTACCTCATGTAGATATCTTCGAGCGACAAGTCTTCGGTCCCGAAGGTCGTAATGTTGCCACCCGCGTTTTCTATCGCTCGCAGAATCTCGAGGCGATCTTGCGGGCGAGACCGCAAAGTGATCGATTGACCTTCGGTCTTCACCTCCATGGCCCCGGCTCGGTTCGCTGCTTCAATCAACCGCGAGTCCTGCCGCTCAACCGTTATCCGCATCACGGCGCTGGCCATGAGTTCCGCGCGCAAAGCCGCGATTGACTGTAAAGCCACCAAACGTCCTCCCACCATTATGGCTACGCGATCAGCCAATTGTTCGACGTCCGGCAGCATGTGTGATGAAAAAACAATTGTCTTGCCCTCACGCTTGAGCGACGCGAGAAACTCACGGAACTGAATGGCGCCGTGCGGATCGAGGCTCACGGTTGGCTCGTCCAGGATCAGCACCGGCGCATCGGGCAGGCAGGCAACGGCCAATCCCAAACGCTGGCTCATTCCGCCCGAGAATTCGCCGACCGGCTTATCAAAGAAGCCGTTGAAGTGAAACTCAGGCGACTTTAACGTCTCTTCGATTCGTTGCGCGGGAATTCGACGCAGGCGGCAAAAGAACTCCAGCACCTCGCGGCCGGTTAACTGATCGCTGAAGTTGAGGCGCTGCGGCAGGTAGCTCATCAAACGCTTGGCCTCGCGTCCATTGCGCGAGACATCAAAGCCTTCGACCGTAATTTTTCCGGAAGTCGCCAGCGTTAACCCCACCAGGCACTTGAGCGTAGTCGTTTTGCCGCTGCCGTTCGGGCCGAGCAACGCGAAGGTCTCGCCGCGCTCGATGTCAAACGACACATCGTTAACGGCCACGAAGTTCTTGAACTTCTTCGTCAGATTTCGGACCTGGATGGTCATCGTCGCTTCAGTCTTTTGCCTTTCCACATCAAGGTGGTGGCCCCGGTTAAAATTAGCAGTGAAACTGCCGTCAGACCGTGATGCGCGCTCCGCGCCGGGGTTTCTTCAGCGAACGGATAGTGCAGGAGCACCGGTTTCATCAGCGGTGCTTCATCGACGATTGGCGATCCTTTCAGGATCGGAAAAGTCCTTTCCGCCACCGCCATCGCGCGCGCCGCAGCGCTGTCGAAATAGAGGCGCAGACGTGGGTGATTGCCTTCCAGGTATTGAAAGACGTTCTGAATTTTCAGTGGCACATCACCACGCCCGTCTTCATTCAAGTCATATCCGTCATAATCGCTCCAGAAATTGCCGCGACCATTTTCCGACCACCTGCTGGTAGTGCTTTTGCCAACCAGTTGCAGGGGGCTGAGATTGTCCACAAAGTTATTTTCCGTAAACACGTTCGCGTCGGAATTGCTGAACATGTGCAGCGCGACGTCGTTGTTCGCAATCGCGTTGCGGCGGAAGGTTGTTTTGCGCAACGCCTCCATGAAAATTCCGGTCGCGTTATCGACAATGAAATTCTCTTCGGCTATTAGTTCATTGCATTCCTGAAAGAGAATGCCAAAGCTGCTGAACCCACGATTGTGCACAAAGGCGTTGCGTCGTAATTCGATCTTGTTGGAATACATGATCGCCGCGCCCGCGATGTTGTTCGAGAATAAGTTGTCCTCGAAAACGTTGCGGTCGGAAGACATGTAGTGCAGGCCGTAACGCAGCTTTGTCACGCGGTTGCGGCGAATCTGGTTGCCGTGGGAGCTCTGCACGTAAATCCCATCCCGCTCTTCAGTGATCGAGTTGTCCTCGATGTTATTGTCGGGCGAATTCCAAAGGTGCAAGCCCGCGCCGCGCGCGCCACTATCCAGTTCCGGCCGGCCCTGGACATGATTTCGCCGCAGCGTATTGCCGGCGGAACCATAGAGATAAATGCCGTAGAGAATGTCGCGGAGTTCGTTGTCTTCAATGACGTTGCGATTCGATTTGAGCAAGATGCCCGAGTCTTCGCGCGTCAAATCGCCGCCACTGTGTTCAATGATGAAGCCTTTGACTGTGCACCGGTCGGCCAGGACAGTGATCACGCTGCCGGTCCCTTCACCGCGCAGGACCGGTCGATTGATACCTTCGAGGACAATCTGCTTATTGAGGATGAGGTTGCCGGTGTAGGTTCCGGCCTGAACCTGGACGATATCCCCAGCTCCAGCCGCATTGATGGCCGCTTGAATCGACGAAAACGATCCGGCCTGGCCGACAGTAAGCGTTGCGGCGGGAGCGGCGTTCACAATTACAAGAACGACGACGACCAGGAAAAAGAGCCGCGTAGCGGCGAAAAGTTTGTAGACTCTGCTCGTTGTATTTGCCCGTTTCTCTGCTTTGAACGAACTGCCGCGCAGTTCGCTGAAAGCAGAGAGACTGCAAGCAAATGATTCATGCTCGTCCATAAACATTTCGTGCCTCCGGCACTCTTCTCTGCTGCTTATGCTTCCACCTGCTTCGCAGGTTTACTTCTCTTTGCCGAAAGAAGAATTGCCAACCCGAGTAGGATCGCGAAAGCGACAAAAGCGTATGACCCAAGTCCCGGAAGACTGTTTACCATGAAGTTGCCAACCGGTTTCGACCCGAAGATCGGGGGCGTGAACGGTGGGACCTTAATGGCGGCAGTCGGATCAAGGTTGTGACCGTACATGTAGAGCTTGTGGTAGAAGCTCCACATCGAGAAGAGGCTGAAATACACAAACAGCACAAACACATCGACCAGGTTGGACATTTTTCCGATGACCATCGCGCGCAGCGACAGGATCATCAGGAACCCAATCACCAGGGGCAGCCACGTGAACTCGCTGAAATCACTTTCGAGCAGCGGCCGCATCCCAATGTAGTGATTGAGCGAGTTGATTTCCCGCAAGTCGTCGCGGTTGGGCGTCTTCCCGCCTTCCAACTGATACGAATAGATGTGCAGAAACAACCCGTCCGTGTACTGGTTTGAGTAGAAGCTCATATTCCAGAGCGGGAAGAAAAAAGTGGGCAACAACGCCACCACCGCCACGAGGATTAGGACTCGACTTTTCACGGTCAGTGGCAAATCGAAAAATGCCGTCGCTTTATCAAGAAGTTTCTTCATCGAACCACCCTCCCGGTTTGTAATGCCCGAACAGGACGACTCGGCGTCGCCGAGGGCAGATGGTTGTTTCGTGCGGCCGAAGCGTCGCAGGTCGCACCGCGCTTCAGCCAACGTTCGATCACTTTCAACGCGAATCGATAGTGACTTGCCGTGTTTGGCGCGAGATAAGTCGCGAGCGGGTTTTTGCCCGTCCAACGAAAGTGACCCGGCGTCAGAAGCTGTTCCGGCGAGAGCGCTTCGATGATTTCGAGAATCAGACGGAATTCGCCATCGAATTCGGCCCTGATCGCGTCAGCCGGCCGAAAACGATGTCTCGCCCAGATGGCCCGGTTCAGCTTCGGGGTCTCATTCCATTTGTAGCCAGGGGCCGGCATCTCGGGTGTTTCGCCTTTGCGGCCGGCCTCGTACCAACTCAGGAACATGAACTGCCATTCGGCCAAATGCGCGACCAGATCGGTTATCGTCCAGCCATTGCCCCACACGCCCGGCTCGCGCCAGCGCGACTTTGGAATGGCCTCAAGACGCGCCGAAAACAATTCGTATTGGGCACGGATGTCGCCGATCAATTCCGCTTTTGACTGGTATTTCATCTGGCAAACTCAAAGTGCGCGTTACGAGCGCTCAGCCGGGGCACTAGCCGGTCGGGCTAATGCCCCGCGTTTGCTCCATTAGCGCTTCTTGTTTCCTACTTAGGCTTCACCAACAGGTAGCCCTGCATTTCCTGGTGGAGCGCCGAACAGAAGTTGGTGCAGTAATAAGAAAAGACGCCGGGCTTGTCCGCGATAAACTCGATCACCTTTGTCTCTCCCGGATCGACCACCACGTTAATGTTGTATTCGAGCAAACCAAGACCGTGCAGCTCGTCGGTTGTTTGCTCGATGTTTGTGACATAAATAGTTACCTTGTCGCCCTGGTTTACTTCGATCTTGTTCGGTTCAAAGCTACTACGCACCGCCATCAACTTGACCGTGACATCCGTCCCATTGCGGGTGACTGATGCGTCTTTCATATCCCAGATGGCGTTCGGGTTCTTGTTCTCTTCCTTGGGATAGACCTCGATCGGCTTCAGCTTGTCGGCCTTGATCAATTGCGCGTAGTGCGGCTCAGGCTCAGTGAAAGCGTCGTAGAGCAGCTTCATCTTCTCGCCGCTGATGTTGATGAGCTGCGAGCTTTCGGGCTGCGAGGGCCCGACGTTCATATGCCGCCCGTGCGAAAGCTTGTTGAGCGCAATCAGATACTTCCCGTCGGGATTAACCGTGTCGCCTTCAGCGGTAGCCAGGTGGCCGATGTTGTACGCGATCGGAATTTTGTCGGCCATCTCCCACGAACCCAACTTCCATTTGGCGACGGCGCTCTCGACAAACAGAGAAGTGTAGGCGTAGCCCTGGTCGTCGAATTGCGTATGCAGCGGCCCTAAGCCCACGTTGACTTCAGCCTCGCGGACGCTCTCGTATTTCAGGACCGGGATGCCATCCTCTTCGCCGGAGAAATCCTTATTTTGAATTGCCGCCAAAATCTTCTCCATGCTGAAGGCCGTGGTGATTGACTGGAGTTTGCCGCTGCCAATGATCCATTTGCCGTCGGGACTTACGTCCACGCCGTGCGGGCTCTTGCTGCACGGAATCAGATAGACCACGCCGGTGGCAACCCTCGGATCGAGCACCTTGACGCCATCGATCATCTGCACGCCGCGACCTTCGTTGGCGGCTTTTTCGGCCTCTTTCCAGTTCACCGCCGCGATGTAATCGCGGTCTCTTTGGGTGGAAGTAACTTCGAGTTTGCCGATGGCGCGCTCAGTGTTGTAGCTGGTCCAAAAAGCCCAGCCGTCGCTGGCGCCCTTGCCCGCGTCGCCAAGATCGAAATTAAACGGCGGCATGAGGATTTGCCATCCGTTGCTCATATTGCCCGTCGTCGGATCGATAGCGAGGCCCGCGACGATGCCCTTGAACTCGGTCGCGTAGCTTTCCATCGGCTTAACCGTGCCTTTGGGGAGCGGGATGGAAAAGCGCGACGCGGCCAGCACATATTCCGTGTTGGGCGTGACGAACGAGCCGCCGTGGTAACCGGAGATATTCGGCACCGGACCGAAGATCTGCTTGGTCTTGAAATCCCTGAGATCGATTCGAGCCATGCGATTGTTGGCATTGTCATTAACGAACAGCCAGCGCCCGTCATAGTCGCCCTTGGTTTCGCTCAACGCCGGGTGATGAACGTCGCCCCAGGTGTATTTGCCCAGCATCTCTTTCGATTCTTTGTCGAAGCCGTAACCGGTCGCCGGATATGGCGCGAAAACCGGAATCGTTGAGATGTGCCGCATCGACGGCACGCCGGCGACATAGACGTTGCCGGAGTGGCCGCCCGAATAAAACAAGTAATATTCGTCAAGGTCGCCCGGCGCCACGTAACTGGCAATAGCGGCCTCAGCGGTGTCGCCACGTTCAGTGGCAGGCTTCTTCGAACAGCCCACGTAAGCACCTAACACGAGCAGAGCGCACAGCGCGCCCAACCCAAACCACGTAAACTTTGAACGATTGCCTTTCATCATTGACTCTCCTTCCACGGGTATGACTTCTTCGCTTCAAATAAAAATCTAAGACTCGCGCAACTGGCGCCCGGTCCCCTCGCTTACTTCTTCGGCGTCGGTGTCGGTGACGGTTTGGCCTGAGACTGCCCCGCGGCGGCTTGAGCTTGCTGCTCAAGTTTCTTTTGGTAGGCAATCTTCAGCTTCTCAACCGCTTCTCGTTTCTCTTCAGGCGATAAAATGATTTGCGTGGACAGGACCACCGCCATCGTGCCCGTCGGGTTGTTCAGGAAATCCTCAAGTTGCTTGCCGAAACGGCTCGGCACATCGGTCACCGCTTCCGAAAGATCGGGACCGATCTTCGACGCCGACTCGACCCCGAGCGTGCTCACCGAATGGCAGACAAAGCAGCCCTTCTTCACAAAGAAAGCGCCTTCGCCT
>DASUTF010000099.1:0-2629 GCA_036374695.1 Pyrinomonadaceae bacterium
GACCGGCCGGGGGTGATCTCGGGTTACTCAACGCCAATCGTCTACCAGCCAAAACAGGGTGCTAAGCAGATCATCGTCCCTGAGTCATTTCAGCTTTCAGCATACTCAGTAGCGGACGGAAAACGAGTCTGGTGGGTTAAGGGTCTGGCGTGTGAAATGAAGTCGATTGCCAGCCACGATGCCGAATATCTCTACATCAACGGCTGGGGCTTTCCGCAGAACCAGCAAGGCCAGCAGATCAAAACTATTTCTTTCGACGAGGCGCTGCCAATTTACGATAAGAACGGAGACCGGCAAATCGCCAAGACTGAAATCTCGGGAACCGAGAAGATGGATCGGATGTTGAGCAATGCTTTCGAGGCGTTCGACATGGATCGCGATGAGAAGCTGAATGCGCGCGATTGGGAAGTATTTCGCGCGATGATGGCTTCTGAGAATGGTCTGCTCTCGATCAAGATGGGCGGCGAGGGGGATCAAACCGCGACGGCCGTCCGCTGGCACTATTACAAACCGGTGCCGCAGGTTCCTTCGACGCTGCTCTACAAGGGCGTGCTCTACATGATTAACGACAGCGGCATCCTGCTCACGTTCGATCCCGCGAACGGTAACGTAATCAAGCAGGGCCGGCTGATGGGAGCAATCGACAAATACTTCGCGTCCCCGGTCGCGGCTGACGATAAGGTCTTCGTTATCGGTCAGGGCGGTCAGGTCTCAGTCTTGAAAGCAGCCGGCGAATGGGAGGTCTTGAAGATTAACGAGCTGGACGACGAAGTCTACGCGACGCCGGCGATTGCCGATGGCCGGATTTACATCCGGACCCGGAGCGCGTTGTATAGCTTTGGAAAGGTGTAGAGCGATCACGGCAAAGCCGTGAAAGAAGGTAGCCAGAGATAAGTCCAAAAGAGTCGGGACGCCTGTTAGGAAGCGGCGAACGGATTTCACGGCGTAGCCGTGACAGACAGTAGCCGGGGGTAAGCGAGCGAAAGCGAGTGCCACCCCCGGATCACGTAGATTAAATTCCGCGCCCTGTAGGGGCGCAATGAACACTTCTCAAGGCGCAGCGTTTGTCGCCCGTTTCTCGGTAATCGCGAATGCTCAAGAAAACAATTCTTTCTCTGATTCTCTTGTCAGCGATGCCCATAGCAGCGCAGCAGGAGACTCCGCCCATCAGGAATTTTGTGCGCGTCAACAAAGAATTCTGCACCGGCGGCCAGCCCAGACTCGAACACCTGCAGCAACTGAAAGACGAAGGCGTCAAATCGATTATCAACCTGCGTCCCGCTAGCGAGCATCGGGCAGCCGAAGAGGAAGCTAAAGCCAAAGAACTGGGTCTGCGATATTTCAACATTCCGGTCGTCTTTGGCGATCCGAAATATGAACAAGCCACTGAATTTCTGAAAATCACCGACGACCCGGCGAATCGTCCGGCGTTTATTCATTGCGCGGCAGCGATTCGCGTCGGTGCCTTCTGGATGATCCGACGGGTGCTGCGCGATGGGTGGACGGTCGATGCGGCCGAGGAAGAAGCGACGAAAATTGGCTTAAGAGAAAGTCCTCATCTGAACGAATTCGCCCGCCGGTACATCGAGCGAAATAAGAATCCCGGATCCTGACACCTTATTCACGACCGAGCCGTGACAGAGGTGGCCGGGGGTAAGCGAGCGTAGCAAGCGACACCCCCGGATTTGGAGTGCGCCGGCAGAGTCCCGACTTGTCGGGCGGCGACGGCGCTTTGGATAAGCGCCAATCCAAAGCGGTGTCGCGCAACGACCACCCCAGCGCGGCTGCCGCGCCGGGGACCCCGGTTGCCTGCCACCGCACTCCAAATTTCAACAATCCGAGCCTCCAACGGCTCTAACAATTCGCACCCTGCCGCCTCGTCGAAAAGTGATCTTCATTTTGCTCGTATGATCAGTCTCACCAGCTGGAGCCGTATATTCCGCGAACTCGACAGTGACGCGCACGTCGCGGTACTGATATGAGTACCGGCTGAACTTTCGATCTCCGCGCGATTTAATCTTGCGCAGTAGGACGTCGCGGCCATTCAAATTCATCCAGGCGTGGCTGCCATCGCCACGCGAAAGAAAAACGTAATTGGCCGCCGTCGAATTCGCGTCCGCGACTTTGTAAAAATAGAGATTGCCGCACCCAGTCATCAATCCTGTCGCCGGATAGTCCTTGATGGTTCCGACCCGTGGCAATGACGTCTGAGCCTGTGCTTGGGCGCCAGCGGCAAACAGGCAAACGAATATGGCGCTCACAATGAGAGCCATTTGTTGGGGTCGCAGTTTGATGTTGGAGGATGTCATGAAGCTAATGACGTATTCCGTTTGAGAAGTTGCGAATTAGCGTGCGCAGCACGCGATAGCATAAAGCCTTCTATGAAGCGGGGTCGTGTCAAGAGATAACTCCGGGTTTGATTGGTTCACCCTTCTATTCGAGTTTCCACTCGACTGTTAGTTGGCATTTTTCTAGCACTGGAAAATCGAGAACCCAGATACGGCGTTTGCATATTCCCTGAACGCTGAATATGTAATCGACTTGCGGGATCCGGTGAGCCGGTCTTGGTGTGCCTTATTCGGCTCGAGGTGCTGCTCTATTCTTTCAGGTCTTTCAGGTTTTGCAGGAA
>DASUTF010000100.1:0-27574 GCA_036374695.1 Pyrinomonadaceae bacterium
GCGGCCAATCCGGGATGCGAATCGTGCCGTTCGTGACGACCATGTTGCGCCGAAAGTAGCGCGAACCCATCTCAATGATTTCCTGGCGCATCAACGGCTCGCCGCCCACCCAGGTGCATGAGAAGAACGGGAAGCCTTCGGCTTTCAACTTATCGAAGAATGCGCGCCAGCGCTCGACGGCGAGATTCTCCGGCTGCTCATGCTCAAAGAAGTAGCAATGATGACAGCGCAGGTTGCACTGGTTCGTCACGTCCACCGAACACACGGCGTCGTTGGGAATGCCTTCCAGCGCAAAGCGCGTGAGCTGGCGAAGTGGATTGGCTTTGCCGGTCATCTGATCGCGAGTCGCAGTCTAATACAGACGGTTGTGGACGGGAAGCTGATCACGTGGCACACGCATCTTGCGCGTGACGACACGGGCGAGACGCCCGTGCCACGTGTACGCTACACTACGCGGTCACTTCAGTCTCCATGGCCAAACACGGACAGGTCAGAACGAATCTCGAATACTGGCTGGCGCGAACCATTCTCGGTTTTTTTTCGCTGCTGCCGTTGTCGTCCGCGATTCGTGCGGGGCGAGTCTTCGGGCGATTGGGATTCGCCTTTGGCAAACTGCGGCGGACTGGCCGGCGGAACCTCGAGATCGCCTTTCCGGAAGCGTCGGCGCAAGAACGCGAAGAACTTCTGCGTGGATGCTTTGAGAATCTGGGCCGCGCGCTTGGCGTGTTCAGCCACTTTCGAAACGAGTCGCCGGACGGGTGGCGAAAGTTCGTCGATTGCGACGGTCTCGAGCGGCTGGCGGCGGCGCGCGAAACCGGGCGCGGCGTGATTCTGTTCACCGGCCATATTGGCGCGTGGGAGCTGTCGAGTTTTGCTCTGTCGCTGTTCGATCAGCCCTTGAGTTTTCTCGTGCGGCGAATTGATAACCCGAAGATTGAAGCGCTGGTTGATCGCTATCGCATGAGCCGCGGCAATCGGACGATCGACAAGATGTTCGCCGCGCGCGAGATGCTTCAGATTCTGCAAAGCGGCGGCACGCTGGGGATCCTTGTCGATCTGAACACGCTCGACCGCGAGGCCGTGTTCGTTGATTACTTCGGCGTCAAAGCGGCCACGACTTTCATTGTCGCGAAGTTGGCGCTGCGCACCGGGGCAGATGTCTTCCCGGTGTTCGCGCCGTGGGACAATGCGCGCGGCAAGTTCGTCGTGCAGGTCGGCGAACCGCTGCGCGTCGATCGCTCGAACGACGAAACAGAAGACGTGCGCCGGCTCACACAGGCGATGACCGGCGTCGTTGAAGATCACGTGCGGCGTTATCCCGATCAATGGCTTTGGATTCATCGTCGCTGGAAAACGCGACCGCCAGGCGAACCTGAGATTTATGGTTGAGCATGCCGTCTGCAGCTAACATCGAACGGGCGTATGCGCCTTCCGATCTGTCCTCGTATACGTTTCTTGAGCGGGTGATGATTCGCGCGATCGGATTGGCGTCATACTGCGTCGTGAAACTGCTTGGCGCGACCGTGAAGTTCGAGGTCGAGGGTTGGGAGAACCTGGAGGCAACATCGGCCGGCGGCAAACTGCCCATCTACACGACCTGGCACGATGGCGTTTTCCTTTCAACGTATTTCTGGCGCGATCGAGGGATCGTCGTGATGAGTTCCCGCAGCTTCGACGGGGAATACACGGGGCGTTTGATTAAGCGTTTCGGCTACGGGACCGTGCGCGGGTCGTCTACGCGGGGTCATACGGGCGCGTCGATCGAGATGATCCGGCTCATGCGCGTGGGGTGTCCCGCCGGTTTCATGATCGACGGCCCGAAGGGTCCGCGGCACGTCGCCAAAATGGGCGCGGTATTGATAGCCAAAAAGGCCGGCCAACCGATCCTGCCTTTCGTGATCGTAGCAGCTAAGTCATGGGTGATTCGCAAGAGCTGGGACCAGACTGAGATACCCAAACCATTCACCCGCGCGCGCGTAATCATCGGGCCGCCAATCTCCGTTGAAGCTGATGCCGCGGCCGGCGTGCTCAACGCAAAACGTGATGAGCTTCAGCGCGCCCTGGAGGCACTCGCGCAAAAGGGAGAACAGTGGCGGGCCAGTATTTCCTGAACCTCACTTCGGTGTAGTAGGATTGCCCAACCGCAAGAGCAAGTTCCAAGTTCCAAGTTTCGAGTTTCAAGTTCGCGGCGTTAACTTGAAACTTGCAACTTGTAACTTGAAACTGCAGTAACGCGGAGGGCCGATGATCAACCAGGAACGCATCAAGAATCTTCTGCTCGAATTAGTGCAGATCGACAGTCACTCGCGCAAGGAACGCGAAATCGCCGAGCGCATCAAGAAGTACTGCGAGGAAATGGGCGCGCAGGTCGAAATTGACGACGCCGGCGAAAAGGTCGGCGGCAACTCAGGCAACGTGATAGCCCGGTTTCCGGGCACGATCTCCGGTGCTCAGCCCATCATGATGAGCGCGCACATGGACACAGTCGTTCCCGGCGAAGGAGTAAAGCCGATTGTCGAAGGCGACATAATTCGCACCGACGGTACGACGGTGCTCGGCGGCGACGACAAGAGTGGCTGTGTCGTAATCCTCGAAGTTATCAAATCGCTTCAGGAGCAGAACATTCCGCACACGCCTATCGAAGCGATCTTTTCCATCTGCGAGGAAGTCGGGTTGCTCGGCGCGAAGAACGTTGATGTGACGAAGATCAAAGCCAAGTACGGGATTGTCTTCGATTCCGACGATCCCGGATTTCTCTTCACTAAAGGCCCCTCGGCGAATCACATGGAATACCGGATTCACGGCCTCGAATCACACGCCGGCGTCGCGCCTGACGAAGGCATCTCGGCCATTCAGATCGCGGCCGAGGCCATTTCCGCAATGAAACTCGGGCGCATCGACGAAGAGACCACCGCCAACATCGGCCAGATCGAAGGCGGCATGGCGACCAACATCATCCCGAATCTGGTTGTCTTGAAAGGCGAGGCGCGCTCGCACAGCGAAGAGAAACTCGAAGCGCAGACCCAGCACATGACGAAGTGTCTTGAAGACGCGGCCGCCAAATACGAAGTCACCGTGGCCGGCAAAACTACGAAGGCATCCGTTGAAGCGCATGTTGTGCGCGAATACTCCTCAATGGATGTGCCGGATGCATCGCATGTAGTTCAGCTCGTTCTCAAAGCGGCGCAACGAATGGGTCTCGACGTGAAAACGATGGCGTCGGGCGGCGGCTGCGACGCAAACGTTTTCAACCGCAAGGGGATCGAGTGCGCCAACCTCGGCACCGGCATGCGCGCCATTCACACGGTGAAAGAGTGGCTCGATGTGAAAGACATGTACGCGTCGGCTGAGATGACTCTGGAAATCATGAAGCTGAACGGCGAGCTGGCGATGAAAGCGTCGGCGACCGGCGCCTAGATTTCACTCTTCTGTTTACCTTGAAAGCGAATACACTTCGGCGGAGGTGCTCTGGACTATGAAGCTGAACGACGGCGGGTGAAAGATGTACCCTCCCCTTCCACCCTGAACAAAATCGAGGCAAACCATGATTCGATCTCACTTGACCCTCCTAATCTTGGCCGCAATCGGGTTCTTAGGCAGTTCCCACGATCTAGCTCAGGAAAAGTTGGCCCAACCGAAGCTGGCGATAGAAATACTGGACGGACGTAAAAGATCCACCGCGCCTGTATTCGAACCTCCTTCAGAGGGTGGAATGGAAATGGGCACGACCGATCCCCTTCCCGATTCTAAACAAACGGGCGCTCCTCTCACGCGCATAAGGATCCGCACGGTCCTGGAAGGCGACGCGGTCAGGATCAAGATCGCAGGCGTTTTCGACGACTCGGAGCCGGTCGACGCGCCCGGTCCAAAGTATGGTCCCGTGGAAAGACCAATCGGTTCGTATCTCGCGCGCGAGGGAGAGACAATCGAAGTCAATGAACTGACGTCCCTTGGATTCAAGCCGCTCGCCATCAAAGTCGTGCGCTTCGTTCCCGAAGTTGAAACTCCGGCCCCAGCGTTTTCGCCGGTGGTAACAAATAACCTCAAATCAGTTGAAGTCGTAAGTTTCTCACCGGTCCCAGGGATAAGTTCCTACCGCCTAACCGTACGAAATATTTCAAGCAAGAACATTGTCGCGCTGGATGTTTACGTGCCCAAAGAGCGTGGCCGCAGCGGAGTAACGTCCAGGGGCACCGCAACGCATCCGGTTATGAAGCCCGGCGCTACGTCTGAAACTCTTATCAGCGAGTCCCGCGGTCGGCGTTTAACCAATCAAGGCTATGTTGCCGACGCGCCCTCGAACAAAGTCATAGTCGGAACCGTCGTCTTCGATGACGAGACTTACGAGGGAGAACCTGAGACAGCACTGCACGTTATCGGCGGTCAAACAGGTCATCGTCTGCAACTGACCCGCGCCCTGCTGTTATTGAAAAACATTCTTGAGGGTCCGGATCAGGACCCCGCCGCGATGCTTGGACGCACAAGAAGCGAGGTGTCACAACTTACAATTGATGTGGACAGTAAGACTGTGGACGAGTTGCTCGCTCGTTTCCCGGAGCTTCCTCCGAAATATGATCGTAAGACCCTGGCTTCGACCATGATGCGTGGTTTTCTTGAGGCAAGACAACGCCTGCTCTCCGAAATCACTGACATCGAGAACGCAGCCCGACGCGATCCGTCGGCAACCACGCTTGTTTGGCAGCGAATCAGTTCCTTTAAAGACCAACTCGAAACCGAGTTACGGGTCGCTAAGCAGGCCACGAGTCGACGTATTGACGGTGGCCCCTAAGTTTATGCGGTGAAAAAGAATTAATGCCTCCACGCTGGACCCACATCACGATCAACTGCAGGGACCTGGAACGGTCAATCGACTTCTACACTTCGCTTTGCGGTCTTTCGATCGTGCGCGACCGCCGGCCGGAAGGTCGTCACAACGTTTGGCTGGGACCGGAGACGGCTGCCGGCCAGGATCCTGTTTTCGTCCTGGTCGTGGTGCAGGATGAGGTGAAAGCCCGCCTCGATCACTTCGGCTTTCAGTGCGAGTCGCGCGCAGAAGTCGATCGCATTGCCGAACTGGCGCGGCAACAAGGCATTCTCGTTGAGCCGCCGTTGGACATTGGCGGCGTCGTGGGGTACTTCACGATGGTGCGCGATCCTGACGGTCATCTGGTGGAGTTCACGGCGGGCCAGCCGCTCAGAGGGCTCGGGGATTGACTGTCTTTCATTCACACCGCGCTTCAGCGCGGTGGATTGCCGGGCTCAATGAGCCGAAACCGTTTAAACGGTTTCCAGCATTTCACATTTCTTAACCCACCGCGCTGAAGCGCGGTGTGAATGAGACATAATGATTCGACCTTTTCGCGGCGTTCATCCGCAAATTCACGAAACGGCTTTCATCGCCGACAGCGCGCAGATTATCGGTGACGTGCACGTCGGCGAGCAGGCGTCCGTCTGGTTCGGTTCAGTCGTGCGCGGCGACATGTTCTACATACGCATCGGAGACCGCACGAACGTCCAGGACAATTGCGTCATTCACACGCGCACCGGCGAGAAGCCGACGATTCTGGAAGAGGAAGTAACCGTTGGCCACAGCGTGACCCTGCACGGCTGCTACGTTGAGCGGAAGTCTCTGATTGGGATTGGATCGATAGTGCTGGACGACGTTCGCGTCGGCGCGGAATCATTGGTCGCCGCCGGATCTCTAATCTCTCCCGGCACAATCATTCCGCCGCGAAGTCTAGTAATGGGAATGCCCGCACGGGTGAAGCGGCCTCTGACTGATGAAGAAGTCCTGAGTCTCGATCGCTTCTGGCAAAACTACGTTGAGTATTCGGCGGCGTACTTGAAGGAGTGATTGTAAGCGCCTTGGCGCCCCACAGTGCGGTGAGCCTTGGCTCACCGGTGACGGAAGTAATAATTTGAGGCTACGCCTCAGCCATTGAAGGCGAGGCGTAGCCTCTTTCTTTAATCCTGACCACACGGTAAGCCAAAGGCTTACCGCACTGTAGGGCGCCGAAGACGTTCTTCACTACGCTCGCGTCTCTTGCGCCGGCGGTTCAGGCTGGCTGAGCGGCATCAACTCACTCTTGTAGCCGCAGCCTTCGGCATCTGAGCAGTACTTCGTCATGCCCTTCTTGGTCGTCTTCTCCAGCACAAAGGGCTTGCCGCATTGCGGACACGGTTCCTGAACCGGCTTGTCCCAATAAACTTCTTCACACTTCGGATAATTCGCGCAGCCGTAAAAGATCTTTCCGCGGCGCGACTTCTTCACCACGATCTCTCCGCCACAACCCGGCCGCGGACACTTCATGCCGATGGTTTCCTGCTTGATGTATTTGCATTTCGGATAATTTGAGCAGGAGACGAATTCACCGAAACGACCTTGCCGGCGCACCAGCTGCGCGCCATCAACGGGACAGTTCTCATCAATCGGAACCGGCGCGGCGGTCATCTTGCCGCTCTTCGAAATCTTTCGAATGTTCCGGCATTCGGGATAGCCCGAGCAACCGTAGAATGGGCCGAAGCGACCGCGCTTTAGTTGCATCTGTTTGCCGCAAAGTTCGCACGCCTCGATTTCTTCTTCACCGTCAACGGCCGGAGCGGAATCCGCAGGGGCTGCCGGTTCAGCGTCGCGCGTCGCGCTGCAGCTGTTGCACTTCAGATACTTGCCAAAGCGACCCAGCTTTTGCACCATGCCGGGCGTGTTGCACTTGAGGCACACTTCATCGGTAGGCGTCTCTTTCTCTTTGACCGTCTTGGCGTACTTCTCGAACTGCGCCAGGTCTTTGCTGAAGGTCCCGTAGAAATCCTTGATGGCATCGGTCCACTTCAGCTTTCCTTCCTCGATCTCATCGAGTTCTTGTTCCATGCGCGCGGTGTACGTCTCGTTGAAGAGATCGTCAAACCCGCCTTCGATCAAAACGTCGTTGACAGTCTTTCCGAGTCCGGTGGGATGAAAGCGCCCTTCTTTTTTCTCGACATACTCGCGATCCTGAATCGTGGTCATGATTGCCGCGTACGTGGACGGCCGGCCGATACCCTTCTCTTCGAGCGCCTTGACCAGTGTTGCTTCAGTAAAACGCGGAGGTGGTTCGGTGAAATGCTGTTCCGGATCGATTGTATTGAGCGCCAGCGTTTCGCCTTTTGTTACCAGCGGCAGCGTGCGTTCATCCTCTTCATCTTCGGCCGGTTTCTCGTCGCGGCCCTCCTGATAAACTTTCAGGAAGCCGTCAAACTTCTGCACTGAGCCGGTGGCGCGGAAAACAAACCGGCCTGCCTGAATATCGATCGTGGTTTGATCGAACAGCGCGGGCATCATCTGGGACGCGACGAACCTTTGCCAGATCAACCGGTAAAGTTTTAGTTCTTCCGGCTTTAGATATTGCGCCAGCGCATCGGGCGTGCGCGTGACATCCGTCGGACGAATCGCTTCGTGCGCATCCTGGGCGCCTTTCTTCGACCGGTAATGAACGGCTTTTTCCGGAAGATAATTCGCGCCGTACTGCTGTCCGATAAACCCGCGCACTTCGCCAAGAGCGGTTTCGCTGACTCTGATCGAATCCGTGCGCATGTAAGTGATCAAGCCGACCGAGCCTTCGCTGCCCAGCTCGATCCCTTCGTAAAGATGCTGCGCAATCATCATCGTGCGCTTCACCGCGAATCCAAGTTTACGCGATGCTTCCTGCTGCAGTTTTGAAGTGATGAACGGCGGAACCGGATTGCGTTTCCGTTCTTTAGTGGTCACTTCGTCAACGACAAACGTTTGCTGGCTGGCTTCTGAGACGATCTCGTTCGCCTGCTCTTCGTTGCCGATCAGAATCTCGGATTTTTTCAGGTCCTGATCGAAGCCGCTGGTCTTGACAGTTTGGCTATCAACCTTCAGCAATCGCGCGGCAAACGATGGCGGTTGTTTGCCGGTCAAATTGGCCGCGATCGTCCAGTACTCAGTCTTGACGAACGCTTCGATCTCTCGCTCGCGCTCAACAACCATCCGCAATGCGACCGATTGCACACGGCCGGCACTCAAGCGCCCGCCGATCGTGCGACACAGTAACGGCGAAACTTTGTAGCCAACCAAACGATCGAGTATGCGCCGCGCCTGCTGAGCATCAACCAGGTGTTCGTCAATCTGTTTCGGATGATCGAACGCGGCCTGAACCGCGCGCTTCGTAATCTCATTGAACATCACGCGATAAGCAGGCACGGCCGGTTTCTTCGGAACAATCTCTTCCGCGAGATGCTGGCAAATCGCTTCACCTTCACGATCCGGGTCGGCCGCGAGATAGATCGCATCGACAGTTTTCGCCGCCTTCTTCAGATCGGCAACAATCTTCTTGTTATTTCGCTTTCTTGAGTCGGGAATCACCTCGTAACTCGGCGCAAAGTTGTTTTGGATGTCGACCCCGAGGCCCTTCGAAGGCAGATCTTTGATATGCCCGATCGAAGCCTTCACGATGAAGTCCTTGCCGAGATATTTGTTGATCGTTTTCGCCTTGGCGGGCGATTCGACGATTACGAGATTCTTTGCCATTACCAAATCTGTTCCGGTCCGCACTGATGAAACTTGGGCGGCTGAAGGTTGCTTACCGGTCGTTTCCCGTGGGTTTTGAGTGCGGTTGAAAATGCACCAGGAAGCGCTGTCGCGTCAAATCGAGCTGGAGAAACCCGCCGAAAACCAGAGGTTTCCGAACATTACTTCACATCTTCCGGACGAAGCATTTACCGGGGAGCACGCGGATCAACTCGCGCATTTCCAGAGCGAGCAACGCACTCGTGAGCTGGGTGATCGAAAGCTTGGTCGCGTCCGCGAGCGTGTCGATTTGCTGAGGCGTGTCCGTCGCCAACAACTTGAAAACCGCTCGTTCATGCTCTGACAAATCAGCAGGAGTAAGTTGAAGCTGGTCGACCAGCTCCCCCTTCTTTGCGCGCTTCCGACCTGGCGGCGGCAGAAGTTCGGCCGCGATTTCAGCCGGCAGTTCGCCTGCGACATCCTGCCATTGTTGGACCAGCTTGGCACCGGCGCCTTTGATCAGATAGTTAGTGCCGAATGAATTTCTGGAAGTGATGTTTCCGGGGACGGCAAACACTTCCCGGTTCTGCTCCATTGCAAGCCGCGCAGTGATCAGAGAGCCGGAATTCTCGGCTGCTTCAATGACCACAACTCCCAGACTCAATCCGCTGATAACGCGATTGCGATAGGGAAAGTTTTCTGAAACCGGAGGCGTACCCAGCGGAAACTGAGTCACTAACGCGCCGCCGTTTTGCAGCATATCCAATGCCAGCTTGCTGTGATCGCGAGGATAAAAGCGATCGAGGCCGGTTCCCATCACGGCGACAGTTTTGCCACCGGCTTCGAGCGCGCCGCGGTGCGCAGCCGCATCGATGCCACGCGCCAGTCCGGAAATGATCGTAACGCCGCGCTGCGCTAATTCGCGAGACAACATCAACGCGGCGTTTTGTCCATACGTCGAACAACGACGCGATCCGACGATCGCGACACATGGTCGCTCGAGGCATTCGGCCCATGCGCCTCGCACGTACAGCACGACGGGCGGATCGTAGGTCTCGCGCAGAAGCGCCGGATAGACTCCATCGTCAAGCACAATGATGTCGCCGCCGAGGCTGCGGATTTTCTCAATCTCACGTTCAGCGCGTTCGAAAAGCTCGCGACTGGCGATACTCTCGATCGCCTCGGGTGTCAGACGCAGCAAAGCGAGTTCTCGTCTCGGCGCATCGAAAATCGCTTCCGCTGATCCGAAATGCTCCAGCAGACGCGCAGTCACACGCGGGCCCACCCCGGGAGTCATGTTGAGGGCAATCCAGTCTTTCATTGCAAGCCGACAGTTTAGCGTGTGTGCCTGATTCTCTCGGGGGGGACGGCCGGGCCACTTCTTAAATATCGGGCACCACCGCATTTCGTTTCGTTCGACAAAATCGGCGCAAAGTCGTTACTCTATCTGTCCATTTCCCCAACGGAGGCGCATCTGTTCTGGTGAATGGCGCGGTCTTCAAAACCGTTAGTGAGACTGCGAGAGCAGGCTCAGGTAGGTTCGATTCCTACACGCCTCCGCCAATTTTCTTTCGCCAAAATTTCCTCGCACTGCGTCTGAATGTGTGAAAGAAGTGGCACAGACTTCAGTCTGTGATGATGAGTTAAAGAAAACACAGACTAAAGTCTGTGCCACAAGCATAAGGAGAGAACATGAAGACTTACTTTTTAAGATTCGCTTTGGCTCTGGCTGCTGCTTTCCTGCTGATTCCCGCGGTGACACAGGCACAACCGCGTGTCGCGCGTGGGCGTCTCTATACCAAAGCTGACGTGGATCGCATCATCAAGCGCGTCGAAGATCGCAGTGACAAGTTTGAGAAAGAGTTTGACCGGGCCCTGGACCGCAGCCGCCTGAACAACACGCGGCGCGAAGATCAGCTCAACGACTACGCCGAGGATTTAGAGAAAGCGACCGATGAACTGCGTCGTGAGTTTGATCGCCGCGATACCTGGGCCGAGAACAAGGCTGAAGTGCGAAAGTGTTTGGAAATCGCCACAAAGCTTAATGTCGCGATGCGCGCACGCCGGCTCGGGCCGAAAGTGGAAAATACCTGGGCAGCATTGCGCTCCGAACTGAACACGCTGGCCGGCGTTTACAACCTGCCGCCGGTTGGCTCGGCTCAATACTGAGTGGCACAGACTTCAGTCTGTGTCTTGAAAATCACCGAAGACGTTTCATTCATGAGCGCGGAGGGACTCTCAGTTCACTCCGCGCTTTTGTTTTGGAGTGCCTGGTTCCATTGTCCTCCGTGTCTCTGTGTGAGCTCTGTGCCTCGGTGGTGAATATCTCTAAAAAAACAATCCACCACAGAAACACGGAGCTTTCACGGAGACACAGTGAGGCATTTGATTCCCACCAGGACCATCTGCTGTTCGTCGCTTGACCCGCCCCCCTCGTTCTCCTATCATTCTCGTTTTCGAACGAGCGTTCGAATTTCACCTTTGGTGGCACAGACTTTAGTCTGTTAGAACCTGGACGCAGATCACAGACTGAAGTCTGTGCCACGATTCATGATTAACTTTCAAACTTCTCCGGACCAATACAAGCACTGGAAGCTGTCGTTTGACGGCGCCGTCGCAAAGCTTTCCATGGACGTCGCGGAAGACGAGACGCTGGCGGATGGCTACAAGTTAAAACTAAATTCGTATGACCTCGGCGTCGATATCGAGCTGGCCGATGCGATTCAGCGAATCCGGTTCGAACATCCTGAAGTGCGCGCCGTCGTCGTCACCAGCCTGAAACCGCGCATTTTCTGCGCTGGGGCAAACATTTACATGCTGGGCACGTCATCGCACGCCTTCAAGGTCAATTTCTGCAAGTTTACAAATGAAACGCGCTGCGCAATGGAGGACGATTCCAGAGGTTCCGGACGGCGCTACCTGGCCGCCTTGAATGGAACCGCGTCAGGTGGCGGATACGAACTCGCGATCGCCTGCGACGAGATTTACCTGGTCGACGACGGCAACTCGGCCGTTTCCCTTCCCGAAGTTCCTTTACTCGGCGTATTGCCCGGTACGGGCGGGCTGACGCGACTGGTGGATAAGCGGAAGGTGCGACGCGATCGGGCTGATGTTTTCTCGACCCTGGCCGAAGGTTTGAAAGGCAAGCGCGCGAAAGAGTGGGGATTGATCGACGACTCGTTTGCCACGAGCAAGTTTGAGGAGTCGGTCGATGAACGCGTAGCGCAGATTGTGGGCGCTGATGGTCAGCCAAAGCCGGCCACTGGAATTAAGCTCAACCCTCTTCAAGTTGAGTCAACTGAAAACACACGCGATTACAAATATGTCTCGCTAAAGCTTCACCGCGACAAACGCTATGTCGATTTGACGGTGCGGGCGCCGGAAGGCGACCTGCCACCTTCAGCCGAAGAGATTCAGAAACTGGGCGAAGATTACTGGCCGTTGCGCGCGTATCGTGAGTTGGACGATGCGCTGCTGCACCTGCGCGTGAACGAAGCTGAGATCGGTTTGGTTTGTATTCGCACCGAAGGAAGCATCGACAAAGTTCTCGCGGTTGATAAGACTTTGGCGGCCAATCGCGATAACTGGCTGGTGCGCGAAATCATCCTTTACATGTCACGCGTTTTCCGACGGCTCGATCTGACGGCGAAGAGTTTCTTCTCGATCATTGAACCCGGCAGTTGCTTTGCCGGCAATTTGTTCGAGTTGGTGCTCGCATCCGATCGCAGCTTCATGCTGAACAATCCGGACGAGAAGGTTGAAGTCGCCTTGAGTGAATTGAATACCGGCGCGTTTCCGATGAGCAATGGGCTGACGCGTTTGCAGTCGCGTTTCCTGGCTGAGCCGAAGAAAGCGTACGAAGCATTTGCGCGCGAAGGCACTTTCGACACGGAAGCCGCGGACGAAGCCGGCCTCGTCACTTTCGCGCCTGATGATCTGGATTGGGAAGACGAAATCCGTTTGGCAATTGAAGAGCGGACTTCGCTTTCGCCGGACGCTTTGACCGGAATGGAGGCGTCTCTGCGCTTCGCCGGACCGGAAACTATGGACACAAAGATCTATGGCCGTCTGACGGCGTGGCAAAACTGGATCTTTCAGAGGCCGAATGCCGTCGGCGAGCATGGCGCGCTAACGAATTATGGAAAGCCGACGCAGGCGAAGTTTGATTACAAGAGGACGTAGGAGGAACTTCATGAAAGCCTTTCCCAGTTACCGCGTGATTAGCATATGGTTGGCTGCGACTTTGCTGCTGGCCGGCGCGGTAACAACTCGTTCAGCTTACGTCCCGCAGGATGGGAAAAAGCCCATCGTCTTCAAACGCCCTTCAGGCTACATGCCCGCGCCGCTTTCGGGACACATCGGCCAAATGTTTCTCGATCCGAAGAGACCGGCGGGAATATTCGTTGGTTATCCCAAAGACGGACAGGATATGAACGCATTCGCCGATGAAATGAAAAGTATGGTTGTGAAGATGTTTCTTCACGGTACTCAGAATACCACCTGGACCTCCGCGGCGCTGCCGTCGCATAAATGGAGCGAGTCCGAATCAGGAACGCTAATGACGACTGCGAACGACAAAATGGAAGTTCAGTTGGCGTTTTATTCCCGGCCGGAGGGTGTCGCGTACGGCTATTTCGCCATGCGTCACAAGAAGGCTAAGGACGACGACGCGGAGTTCTTGAACGCGAAGGGATCAGGCGTAAAAGCTCTCGACGAAGTGTCGAAATCAATCGTGACGAACTGAACATGAACTTAAACGAACGCATTCCTAACAACGTAAATCTCTCTGAAGACAAGCGTCTTCAGCGCGCGCTGGAGAAGTGGCTGCCGAACTTTCTCGATTGGTGGCAGGACATGGGTCCGGAAGGGTTCCAGCAGAAGGATGTCTGGTTGCGCACGGCGATCGATGTTGGCAGCGAAGGCTGGGCGCACTTCGATTACGTGAAGATGCCGGAGTACCGCTGGGGAATTTTTCTCGAGCCCGCTCAGCCCAACGCGAAGGTTGGCTTTGGCGACAACTATGGACAGCCAGTCTATCAGGAAGTGCCCGGCGAGTTTCGCAATCCCTTGCGCCGCATCATTGTCACGCAGGGCGACACTGAACCGGCTTCAGTCGAGCAGCAACGCCGGCTGGGTAGCAGTTGTCCGTCGCTTTACGACCTGCGCAATCTGTTTCAGGTGAACGTTGAAGAAGGCCGGCATCTTTGGGCAATGGTTTACTTGCTGCACGGGTACTTCGGTCGCGATGGCCGCGATGAAGCGGACGCACTGCTTGAGCGGCGCAGCGGCAATCCGGATAAGCCGCGCATCCTCGAAGCCTTCAACCAGCCTTGCGATGACTGGCTGAACTTCTACGCGTTTACCATGTTCACCGATCGAGACGGCAAGTATCAGTTGTCGGCGCTGGCTGAATCGGGCTTCGAGCCGCTCGCGCGCACCTGCAAATTCATGCTGACCGAAGAAGCGCATCACATGTTCGTCGGCGACACGGGCTTGAGCCGGGTGGTTAAGCGGACCGCGCAATTGATGAAGCAGAATCCGAATGAAGAGGTGCGCGATCTCGGCGGCATTCCTCTCGAAATTATTCAGAAGTACATCAACTTCTGGTTCAGTTATTCGCTCGATCTGTTTGGCGGCGAGATCAGTTCGAACTCGGCGGACTTCTTCGCGGCCGGCTTGAAAGGCCGTTTCAAAGAGCAGGAGCAGTACACCGATCACATTGCGGCAGAGGGCTCGTTCACGATGTCAGTCGTCGAGGACGGGAAGCTCGTGCCGCGCGAGGTGCCGCTTCGTAACGCGCTGAACGAGATCCTGCGCGGCGAGTATGTGAAAGACTGCGAGAAGGGTCTGGCGCGTTGGAACAAGGCGCTCACAGATGAAGGTCTCAGCCAACGTCTGTACTTGCCGAACATTCGTTTCCACCGGCACGTCGGCGAGTACGCCGGGCATCACTTCGATATCGAGGGAAATCTCGTCGCGAAAGAACAGTTCGAAGCGATGAAAGACGAATGGCTGCCGACGATCGAAGACCGTGAGTACGTGCGCAGCTTGATGAAGCCGGTGACTGAAGTCGGCAAAATTGCGAACTGGATTGCGCCACCGACTTCGGGAATAAAAGGCAAACCGTTCGAGTTTGAGTACGTGCGACTGTAATGAGCCACAGATGAACACCGATAGGCACAGATCAAAACCGGTTTTCAATCTGTGTAAATCTGTGTTCATCCGTGGCTCGCTTTTACCAGGTGCTTAATGGCTAACGATCTCAGCCGCTACGACAAAAAGCTCGAGCACATCCTGCGCACCTCCGCGCGCATCTTCGCCGAGAAGAGCTATCACTCAACCTCAATGCGCGACATCGCGCGCGAGACGGAGGTGAGTCTCTCCGGCCTTTATCACTATTGTAAATCGAAAGAAGAGCTGCTCTATCTAATTCAGGATCATTGCTTCGGACGCGTGTCTGAGCGGCTCGAAGAAAGAATCAAGACAGTCAGCGATCCATTCGAGAAGCTGCGGATTCTGATCGATAACCATCTTTCATTCTTCGCCGCCAACATGGCCGAGATGAAGGTTTTGTCGCATGAAGCGGAATCGCTCGCGGGGGACATGCACAAACACGTGACCACGAAGAAAGAGCGTTACGCCAGGCTCGCGCGCAAGATTCTCCGGGAAATCCAGGAAGAGAATGGCAAAGGCACGGGCGTGGATTTGACGATCGCGACTTACGCGTTGTTCGGGATGATGAACTGGATTTACAACTGGTACGATCCGACGGGCAAGTTGTCTGTCCACCAACTCGTCGATAACATTACGCGGCTGTTCTTAAACGGGTTTCTGTCTTCATCCACCGAACGCGTGGGCGTACCGGCGCCGCGGACTGAGAAGGTCAGCGTCTGGCGCACAGCGTAGCAAGTCGCGTTAGAGTACCGACTTTAGTCGGGCTCTTTGTGTGTGACAACGTCCCAACTAAAGTTGGTACTCTGACGCCCGTTAGCGAAACGATCGCGCGACTTTTTATGTCAACACAACCAGCGAAACAAAGTCTCATCGATTATTCAGTTGAGGCAGGCGTGGCGCTCGTCACGCTGAACGATCCGCCGGCGAATACTTATTCGTACGCGATGATGCAGCAGCTCGACACGCGCATTCTCGAAGCGCGGATGGACGAGAGCGTGCAAGTGATCGTTATCATCGGCGCGGGCGAGAAATTCTTTTGCGCGGGCGCAAACATAGCGATGCTCAGCGAAGTGACGCCCGAATTCAAATACTACTTTTGTCTGCACGCGAACGAGACGCTTTCGCGCCTTGAGCAAACGCCGAAGCTCGTCATCGCCGCAATGAACGGCCACTGTGTCGGCGGCGGTTTGGAAGTCGCGATGGCGGCCGACATCCGCATTGCGCGGCGCGGCGCGGGCAAGATGGGGCTGCCGGAAGTTTCCCTCGGCGTGCTTCCCGGAACAGGCGGCACGCAACGTTTGGCCCGCCTCGTCGGCAAATCTAAAGCCATCGAGTTGATGGCCACGGGCGAGTTGTTCGACTTTGAAAAGGGCGAGCAACTTGGTTTGGTCAACCGAATCATCGACGCGGCGGATGGCGCCGATTTCATGAAGCAGGTTATGGACTATGCGCGCCAGTTCACCACGCCGAACAAAGCGTCGCGCGCCGTCGGCCGGATCAAACGGGCCGTGCAAACCGGCGCCGAGATACCGTTCGAATCCGCCCTGGTGTTGGAGCGCGAGCTTCAGCAGCAGTTGTTTCAGTCTGAAGATGCGAAAGAGGGATTGGACGCGTACGTGAACAAGCGGAAAGCGGAGTTCAAAGGAAAATAGTTCCGAGTCTCGGGTTTCGAGTTTTTCCTTCCGTCGGTCGCAAGCTTTGACTCGAAACTCAGAACCCGAAACTCGAAACTCGAAACTGATCTAATGTCCGAAGAGTTCATCAAAGTCACCGAAGACTCCGGCATCGTCACGATCACTTTGAACCGGCCTGAGCGCCTCAACTCGCTCGTCGATCACATGCGTCGTGATCTGGCCGAAGCTCTGGAAGAAGCGGGCAGTGATCCAGCCGTGCGCGTCGTGATCATCACCGGCGCAGGCCGGGCGTTCTGTGCCGGCGGCGATGTGAAGTTCATGGCTGAGCTGGTCGAGCGCAACGACTCGGAAGAGTTTGCCCGACTGCTCGGCGCCTCGCGCCGTGTGATCCTGGCGATCCGGCACATGAACAAGCCTGTGATCGCTCAGATAAATGGTCCGGCTTCCGGCGCCGGATTCAATCTGGCGCTCGCGTGCGACCTGCGCGTGGCTTCAACTGACGCGACGTTCAGTCAGTCATTCGTAAAAATCGGTTTTCATCCTGATTGGGGCGGCACATATTTCTTGCCGCGCACGCTGCCGTCGAACATCGTCTGCGAAATGTTTTTCCTGGGCGATTCAATTGACGCGCAGAAGGCCTTTGAACTTGGGCTCTTGAATCGGGTCACGGCGCCGGAAGAACTGGAAGCGGAAACCCGCAAGCTGGCGGAGCGGCTTCGTGAGGGCGCCGCCGTTTCAATCGCCGCCGCGAAACAAGCGGTGTACGCTGGCGAGCACGATTCGCTCGAGCAGATGCTGCAGTATGAAGTGGACGCGCAACTGCGTTGTTTTGAATCGGAAGATGCGCGCGAAGGCCTGCGCGCGTTCCTCGAGAAGCGTCCGGCGAAATTCACGGGAAGATGATTAGCCGCGGATGAACGCGGATCTACGCCGATAGAATCATTAATTGCCTATCCGCGTAATCCGCGTTTATCTGCGGTTGATATTTTGCTTTAATGGCAACGCACTCGGTATGGCTATGAAGCTTGAGGGACGATTAGCATTCATCACCGGCGGCGGCCGAGGCATTGGTCGCGCGATAGCGCGCGCTTTTGCGGCTGAAGGCGCTGGCGTCGCCGTCGCCGCGCGCACACTCGAAGAAGTGAATGCGGTCGCGAAGGAAATTGCCACCGAATTCGGAACTGGCGCGTTGGCGCTAAAGTGTGACGTGCAGCAAAGAGAGTCTGTGAGCGAAGCCTTTGACAGTTTCCGCGCGCACTTTGGCCGGGGTCCCGACATAGTCGTCAACAACGCCGGTGTGGCCAAGTCCGAATTATTTATCAAGACGGACGAACCCTTTTGGGAGCTTCACCTGAACACAAATCTCGGCGGCACGTTCCGCTGCACGCACGCCGCCCTGCCGGAAATGCTCGAGCGAGGTTGGGGACGGATCATCAATGTTGCTTCGATCGCCGGGAAGACGGGCGCGCCCTATGTTTCGGCGTATGCAGCTTCAAAGCATGGAGTGTTGGGATTGACGCGGTCCCTGGCATTGGAAGTCGCCCGAAACGGAATCACCGTCAACGCAATCTGTCCGGGTTATGTGGAAACGGACATGACGACCCGCGGGATCGAAAATATCGTGGAAAAGACCGGCAAGTCCGCGGAAAGCGCGCTCGAAGCGCTAAAAAAGATGAGCCCGCAGAACCGTTTGGTGACGCCGGAAGAAGTTGCCGCTGTAGCGCTTTTGCTCGCCTCCGAAGAGGGACGCGGCATTAACGGGCAGGCGATAAATGTTGATGGCGGAACGGTCCTCTTCTAGTTGGCAGTGAGCTGTGAGCAGTAAGCAGTTCACTTCTTCCGGTTACTGCTCACGGCTTACTGCTTACTGCTTACTGAACCAAATGATCGAGAACCTTGGAAACTTGCAGCGCACGCATTCATGCGGCGCCCTGCGTAAAAACAACGTCGGCGAGAGCGTGACTTTGATGGGCTGGTGCGCGCGGCGGCGGGATTTCGGTCCGCTAACGTTCATCGATCTGCGTGACCGCGACGGCATCACGCAAATCGTCGTCAATCAGGAAAATGCGCCGGAAGCCCACGCGAAAGCCAAGGACGTGCGCGGCGAATACGTGCTGGCGGTAATCGGCGAAGTTGTCCTGCGCGACGAAAGTGCCCGCAATCCTAAACTCGAGACCGGCGATGTCGAAGTTCAAGCGACGGAGATTCGCATTCTTAACGACGCGCGCACGCTGCCGTTTCAGCTCGACGCTTCGGAAACTGCTCTGGCCGCCGAAGACCTGCGTCTGAAATACCGTTATCTCGATCTGCGGCGGCCGCAGCTTCAGTCGAATCTGCGTCTGCGTCATCGAGTGATTTTGGAAATCAATCGATACATGGACGAACAAGGCTTCACGCAGATCGAAACTCCGAACCTGATCAAATCGACACCTGAAGGCGCGCGCGACTACATCGTGCCGTCGCGTGTGCAGCCGGGAAGGTTCTTCGCTTTGCCGCAATCACCGCAGATTCTGAAACAAATTTGCATGATCGCGGGACTGGACAAGTACTACCAGATCGCGCGCTGCTTCCGCGATGAAGACCTGCGCGCCGATCGGCAACCGGAATTTTCGCAGCTCGACGTTGAGATGAGCTTTGCGACGCCCGACCAGGTGTACGCGCTGGTCGAAGGTCTGTTCGTACGCATCTTTGCTCTGATTGATGTCGAGTTACCGACGCCGTTTCCGCGACTGACGTATGCGGAAGTCATGCGCCGCTTCGGCTCAGACAAACCGGACCTGCGCATTCAGGGGATGGAGTTGCAAGACTTCTCGCCGGCGCTTGCTGAAACAATCTTCGCGCCCTATGCAACGGTTTTGTCGGCCGGTGGAGTAATCAAAGGAATCGTCGTCAGCGGCGGCGCGTCGCTGTCGCGCAAGGCCCTCGATGAATTGCAGGAGTTCGTGAAAAGGTATGGCGCGAGCGCGCTGGCCTGGATCAAGCTTGGCGATGAACTGTCGTCATCGCTTTTGAAGGCGCTGGGCAATGACAAGGTTCTAGATCTCGCTGGACTCGCCGGCGCGCAAAAAGGCGATGCCGTTCTGATCGTAGCCGGTAAGCGGGATGTTGTGACGGCAAGCCTCGGCGCTTTGCGCAATGAACTCGCGAAACGCGAGAACCTGATTCCCGAAGGCGTGTACGCACCGCTGTGGGTGACGGAGTTCCCGATGTTCGAGTATCACGAAGACGATGACCGCTACTATGCGATGCATCATCCGTTCACTTCACCACTCGACGAAGACGTGCCGGCGTTGGAGCGCGCGGTGAACGGAACAAAGGAACTGTTCGGACAACTTCGCGCGAAGGCTTACGACGCGGTCATCAACGGCGTGGAAGTGGCCGGCGGCTCAATCAGGATTCACCGCCGCGATGTGCAGTCGCTGGTCTTCAAAGCGCTGGGGATGACCGAAGATCAGGCACGCGAGCGGTTTGGATTCTTTCTTGACGCGCTGGCTTACGGCACGCCGCCGCACGGCGGGATCGCCTCTGGCATCGAGCGCACGATGATGGTGCTGGTGCCGACCGACAACATTCGCGACGTGATGGCGTTTCCGAAGACTGCTTCCGCTCAGGACCTGATGATCGACGCTCCCGGCGAGGTCGATCCGAAGCAGTTGGAAGAGCTGCATCTGAGGATCGTCGACAATTAGCCGCGGATGAACGCGGATCGACGCAGATAAGAACTGTCTGATTTGTCTTATCCGCGCCTATCCGCGTAAATCCGCGGCTAAAAGGTCTCGTTCATGACTATCCACCTGACTCGAGTCCAGATCGATCAAGTCATCGCGCACGCACGCGAAGCCTCGCCGGAGGAATGCTGCGGCTTGATCGGCGGGCTAATTAAAGGTAAAGCCCAAAGCATTTATCGCGCGCGGAACGTGGCTGGGGATCCGCTGACTTCATACGAAGCTGCCCCCGAAGATCTATTCGCGGCGCAGCGCGCCATGCGCGAACGCGGCGAGCAACTGGTGGCGATTTATCACTCGCACCCGCGCTCAGCAGACCCGCAACCGTCGGCCACCGACGTGCGTCTTGCCTACTATCCATCAGCGGTTTACCTTATTGTTGGACTCGGGGACCGGGAGCCTTGCCTGCGGGCATTTCGCATCGATGAACGCGAAGGACAATGGGCGCGAGTCGAATATCAAGTAGTAGCATAGGCTTCAGCCTGTGTTTGCCTTGGGAGTCACAGACTAAAGTCGCTACTCACCACTGAGTCGCTGAAACTCGAACAACCAGGCGCTCGTAAAACTCTCCAATGCAGCCAAAACGCGGCAAATACGACACGAATCCGCTGGACGAAAACGTCGCTGAGCGCGCCGATCGGGACTGGGGTCGAGACACCGGCACGCGTGACGACCCGCCAACCCAGGCGATGAGCGGCGCGCCGACAAGCGAAATCGGCCGCACTTCGAACGAGGCGGCGCGCGCCAATCCAGAGACTGAAGCCCCGACGCGTCGCATAGACGATTCGTATCGTTCGGTATTCGCGTATGGCCAATCTCAGGCCGCGACATATCAGCCACCGCGCATGCCTGACGCGAACATCTATCAACCGCCACCCGGGCCCCCGCCACAGATCTATCAGCCTCCACCGGGGCTGGCTGGAGCCAAGCCGGGCTCGCAAAAAGTTGCAGGCTTAGGCATTCCTGAAAAATGGGCGGTGATGCTTCCCTACATCCCTTTTTTCATCGCGATGGTTGCCGCCATAGTCGAACTGCTGCTGGTCCCGCGCACGGAGAAGCGCGTGCGATTTCACGCGGCCCAGGGACTCGTGCTGCAAATAGGGATCACGGCGATCAGCACTCTGCTCGGGTTCGCCAATCTGTTTTCAGGCAGATTCACCGGGGCAAGTTTGTTTTCCGCGGCCACTTTTGTGTTTCTGATTATCTCGATGATTCGGGTGTGGCAAGGAAAGCCGCATCACATCGCTCTGCTGGATCCGGCGACAAATTGGGTCGAGGATAAGATCAACCCGCGGAAGTAGTCGCTCTTGTACGTGTTGCTCTATGACTGGACGAAGCTTTGCCCAAAGAGTCTTAGGGTGACGCTAAATGTGATCGCTGATCACTTCAGATCAGGCTGACAATATTCAACGAAGCTGCGAAAGCAGCGGATGTATTTAAGCACAAGGCGAGGCTTTGCGAGCCTTGGGTTACGATGGTTAATAAATTTGTAGGAGCCGCGGAGCGGCGACCTTGAGTTAAGCTATCGGAAGGATCGCTGGCAAGATTTCTCTTCAGAATGGACCACTCGACGAGGCAGACGCGCTGGTTCTGACGCGTAACTCAAAACTCTGAACTCGGGACTGAGATGTCGCCCGCTTCGCGGGCTCCCTTGATCTATAACGGGCGCGGTTTCCCCAAGGCTCGCAAAGCCTCGCCCTGGGCTTAACTAAGACCGCTGCTACGCAGCTCGACGAGTTTGTTCGCCACACGGGCTTTTTGGGCAAAATCACTGGACGAGTAACGCCGCTTGTGCGATGCTCACGTTCCATTCCTCGTAAGCAGTCTGATTTAACGTCCGAACCACGCACTGATGAGTACCGTCTTCGACGAAGCAGTTCTCGAAGAGCGACCTGAGATAGATCTATCCACGCTGCCTTCGTTGCGGCCGGAACCAGACCCAGTCGTGGTTCTGGCTCTCGACATCGGCACGTCGGGAACCCGCGCGGCCCTCTTCGACAGCCGCGGGGATCAAATCGAAGGCTCGTTCCTGCACCTGCCGGCCGGCGAATATTCGGAGCTGCTTTCCGGCAATGACGTGAACGCCGACGCGCTGGTGGCGTCGGTCGCGCAACTGCTTGATGCCGTAGTCGAGCGCGCAGAGGAATTTGTCGCGCGCATCGACTACGTTGCCGCGGCTTCCTTTTGGCACAGTCTGATCGGAGTTGACGATGCCGGTCGCGCCATCACGCCTTTGCTCGGCTGGGCCGACACGCGCGCTGCAGCAGCCGTACCTGAGCTGCGCGAGTTGCTTCCGGAAACTGAAACGCACACGCGTACGGGTTGTCGTTTTCATCCCGGTTATTGGCCTGCCAAGTTGCTGTGGCTGAGAAAATCTTCTCCCGACCTTTTCAGTCGCGTCCGACGGTGGCTGTCATTTGCAGATTATTTGTATCTTCAGCTCTTTGGGAATTCGGCGACCAGCGTATCGATGGCGTCGGCCACCGGGTTGTTGAATCAGAGAACATGCGAATGGGACGAAGAAACCTTGTCCGCGTTGGACATCGACGAGAGTTTCCTTCCCCCGATCGTGGCAGCGCGCAGGACTGCCGGTGGATTGCGTGACGAGTTCATGTTGCGTTGGCCGATGCTTGAACGCGCCACCTGGTTTCAGGCGATTGGTGACGGTGCGGCAAACAACATCGGCGCCGGCTGCGTGTCGCGCGAACGCGTCGCGTTAACGGTGGGGACCTCCGGCGCGATGCGAATGCTGTCCAGCCGAGCGGCACCGACAATTTTGCCGCCCGAATTGTTTTGCTATCGCGCCGATCGCGAGCGCGTCGTGATTGGCGGCGCGTTGTCTGATGGCGGCGGATTACTGCGATGGCTTCAGAACTCGCTCAAGCTGACTGACGACGCCGACCTGAATGATTTGCTCGAAGTGTACGAGCCTGACTCGCATGGCCTGACGATTCTACCGTTCTGGTCTGGCGAACGCGCGCCGGGTTGGTCCAGCTCGGCCACCGGAACAATTCACGGCCTGACAGCAGCGACGAAGCCGCTGGACCTAGCGCGCGCGGCGCTTGAATCGATCGCTTACCGGTTCGCATTGATTGCGGATCCGCTCGAGTCCTTTGCGCCGGCAGCTTCGATTACGATCGCCGGCAAAGTTTTCCTGTTGTATCCGTTCTGGGCGCAGATGATGGCCGACGTTCTCGGCCAGACGGTCGAGCTTTCTGCGTTTCCCGAAGCCACTATTCGGGGCGCGGCTTTGCTTGCGCTCGAAACGATTGGCACAATAGACACTCTCGAAACAATTAAGTCAGAGCCGGTGCGAACTTTTGCCCCCGACATGCAGCGGCATAAAGTTTATCGGCGAGCGATAGAGCGACAGCAGAACCTGTATCGAAGATTGATCGGTCACTAAGTCACGGAGAAATGGCCACAGATAAACACAGATCGACACAGATAACGTATTCTGATCAGCGTGTATCTGTGTCAATCTGTGGCTTAGGTCCGGTACTGACTCCGTGCCTCCGTGGCAACCAAGGACTAACTAATGAGCGCAAGAATGCAGCAAACACTTGAGACGACACCCGAACTGGATCAACTCTGCATCAACACGATCCGCACGCTGGCGATTGATGCGGTGCAAAAGGCGAACTCAGGCCATCCCGGTTTGCCCTTGGGCGCCGCGCCGATGGCTTACGTTCTGTGGACGCGCTTCATGCGCTACAACCCGAAGAATCCGAAATGGGAAAACCGCGATCGGTTCATCTTGTCCGCAGGCCACGGCTGCATGTTGCTCTACGCGCTGTTGTATCTGACCGGGTATGACGTTTCGCTCGAGGACATCAAGAATTTTCGGCAATGGGGATCGCCAACTCCCGGGCACCCGGAAAATATTTTGACGCCGGGAGTAGAAGTCACGACCGGCCCGCTGGGTCAGGGTTTTGCCAACGGCGTGGGTATGGCGATGGGCTCGGCGCATCTGGGCGCGAAGTTCAACGAAAAGGACTTTCCGCTCGTCGATCATTATGTTTACGCGATCGTTTCAGACGGTGACTTGATGGAAGGCGTCGCGGCCGAAGCCGCCTCACTAGCCGGACACCTGAAACTCGGCAAGCTGATTTACCTCTACGACGACAACAAGGTCACGATCGAAGGCTTTACCGACCTCGCTTTTTCGGAAGACGTGCCGAAACGATTTGATGCCTGCGGCTGGCACACTTCGACAGTTGAAGACGGCAACGACCTGGCCGCGATAGAAGCGGCGATTCGTGACGCGCAAGCGGTCGCCGATCGGCCTTCGCTGATTTCCGTGCGAACGACGATCGGTTACGGCATGCCTTCGGCGGGCACGCGGAAAGCGCACAGCGATCCGCCAGGTGAGGCCGCTGTGCGTGAAACGAAGCGGCATCTCGGCTGGCCGGAGGACAAAGAGTTCTTCGTGCCTGAAGAAGCTTTGGCGCACTTTCGCCGGAGCGTGGATCGCGGCGCGCAGCAGGAAAATGAATGGCGCGCGCTGGTTGACGAATATCTCAAGAAAAATCCGGAACAGGGCAAACTCTGGCAACAGATGATAAGCGGCGAACTGCCGGCCGATTGGGAAAAACATCTGCCATCATTTGCAGACGCAGAGGCAATGGCCACGCGCGTGGCGAGCGGAAAAGTCATCAACGCGCTCGCGCCGCATCTGCCCATGCTGATTGGCGGTTCGGCCGATCTGGGCGTTTCCAACAACACCGACATCAAAGATGGCGGCGACTTTGAAGCCGGCAAATACGAAGGGCGCATCATCCACTTCGGCGTGCGCGAGCACGCGATGGGCTCGACGATGACCGGAATGTCTCTGAATGGCGGCCTGATTCCGTTCGGCGGCACGTTCATGACGTTTTCCGACTACATGCGGCCCGCGATTCGGCTGGCCTGCCTGTCTGAGGTCCAGGTCATTTACGTCTTCACGCACGATTCGGTCGGCCTTGGCGAAGACGGTCCGACGCATCAGCCGGTCGAACATCTTCCCGCGTTGCGCGCCATTCCACATTTGTTTGTCGTGCGGCCCGCCGACAATCACGAGGTCCGCGAGGCCTGGCGGCTGGCGATTCTGCGACGAAAAGCGCCGACCGCGCTTTGTTTGACGCGCCAGAAAGTACCTTTGATTGATCGAACGAAATTTGCGCCGGCTGAAGGATTGCGGCGCGGAGGTTACATCCTCGCCGAAGCCGAAAGTGTCAGAACCGAGAGCGGTAGCGACCGGATCAAGAATTCAACCACCGAGCCAACCCTCATCCTGCTTGCGACTGGCTCAGAAGTCTCACTCGCTCTCGAAGCACGCGAGCAGCTCCAGCAGGACGGCATCGCAACCCGCGTGGTCTCAATGCCCTGCCTGGAACTTTTCGAAGAACAATCGCAGGAGTATCGCGACGAAGTCCTGCCTCCCTCAGTGACGGCGCGGCTGTCAATCGAAGCCTCTGTAGGCCAGGGTTGGGATCGTTACGTGGGACTCAAAGGAGACAAGATTTGCCTGGATCGCTTTGGCGCCTCCGCGCCGGGTGACGTAGCACTGAAGAATCTCGGCTTCAATGTCGAGAATGTGGTGAAGCATGCACGCGCGCTGGTGAGTTAGGATCCTTTGCGTAACTTTGCGTCTTAGCGCCTTTGCGTGAAGCGGTTTCTCGCCGAGGCGCCAAGGCGCAAAGCATCGCAAAGAGTTCGCATGCTAAAATGCAACCACGCCTTCATCAACTAATTCTGGAGAAAAACATGGCAGACGTTTCTATTCGTCCGAAACCAAACGGTCCGTATGTCGTCGAAGGGGACGTCGATATTTACGACACCGCGGGCAACCGGATTTCAACCGAAGGTCGGCCGAAGATTGCGCTGTGCCGGTGCGGCGCCTCTTCAAACAAACCTTTCTGCGACGGCACGCACAGCAAGATTGGCTTCCAGGCCGCTGAGACTATTAATCCTGAGAGCGCCGAACCGCAGACGTAACTGATGCGCTTTCTTCGAAAAGCGTCAGAGTACCTACTTCAGTTGGGCATTGCTTCGGCACCAGGCCCGACTAAAGTCGGAGCTCTGGCGCCTTTTCTTTTTCGCTTCGCGGTTCTCGCGGCGTTTCTCGTTCTTGTTCCCCACGCTTTTGCGAAAACCATCCGCGTGATGACCTACAACATCCACGTCGGCATCGGGATGGACAAGAAGCTCGACCTGCCGCGCATCGCCGAAGTCATCAACAAAGAAAAGCCGGATCTGGTTGGATTGCAGGAAGTCGATCGTGGTGTGCAGCGCACACAACGAATCGATGAGATCGTCGAGCTGTCAAAGCTGACGCGCATGGACTACGCCTTCGCTTTTAACCTTCCGTATCAAGGTGGACAATACGGCGTCGCAATTCTTTCGCGCTTTCCGATCAGTGCAACCGAGCATCGCCTGTACAAAAACCTGCGCGAGGCCGAACGACGCGGCTTCATCCGCGCTGAAGTGAAAATAGGCGGTCGCGTGGTTCACTTTGTGACAACGCACCTGGACTATCAACACGATGACGGCCGTTTATTTGAAGCGCAACAGATGCTGGCGTTTTTAAGCGAGGTGAAAGGGCCGTTGATTGTGGTTGGTGACTTCAACGATATTCCTACCGGCCAAACATCCCGGTTGATGCGTGAGAAGTTTGACGACTCATGGATCCGTCAATCCTATCGCGAGTGGATGGACGGCACCCCTCGCGAGAACGGTTTAACTTATCCGGCTGACAAACCCACGAAGCGAATCGATTACATTTTCACGAGACGGAGCGATGGGATAAGAACTAAACGCGCCTGGGTGGTTAACACGCTGGCTTCAGATCACATTCCGGTCGTGGCGGACCTGGAAATAGGCAAGCCCTAATATGTTTAGAGGCGGGCTACCGCCCGCCAACTCGCACTTTTCGGGACTCTCTGTGCCTCAGTGAGTTCTCTGTGCCTCTGTGGTGAAGATGTCAACGAAAAGGTCAACCACAGAGACACAGAGGTTGCCACTGAGACACGGAGGAATTGTCGAGACTAGGCCTCAACGGGTTGCCTTTTCTCAAACGGCCACTCGCCGCGCATCCGCGCTCGGATGAAATAAATCGCGAGACCGACGACGACCAAAACGGCCGCATAACGCACCTCTTTCAAAAAGTTCTTGCGTGAAACCAGCACATAGATAAATCCGCCGAGCGCGAGCAGCGCCGGCACCGGATACAGCCACATGCGAAATGGTCGCGGCAAGTCGGGCCGGCGCAGGCGCAGGACAATCACGCCCACAATCTGGGCGATGAATTGCACCAGAATCCGAATCACAACCAGCGCCGCGATGACGTCCGCTAATCGGAAGAAGCAAAACACTGCCGCGATACCGCCCATCACCAGCAGAGAGACATAGGGAAACCGATGCCGCGGATGCACTTTTTCGAACACCCGGAAGTAGTTCCCATCGCGCGCCGCGGCGAACGGCACGCGCGAGTAGCCCAGCAGCAGCGAGAACACCGAAGCGAACGCGGTCCACATGATCAGCACCGTGACCAC
>DASUTF010000101.1:0-13606 GCA_036374695.1 Pyrinomonadaceae bacterium
GCGACCGACGGGCCGATGCCGCAGACCCGCGAGCACATCCTGCTCGCGCGCCAGGTGGGCGTGCCGGCGATGGTGGTGGCGCTGAACAAGGTGGATGCGGTTGACGATCCGGAGTTGCTGGAGCTGGTGGAGCTGGAAGTCAGAGAATTGCTCAGCGCTTATGAATTTCCGGGAGACGATATACCGGTGGTGAAGGTCTCGGCGTTGAAAGCGCTGGAGGGCGACGAGACGTGGGAAAAGACGGTGCTGGAGTTAATGGAAGCGGTTGACACATATATACCGACGCCGGCCAGAGATATTGATAAGCCGTTTTTGATGCCGGTGGAAGACATCTTCACGATTCAGGGCCGGGGCACGGTGGCCACGGGCAGAGTCGAGCGTGGCAAGGTGAAAGTGAACGAAGCGGTTGAGATCGTGGGGATCCGGCCGACCACGAAGACGGTGGTGACGGGCGTTGAGATGTTCAAGAAGCTGCTTGATGAAGGGACGGCGGGCGACAACGTTGGCTTGCTGTTGCGTGGGGTGGAGCGCAAAGACATTGAGCGCGGGCAGGTAGTTTCGAAGCCGGGCTCGATCACGCCGCACACGAAGTTCAAGGCGGAGGCGTATGTGCTGACGAAGGAAGAGGGCGGACGGCATACACCGTTCTTCACGGGATATCGGCCGCAGTTTTACTTCCGGACCACGGACGTGACGGGAGTGGCGCATCTGCCGGAAGGCGTGGAGATGGTCATGCCGGGCGACAACATTCAGATGGACATCGAATTGATTGCGCCGATCGCCATGGAGAAAGGCCTGCGCTTCGCGATTCGTGAAGGCGGAAGAACGGTTGGGGCAGGGACTGTGGCTGAGATTGTGGAATAGGTCGCATAAGTCAGGTCCTATGAGACCTATGAGACCTATGAGACCGATAGGACACATAAGACAATATGCTGAACGAGAAAATCAGAATCAGGCTCAAGGCCTACGATCATCGCGTGCTCGATCAATCGACGACGGAAATCGTCGAGACCGCGAAGCGCACTGGCGCGCGCGTAGCCGGACCGATTCCGTTGCCGACAGTGAAGAACAAGTGGACGGTGCTCCGTTCGCCGCACGTCGACAAGAAATCGCGCGAGCAGTTTGAGATCAGAACGCACAAGCGCCTGATGGATATCCTCGACCCGACGCCGCAGACGGTTGATGCCCTGATGAAGCTCGATCTGCCGGCAGGCGTGGACGTTGAGATTAAGGCATTTGGAAAGAGCTAGAGCATTGCCGATTTCCAATTGCCAATTTCCGATTGGCGTCTGGAAATCGTGATTAGAACGAATCGGCAATTGGCAATCGGAAATCGACAATGATTAACGGAATCATCGGCAAGAAAATCGGCATGACGCAGATCTTTGCGGCGGATGGCAGGGTCACTCCGGTGACGGTCATTAAAGCCGGGCCTTGCATCGTCGTGCAAAAGAAATCGGCCGGCGGCAAGGACGGTTATGACGCAGTGCAGATCGGTCTCGTGGAGGATCGGCCTGTGAGGCTGAAGAACGTGACTAAGCCAATGCGTGGACACTTCGAGAAGACTGGCGGCGGCATGCCGCCGACCCGCATTCTCAAAGAGTTCCGCGTCGAAGCTTCGGACGACAGCACGAACGTCGGTGACAAAATTCTGGTCGATCAGTTTGCGGACGGGGACGTGGTTGACGTGGTCGGCAAATCGAAAGGTCGCGGCTTCGCCGGCACGATCAAGCGTCACAACTTCAATCGCGGGCCTGAGTCGCACGGCTCAATGAACGTGCGCGCGCCCGGATCGATTGGCGCGTCGGCCTACCCGTCTCGGGTCTTCAAAGGCATGCGCTCTTCGGGGCACATGGGCGATGTCCGAATTACGATAAAAGGCCTGACCGTGGCCCGCGTCGATGCCGAAAACAATCTGCTGATGATCCGTGGCGCCGTGCCGGGCGCGAACGGCAGCGTTGTCATTGTTAAGAAAGCTACGAAGGGAAAGCGGTAAAAGAATCCCGCGTCGCGGCGGGTGAAGGAGGGTTCGCATATGCCAACAGTTAAAGTTCTCGATCTAACGAGCAAAGAGATCGGCGAGATCGAGTTGAATGACATGGTCTTTGGCGTGCCTCTCAACGAGCCGTTGATTCACGAAGCGGTACGGAGCTATCAGGCGAATCGGCGCCAGGGCACGTCCGCGACCAAGACGCGGGGCGATGTTTCCGGTGCCGGTCGCAAACTATGGAAGCAGAAAGGCACTGGCCGCGCGCGTATCGCCAGTTTGCGTTCGCCGCTTTGGAAAGGCGGCGGCAACGCGCACGGACCGCAGCCGCGCGACTGGTCGTACAACTTGCCGAAGAAAATGCGCAAACGCGCGATGTGTTCGGCGATCTCGGAACGGCTGCGCGAAGGAAACTTGATTATTGTGAGTGAGTTGAAATTCGATTCACCAAAGACGCGTGAATTTATCAGCACGCTTGGCACTCTGAAGTTGGGTGGGAAGACCTTGATCGTTGATTCGCTCAAGAACACGAACCTGATGCTCGCGTCGCGCAATGTGCAGAGTACGAAGGTTGTAAACAGCTACGGCGTGAACATTTATGACATTGTGAATCATCAGAAAGTCGTGCTGACGCCGAAGACGGTGGAAGAGCTGACCGGGATTTTGCAGCCGCGCGCGAAGGACGACGAAGAGCGAGGCTTCCGTGCGCGCGATGATCAGGAAGGCGAGGCGCGGCTCCCGCGCAGACTGCCGGGAAACAGAGGAGCGCAAGCGTAAGCAATGCGAACTGTTTGGGACATTATTAAGTCGCCGGTGATTACCGAAAAGGCGCTGGTGGCGAAGGAAGAGACGCAGGATCACCGTCAGCTTTTGACGTTCCGCGTCGATCGACGTGCGACCAAGCCTGAGATCAAGAGCGCGGTCGAAACCATCTTTCAGGTGAAGGTTGATGCCGTGCGCACGGCTAACTTCATGGGCAAGATGGCGCGCCGCGGGCGCTTCGAAGGCCGCAAGCCGGCCTGGAAAAAAGCGTACGTAACGCTGAAGAAGGGCGAGAAGCCGGTTGACTACGGCGAGGCGATCTAGGAATTGATCCATTGAATCATTGTCTCAATGAATCAATGAACAAATGAATCAATACGATGGGAATCAAGAAACTAACACCGACATCGCCGGCGCGCAGGTATCAAACTTACCTGACGCGCGACGAGCTCACGCCGAATGCAGTGCCGGAGAAGGCCCTGCTCGAGCCGAAGAAGCGTATCTCGGGGCGTAACAATGACGGGCGCATTACAGTGCGGCGTCGCGGCGGCGGTCACAAGCGCTTCTATCGCATTATCGATTTCAAGCGCAACAAGGACGGCGTGCCGGGACGCGTGACGCAGATTGAATACGATCCAAACCGCTCGTCGAACATCGCGCTGATTACTTATCTTGATGGCGAGAAGCGCTACATCATCGCGCCGGTCGGATTGGAAGTGGGCAAGACGATCGCCAGCGGTGAAGACGCGGACATTCTTCCCGGCAACACTTTGCCGATTCGGAACATTCCGCTGGGCACGCAGATTCACAACATTGAGCTGCGTCCCGGTAAAGGCGGACAGATGGCGCGGGCGGCCGGTTCGTTTGCGCAGCTGCTTGCGAAAGAAGGTCTGTACGCGCAATTGCGCATGCCTTCGGGCGAGGTTCGGCGCGTGCCGGTTGAGTGTCGCGCGACGGTCGGGCAGGTGGGCAACGTCGAGCACGAAAACGTTTCGCTCGGTAAAGCCGGCCGCACGCGGTGGAAGGGAATTCGGCCGCACGTCCGGGGCGTGGCGATGAACCCGGTCGATCACCCGCACGGCGGTGGTGAAGGAAAGACTTCGGGCGGCCGCAATCCGGTGACGCCCTGGGGACAGCCGACGCGTGGCTACAAGACGCGTCACAACAAGCGGACTAAGAAAATGATTGTGAGGGATCGGAGAGTCAAGTAATTGAATCATTGAATCATTGGTTCATTGAATCAATGACTAAATGAATCAATGCGCAAATTAAGTTATGCCACGTTCATTAAAAAAAGGTCCCTGGATCGACAAAGGTGTTCGGAAGATGGTCGCGCGCGTGCGCGCCGGCGGACAGCGGCCGCAGGTGATTCGCACCTGGTCGCGTCGCTCGACGATTACGCCCGACATGGTTGGGCTGACGTTCGGCGTGCACAACGGCAAACGCCACATTCCGATCTATATCACTGAGAACATGGTCGGGCACAAGCTCGGCGAGTTCGCGCCGACGCGCACGCTCAAGGGTCATTCAGGAACCAAAGCTGAGAAGTCGGAAAAGTCCGCGAAGGTCTCGCCGGCTGGCGGAGGATCGGCAGCCGCTCCGGCTGCGTAAGACGCGTAGGTCGCGTGGACCGATAGAACCTATATGGAAGCAAGAGCAAGCGCAAAGTTTTTACGTGGGTCGCCGCAGAAGGCGCGTCTGGTCATCGACATGATCCGCGGCAAGAACGTTAATCAGGCGTTGGCGATCCTGCGTTACTCGAACAAGCGGGCCGCGCTCGGCATCGAGAAGTGCGTGAAGTCGGCGATCGCGAATGCGAACGAATCGGCTGAGAAAGCGAACATTTCGGTCGACCCGGACGATCTTTGGCTGAAGGCGGCTTACGTCGATGACGGTCCCACCAAGGGCCGCCGCCGTCTGCGCCCGGCGCCGCAGGGCCGAGCGTTTCGCCAGCAGCGCCACTTTTGTCATGTGACGATTCTGCTGTCGAGCGATCAGCCGGGCGAAAGCGGGAAGAAAGAACCGGCAACGACGCCGGCCGTAAGCAAGAAAGCCAGACGCGGCGGCGCGGCTGCCGCGCCAAGGGCGAAGCGCGGGACGGCAAAAACGGAACCGGCTGAAACCGCGCCTGCGGCGAGTGAAGCGCCCGAGAAGAAGGCTGCGCCGAAGAAAACAGGCGCCCGGAAGGCTGCCTCGAAGTTGGGCAGTGCGCTGAAAAGGAAGAAGAAGACGGACAAAGAGTAGTGGCGTCTGGATCCTGGATTTCAGATCTCAGATTCCAGATTCCAAATTTCAGATTGGAGTAGCGATTGGGCCAAAAAGTTCATCCATACGGTTTTCGCCTTGGCTATAACAAGGACTGGCATTCGCACTGGTTTGCGAAAAAGCAATACGGCGACTTCCTGATCGAAGACCTGCGTTTGAAGCGCGAGCTGAAGCGCCGCTTTACCGGCGCCGGCGTGTCGCACGTGGACATCGAACGCGCAGCGAACCGTCTGAAGATCATCATCTATACGTCGCGACCCGGGATTATCATCGGCCGCAAGGGCGCGGAGATCGACAAGCTGAAGGGCGACATCTCTTCGCGTACTGGCCGCGAGGTGCTGGTTTCGATTCAGGAGATTCACAAGCCCGAGCTGAACGCGCAGCTGCAGGCGGAAAAGATTGCGGCGCAGCTCGAAAAGCGAATTGCTTTTCGGCGCGCGATGAGAAAAGCCGTCGAAGAGTCGCTGCGCTTTGGCGCGCAGGGAATCAAAGTCAAGGTCAGTGGCCGTTTGAACGGCGCGGAAATAGCGCGTAGTGAGTGGCACTTGCAGGGCCAGCTTCCCTTGCACACTTTACGTTCGGACGTTGACTACGGGTTTGCTGAAGCGCACACAACTTTCGGCATCATCGGCGTGAAAGTTTGGATTTATCGCGGCCAGATTCTGGACGCCAAGGCGGCGATGGCGCGTGGCACCGGTACGGATCCGATAAACGAAACGCCCCGCCCGCGCGAAGGTCGCGCCCGGCCGCGTCCGCGCCGAGAAAGAACCGAGGGATAAGACGCCATGTTGATGCCGAAAAAAGTTAAGCATCGCAAGCAGATGCGCGGCCGGATGAAAGGCGTCGCCCAGCGCGGCAGCATGATCAGCTTCGGCGAGTATGGCCTGAAGACTCTGGAGGCCGCGTGGATTACGGATCGCCAGATCGAAGCGGCGCGTATTGCGATGACGCGTCACATCAAACGCGGCGGCAAGATTTGGATTCGCATGTTTCCCGACAAGCCGGTGACCAAGAAGCCGGCCGAAACGCGCATGGGTAAGGGCAAGGGCGCTCCCGAATACTGGGTGGCGGTGGTGAAGCCCGGCCGGATTCTTTACGAAATCGAAGGGGTGGATGAAAAGACCGCGCGCGACGCGATGAACCTGGCGTCACAGAAGCTGCCCGTGAAGACCAAGTTTGTCACGCGAGCCGAACAAGAGGGGGGCGCCATCTAGTTTCAGGTTCAAAGTTTCAAGTTTCAAGTTCGCAACTCGAAACTCGAAACTTGAAACTCGAAACAGCGAACGAAGTGAGCCATGAAGAGACGCGAAGAAGTTGATAAGTTACGCGACCTGCCTGACGAGGATTTGCAGGCTGAAGCGGCGCGCCTGAAAGAGTCTCTGTTCCGCTTGAATTTCAAGCTGGCGCTGGGCGAAATCGACGCGGTGAAGAAGATGCGCCAGGAAAAGCGGTCGATGGCGCGGCTGCGCACGATTGCGCGCGAGCGAGAAATAAAGGCCGGCAAGTAATCAGGGTACGCACTCCTCCGGAGTGCTCCCAAATTAAGCGCGCCGGAGGCGTGCGAACCGAGTAAATGAATGTTTAGACGAAAGAAAAAAGACGAACCGACTGATGCGCCGCCGCCAGCGCCGGAAGCAGCGCCCGAAGCGAGCGAGACGGCCGCGGTTGAACCGGCAGCGATTGAGATGCCGGTGGCGGAAAGTGTTTCGGCGGAGACTTCGGCCCCGAGCGCTGAAGCGGCTGTGGTTGGCAATGGCACGGAATCGGCGGCTGTAAGCGCCAGGCCGGCGAAGAGCGACCGCGGCAATCGAGTTCAGAAGATCGGCACCGTCGCGTCAGACAAGATGCAGAAGACGGTGGTCGTGCGAGTCGATCGTCAGGTGCTGCATCCGAAATACCGTCGTTACGTCCGTCGGACTTCGAAGTTCATGGCGCACGACGATTTGGGAGCCACCGTGGGCGATCGCGTGCGCATTGTTGAGACGCGGCCGCTGTCGGCCAGAAAGCGCTGGCGCGTAATTGAAATCGTTCAGAAGGCGGCGAAGTAAACACATTGCCAATTGCCGATTTTCGATTGCCGATTTGGGCACACGAAATGGGCAGTTCCTGAAATTGAATATGGGCCGATGCCATAGCGAAATTGGCAATCGGCAATTGGAAATCGACAATGATACAAATGCAGACCTCTCTGGAGGTCGCTGACAATTCGGGAGCACGACGCGTCGAGATGATTATGGGCATCGGCGGCTCGACCGGCGCGATTGCCAGTCTCGGCGATCGAATCAAGGTCACTGTGAAAGAGGCCACGCCCGACGGTGCCGTGAAAAAAGGCACAGTGCAGGACGCCGTCATCGTGCGCACGCGCAAGGAAGTGCGTCGACGGGACGGGACCTACATCAGGTTCGATCAGAACGCGGCGGTGCTGATTAAAGAAGACGGAACACCGATCGGCACGCGCGTGTTCGGACCGGTGGCGCGCGAGCTGCGCGACAAGAATTTCATGAAGATTGTTTCGCTGGCGCCCGAAGTGATCTAGTGCGCAATCCCGATGAAGGGATCGCGGCGAGAGGTAACGAGTTGAAGGGAACTAAACGAGCCAAAATCCGAAAGAACGACCAGGTCGTGGTTATCGCCGGCCGCGATAAAGGCAAGCGTGGCCGCGTGCTGGCCGTCGCCCCGGTTAAAGGCAAGATCAAGGTCGAAAGCATCGGCATGATCAAGCGTCATCAAAAGGCGGCGGGAAATCGTGGGGGCGGCATCATCGACCGGGAATCCTGGCTGGACATGTCGAACGTGCAGATTGTCGATCCGCAATCAGGCAAGCCTTCGCGCGTGCGCTATCACATCGACGGCGACACCAAAACGCGAGTGGCGGCCGCGAGCGGACACCAGATAGAGAGCAAGTGACAGATTGATTCATTGACCCGTTGATTCATTGAATCAATGAGGAATGAATCAATGAGTAAATTGAAAAATGGCAGCAAGACTAAAAGAGCGCTATCAAAAGGACGTCGCACCGGCGATCGCGAAGGAGTTTGCGATCAAGAATCCGATGGCTATTCCGCGGCTCGAGAAAATTGTGCTCAACATGGGCATGGGCGAGGCAATCGCAAACGCGAAGATCCTCGACACGGCCGTCGCTGAGTTGACGTCGATCGCGGGTCAGAAGCCGGTGATCACCAAAGCCAAGAAATCGATCGCCAGTTTCAAGTTGCGGCAGGGCATGCCGATTGGCGTGATGGTGACGTTGCGCGGCGAACGAATGTACGAGTTCTTCGATCGGCTGGTGTCGGTCGCGCTGCCCCGCGTCAGGGACTTTCGCGGTGTGTCGCCAAAAGCTTTCGATGGACGCGGCAACTACACCATCGGAATTCGCGAGCAGCTCATTTTCCCCGAGATCGATTTCAATAAAGTCGACAAGCTGCGCGGCATGAACATTTCGATCGTGACGACCGCCCGCAATGACGAAGAGGCGCGGGCATTGTTAAAGGCATTAGGAATGCCGTTTAGAGCTTAAAGTGGTGTCAGGTGCCGGGTGTCAGGTGTCGAGCAGCCGACTGATACCTGAAACCCGACACCTGATATCCGAGGAGATATGGCAAAAAAATCTTTAATCGCGAAAGCTAATCGCAAGCCGAAGTTTGCTGTGCGCGCTTACACGCGTTGCCGCCGTTGCGGCCGGCCGCGTGCTTACCTGCGCAAGTTCCACCTGTGCCGGATTTGCTTTCGCCAGTTGGCGCTCGAGGGACAGATTCCCGGCGTCGTGAAATCGAGCTGGTGATTCGTCAGTGGTCAGTTGTCAGTTCGAGGGAACGACAGAGAGCTGCTGACAACGGACAACCGACAACGGACGTTTTTTGGAGTTAATGAATGACTGATCCTATTGCCGACATGTTGGCGCGAATTCGAAATGCCGTCGCGGCCAAACACTCGCGCGTCGATGTCCCGGCGTCAAAGCTGAAGCTGGAGATTGCGCGCATCCTCAAAGAGGAGGGCTACATCAACAACTTCGTCCTCAAGGGCGAAGGCCCGAAGCGCCTGATTCGGATTTTTCTGCGCTACGACGCGCGCGGCACCTCTTCGATCACGTACCTGCAACGCGTATCGCGACCGGGCCGCAGGGTGTACGTCCCTTCGCAGAAGATTCCGCGCGTCCTGGGCGGCTACGGCATCAACATCGTTTCGACTTCGCGCGGGCTGATGAGCGGCAAGGCCGCGCGCAAGGAGAATATCGGCGGAGAGGTCCTGGCCGAAGTTTACTAAGGATTGGATCGTTGATTCATTGGCTTAATGAATCAATGAAGAAATGAATCAATTACGATGTCTCGCATTGGCAAAAAACCGATATCGATTCCGAAGGGTGTCACGGTCACGATCAAGGATCGTGAGCTGGAAGTAAAAGGCGCGAAAGGCGTTTTGAAGACGCCGATTCCCGAAGGAATTACGTTCAAGCAGGAAGAAGAAGCGCTGATCGCCGAGCGGGTTTCGGATCAGATGGCGGCGCTGCATGGCCTGGCGCGCGCGCTTGCGAACAACGCGATCAAGGGCGTGACCGAAGGGTTCTCGCAGCAGATGGACATCGTCGGTGTTGGTTACAAAGCTGACGTGCAGGGCCAGAAGATCGTTTTCTCGCTTGGCTATTCCCATCCGATCGAATTTGCGCTGCCCGAAGGCATCGATGCTAAAGCTGAGCGCATGACGACCAAAGGAAGTATTCAGCAGTATCAGACCACGCTGACGGTTTCGGGCATCGACAAGCAAAAGCTCGGTCAGGTCTGCGCTGAGATGCACAGGCTGCGCAAACCCGACGCTTACAAAGGCAAGGGCGTTCGGTACGCGGATGTGCCGCTGAAGCTGAAGCCCGGTAAGACAGGTAAATAGCATTGCCGATTTTAGATTGCCGATTTCCTATTGGTCTCTCGCGGAAAATGAATCGGCAATTGGCAATTGGCAATTGGCAATAACAGTAATGGCTAACAGAAACAGAGCAGAAGTTCGGAACGCGGTGCACAGCCGCATTCGGCGCAAAGTTCGTGGTACGACTGAGCGGCCGCGGCTGGCCGTCTATCGCAGTTTGAACCACATCTACGCCCAGGTTATCGATGACCAGAAGTCGCAGACGCTGGCCTCAGCTTCGACGACTGAAAAAGGTCTGGGCGTGGCAAAGGGCGGCAACATTGATGCGGCCAAACGCGTCGGCCAGGCGATTGCCGAGCGCGCGCTGGCGGCAGGAATCGAAAGCGTTGTCTTTGACCGCGGCGGCTATCTTTATCATGGCCGCGTCCGCGCGCTGACCGATGCGGCGCGCGCTGCCGGGCTCAACAAGAATGAAGTAGTTGAAGCGGAAGCAGCCGAGGTGGAAACCCCCGAAGCAGCCGAAGCCGAGCCGGCTAAGCCCAAGAAGCAGAAAGAGCCGAAAGCAAAGACCAGGAAGGAAGCCGCTCCGAAAGACGCGACTACAGAGGCTGGCGGCGGGGAAGCTGGTGCCAAGCCAAAGGCCAAGAAACAGGCGGCCCCTATAGAAGACGCGGGTGCCGGTGAGATCAACGCCGAGCCCAAAGCCAAAAAAGCCAAGGCGCCGAAAGAAGCCAAACAGGCCGAGGCCGAATCTCCAACAGAGACGGCCGAAGTAAAAGACTCGATGGACAGCGGCAGCGAAGTCGGCTAAGGCGAAAGAAGAGTAAATGAGACAACCGAAACAGAGAATTACGGCGCAAGGTTTGGATCTGAAGGATCAGGTCATCTCGATTAATCGCGTGACCAAGGTGGTGAAGGGCGGCAAGAACCTCTCGTTTGCGGCGCTGGTTGTCGTCGGAGACGAGGGTGGCCACGTGGGGTTTGGTACGGGTAAGGCGCGTGAAGTTCCGCTGGCGATCAAGAAGGCCGTAGAGGCTGCGAAGAAAAACCTGATTCGGGTCCCGCTAATCGAAAATACCCTGCCGCATCAACTGATCGGACGATTTGGCGCTGGCCGCGTGATGATGAAACCAGCCTCTGAAGGAACCGGCGTGATTGCCGGAGGCGCCGTCCGCGCTGTGATGCAGGCGGCCGGCGTGCGCGACGTGCGCACAAAGGTTTTGGGCTCGACGAACCCGCACAACGTCGTGCGGGCGACCTTCGACGGTTTGTTGCGAATGAAGGATCCCTTTGAAGTGGCGCGGCTGCGCGGCAAGCAAGTCGAAGAGCTCTAGAAATTTCAGGTTCAAGCTATGGCACCGAAAGCAAAAGAAAAAAAAGCCGCGACCGCGATGATCAGGATTCAGTATTATCGCAGCTCGATTGCCTGCCCCGGCACGCAGAAAGAAATCGTGCGTAGCCTCGGGTTGACCAAACTAAACCAAATCGTGGAGCGCCCGGACACACCGTCCATGCGCGGCGCGGTGGCGAAGGTGCCGCACCTGATCAGGATTATCGAATAGGGGAAAGACTATTTTCCATTTGTCATTTAACATCTTTCATTTGCCATTGTTTCAAAGCAGGCTAATGAATGGAAAATAGAAAATGACAAATGATGAATGGAAAATGGATTTGAGTTATGACGTTATCTCTTAACAATCTTCGTCCCGCAAAAGGTTCGACGCACAAGAAGAAGCGCCTCGGTCGCGGACCCGGCACGGGTTTGGGCAAAACCTCCGGTCGCGGTGAAAAAGGTCAGAAGTCGCGCTCAGGCTACTCTTCGAAGATCGGTTTTGAAGGCGGCCAGATGCCGCTGCATCGCCGTCTGCCGAAGCGCGGGTTCACGAACATTTTCAAAAAGAAGTGGCTCGAAGTTAGCCTGGAGGCGCTGGAAAAGAATTTCGGTGCTGATGACGAGATCACGCCGGAACTGCTTCATAAACGCGGGGTTATCAAGAAGGCGAAACACGACATCGTGGTGCTGGGTACCGGCGAAATTTCAAAGGCGATGAAGGTTTCGGCGCATCGCTTTACAAAGAGCGCCCGCGAAAAGATCGAGAAAGCGGGCGGGACCGCGACGTTAATTGGAGCTTAGTGGCACAGACTTTAGTCTGTGACTACATGCCAGGACGCGCAGACTGAAGTCTGTGCCACGCTTATGGAAAAATTCCTAGCCGCCGTTCGCAACATGTTCAGTGTCCCGGATCTGCGCAAGCGGATCTTTTTCACTTTGGGCTTGTTGGCGATCTATCGCCTGGGCGCGCACATCTCGACGCCCGGCATCAACCGGGAACGTCTCGATCAGGTCTGGCAGGACGTGAGCGGCACGTTGCTGGGTGTGCTGGATCTTTTTTCGGGCGGCAATTTCCGCGTCATCTCAATTTTTGCTCTGGGCGTAACGCCGTACATCACTGCTTCAATCATTCTCCAGTTAATGACGGTCGTCTCTCCGCAGTTGAAGAAGCTGCAGGAAGAAGGCGAGATGGGCCGGCAGAAGATCAATCAGTGGACGCGATATCTGACGGTCGGTCTCGGGGCGTTACAGACTTCGTTCGTGGCGCACTGGCTTCAGATCAATGGCGTAATCCCGTCCACTTGGGCGGCCATGCTGACGACGGTGCTGACGCTGACGACCGGAACTATCTTCGTGATGTGGCTCGGCGAGCAAATTACGGAACGCGGCGTCGGGAACGGGATTTCACTGCTGATCTTTGCGGGTATCGTGATTGGTCTGCCGAATGGCGTCCAGCAGGTCATGGGTCGCGTCAGTAGCGGCGACACGCTGGAAATCCTCGGCGTAATTGTGATGGTCGCGGCGATAGTCCTGGTTATTGCCTTTATCGTTTTCGTCGAATCCGCGCGCCGAAAAATCCCCGTCAGCTATGCGAAGCGTCACGTAGGCCGGCAAATGGTGGGTGGCCAGCAAACGACGATGCCGTTGAAGCTCAACATGGGTGGCGTGATCCCGGTAATCTTCGCCTCGTCTGTATTGTCGATGCCGCAAAGTTTGTTCTCGGCCCTGCCGCCCAAGAACCCGGAAAACTGGTACGGAAAGCTGTTTGGCTTCTTTCAGGTATTTCACGCAGGCGATCCGTACTACGAGTTAGTTTTTCTGTCGCTGATCATATTCTTCACCTTCTTCTACGTTTCGATCGTGTTCAACGTTGAGGAAGTGGCCGACAACCTGCGCAAGCACGGTGGCTTCATGCCGGGGATTCGTCCCGGGCGCGCCACGGCCGAATACCTGAACACGATTCTGACCCGGCTGACTGTCGTGGGCGCTGTTTATCTTGCGTTAGTGGCGTTTCTGCCGCAGGTGATGTTGAGTGGATATCGCGTCGGTCGTTTGCCGTTCATCGGCGCGTGGCTGGACGCGTTATTTAGCACGACACCCGGACTCTCCTGGATCCTTACGGGCATGAATTACCAGTTTTACTTCGGCGGCACGTCGTTACTGATTCTTGTCGGCGTGGCGATGGACACAGTCGCGCAGATTGAAGCGCAATTGGTGATGCGTAACTACGAAGGTTTCCTGGGCAGCGGAGGAAGATTGCGCGGTCGCAGGGCATAACCCAAGTCCATGTCAAAGATCATCGTCTTAATGGGCGCGCCCGGTGCCGGCAAAGGCACACAGGCGCGCTTGCTGCAAGAGCGAATGAATCTCCCGCAGATTTCGACCGGCGACATGCTGCGGGC
>DASUTF010000102.1:0-3562 GCA_036374695.1 Pyrinomonadaceae bacterium
CATAATTCCGCGAAGCCGCGGCTAAACGGCGGGGGCGCAATACCTCGAACGGCGCCGTTCTGATCACCTGACCCATGAGTCTCCGGGCGTTCGCAGTATCCGCTGATCGAACGGCCTCGTGATACTGATCAAGATAAGCGCGGGCGGCAACCGAGAAGACCTGGGCCACGTGGGTCCGGCCTTCCCGAAAAGCCAGCCGGCACTCAGGACATCCCGCAACCAGGTTGGGTCTTTGCGCCATTAGCGTCTCGCGCATGCGCCGCGCCAGCAAATCCTTATTGGCGCAAAACTGGTCCGCGGTAACGCGGTACTCGGTGAGGAATTCATCAACCACGGTCATCGAGTACCGGCGAGTTATTCGGAACCAGTCTGACCAGTCACCACACGAGGCATTGCTGGGTGGACCATCCTCGATGAGGGCGCGGCGCAGGACCAGGGCCGACGACGGACAGTATGGATTGGAACGTAACAAGTGATGCAACGCATCGTGTGAATTGTACTGTCGGATTTCGCCGGTAGCGTCCGGCGCGCTGGTTGGGTCCAGTGGGTTGCCGTGGTCGTCGATATTGCGATACTTCGTAAAAACAACTCCGGTCTCGGGAAAAGTTTTCACCGCTTCGCATTGCCGTTCGAGTTTCGCCGGAAGCCAGCGATCGTCATGATCCAACAATGCAATCCAATCGCCTTTTGACTCGTTGATTGACTGCCAGCGGGCGCCGATGCCGGCGGTGCCGTCGTTCTCGCGATAAAAGTATCGCACGCGCTCGCCGAACGAACGGCAGACTTGCGCAGTGTCGTCAGTCGACCCATCATCCACCACCACGATCTCGTACGGCGGCAAGGTCTGCGCCAGCACGCTTTCGATTGCTTCGCGCAGATACTCAGCCGCATTGTAAGCCGCGATGGCTACGCTGATTTTCATTTAACGAACCTTTGCGCGATCATTCAGAGTCAGCCAACTGGGCGCCGGCACCTTTAACTCAATCGCTTCAGGAAAATCCAGATCCGGTGAGAATTCGCCGCCCATAAAAGTAGCACCCTCAACCTTAACCCGGCCGTCATTGATCCTTAAACGGCCCTCCTCGATCCATTTCATAACCTGCAAAAGCGAGCGGCACTGTTGCTCAAAAATCCGGTGTCGCGTAAACGCGATTGGTCTGGTCTGATCGACGGGGCACACCGTCTGTTGGATGATTTTGCCCTCGTCCATATTCTCGTCGATTAGATGAATGGTGCTGCCCACATAACACACGCCGTAGGCAACAGCGTCGTCAAATCCATGCAGTCCCTTGAACGCCGGCAGCAAAGATGGGTGCAGATTGATAATCCGATCCTGATATTCGTTAAGGATTTCACCCACGAACAGCTTGCTGTAGAACGAGATCGCATAATCGATTGTGTGTTGTTTCAAATAATCAAGCACCAGCGCTGAGAACTTTGCTTTGTCTGGTTCCGGAATTATTGTTGTTTTGGTTCCGTGCGCCGCTGCTTTTGGGATCGCGGCGCATTCGCGGTCTGAGACCACGGAATGAATCCGCGTCCTGAAAAAGTCATTACCGAGAAGCTGGTTTATCACCGAGCCGCCGGTCGAAATTACGATTACAAATCTCATATGCGTGCCATCGAAGTATAGCCACAACACGGCGCTGTCCCAACTTGCGAAACCCGCGCGTTCTGCTAGAGTAACCTCAATTCACCTGCGCATGACCGTTGTCTCCGCACGCCAACCATAGATGAAGCTCGGAATGAACCAGCCGTACTTTTTCCCGTATCTTGGCTTCTACCAGTTGGTTTCGGCCGTTGACCGGTTCATCATTTACGACAACCTGAATTACATCCAGTACGGGTGGATAAATCGCAATCGGTTCCTGGTAGTCCGCGGCGAGCCTACTTACTTTAACGCGGTCACCGAAAACAGCAGCCCTAACCGAAAGATTTGCGACATCAGGCTTTCCGCGAAGAGCAATTGGCGGCGAAAGTTGCTGCATACGTTTTACCTCAACTACAGGAAAAGTCCCTTCTTCGACGAGACCTACGCCTTGATTGAGCCAATCATTCGCAGCGAAACTGACTCGTTGTCCCAAATGGCCGCGCAATCCATTGTCGAAGTATGCAGGCACCTGCGCGTAGAAACTGAGATTGTCGAGAATCCAATTTACCAGGAGCTGGAAAGTTCGCTCGCAAAAGAAAATCTTGCCGAGGCGTTCCCGGCCATCAGGCTGGCGCACCCTGAACGCAAAGTGTATCGAGTGATCGCGGTCTGTCACCTGATGCATGCTGATCGCTTTGTGAATGCCATCGGCGGCCAGGAGCTTTACGATAAAAAAGAGTTCAAGGCCAATGGGATTGAACTCAGCTTTTTGCGTTCGCACGACAAGCCCTATCAACAATCGACTGCCGCCTATCATCCCGGGCTTTCGATCATCGACGTCTTGATGAATTGCGGCCGAGAAGGCACTATTGAGAAACTGAAAAACTACGAATTGATTTGATGATGGCGTCTGAATTAAGAGACCTGGCAATCTTTGGCGGCCCCCCCGCGTTTGCCGAAAAGCTTTACGTGGGGCGCCCCAACATTGGCGATCGCGAGCTTCTGTTTAAGTTGCTGGGCGAGGCTCTGGATCGCCGCTGGCTGACCAACGGCGGGCCAATCGTGCAGGAATTCGAGCGCCGGCTGGCGGATTTTCTGGGAGTGAAGCACTGCATCGCTATCTGCAACGCCACAATAGCGCTGGAAATCGCGATCCGGGCCCTGAACCTCACCGGTGAAGTGATCGTGCCTTCATTCACTTTCGTCGCAACTGCGCACTCTGTGCAATGGCTCGGACTAAAGCCGGTTTTTTGCGACGTGGATCCGGAAACGCACAACATCGATGCCGAACAGATTGAAACGCTGATCACGCCGCAGACGAGCGGCATCCTTCCGGTGCATTTATGGGGCCGGCCTTGTGCCGTGGAACGGTTGGCTGAGATCGCGCGTCGCCACAAGCTGGCGTTGATATTTGACGCCGCGCACGCCTTCGGGTGCTCGCATAAAGGTCGCATGATTGGATCGTTTGGCGATGTGGAAGTGTTCAGCTTTCACGCCACGAAGTTTTTCAACACCTTCGAAGGAGGCGCGGCCACTACCGACGACGACGATCTGGCTGAGAAGATGCGCTTAATGCGAAATTTTGGATTCGCAGGATACGATGAAGTGAACTCAGTCGGCACGAACGGGAAGATGGCTGAAGTGGCGGCCGCGATGGGCCTGTCGTCGCTCGCCCGGTTGGAAGAGTTCGTGGCCACCAATAAACTCAATCACGAGTCCTATCGGAGCAATCTTGCCGGCGTGCCGGCCGTCGAAGTGATTGATTACAACGAAGCCGAGCGAAATAACTTTCAATACATCGTGTTACAGATAGCCGCCGATCATGATGGCCTGACCCGCGATGACTTGCTGGCCGCTTTGTGGGCAGAAAACGTGATCGCGCGTCGCTATTTTTATCCCGGTTGTCATCGCATGGAACCATATCGCAGCGAACGCTCTTACCAGCTTCCGGCTACTGAAGAACTGGCCCAG
>DASUTF010000103.1:0-4105 GCA_036374695.1 Pyrinomonadaceae bacterium
GTTTCTCGCTCGATGGCAGTCGTTTGTTCCTCGGTGCTGCGCCTCCGCCAGAGCCGGAAAAGAATGCTGACGAAGAAGTCTCTGCCGACGAGAAGGTCATCGCCGATTTGTGGCACTGGAAAGACGACTACATCCAGCCGATTCAAAGAGTGCGCGCCGAGCAGGAGCGGCAACGCTCCTATCGCGCGGTTTACCTGACGAAGGAAAAAAGATTCGTGCAGCTCGCCGACGAATCAATGGAAAACATCAACCCATCGGTCGATGGCCGGTTCGCGGTTGGCGCTGACAATCGCGCATATCGAATAGAGAGTGATCACAATCCGGGGTATTCAGATTACTACGTCATCAATGCAGGGGACGGCTCGCGCAAGCTGGTTCGTCAGAAGCAAAGAGGTGGCATGTCTCTATCGCCCGGTGCGAAGTACGCGATCTTCTTCGATGGGAAAGACTGGAACTCTTACTCTGTAGTCGACGCGCGCGTGGTGAATCTAACGAAAAGCCTTGGCGTCAATTTTTTCAACGAAGACAACGACACGCCTGACTTGCCGGGCTCGTACGGCCTGGGCGGTTGGACGAAAGACGACCGCGAAGTTCTGATTTACGACCGCTACGACGTTTGGGTTGTCTCGCCGGATGGCACGGGCGCGAAGATGTTAACCGACGGTGTCGGCCGCCGCGAAAAACTCGCCTTCCGTTACGTGCGTCTCGATCCCAGAGAGCGCTCGATCGATCCGGCGAAGCCTTTGCTGTTGCGCGCGGATAACGAAGAGACTCGCGACGAAGGCTTCTATCGAGAACGCATCGGCGGCGGCTTGCCGGAAAAGCTCTTGATGGGCGCCAAGGGTTATAACAACCCGACCAAAGCAAAAGATGCTGATGTCTTGATGTTCACCGCCTCGCGCTTTGACGAGTTTCTTGACATCTGGGTTACCGACACCAACTTCAAGAACCCGCGCAAAGTAAGCGATGGCGACGCGCAACGGGCCCGGTTCAATTGGGGGACCGCCGAACTTGTTAGTTTCAAGAACACCGATGGCGTGCCGCTAAAAGGCGTGCTGATGAAGCCGGATAATTTCGATCCGAAGAAGAAGTACCCGATGCTCGTTTACATCTACGAGCGGCTCACTCCGGGCCTGCACGGCTTCCGCGCGCCGGCGCCCGGTACTTCGATTAATCCTTCGTACTACGTGAGCAACGGCTATTTGGTGTTTATGCCGGACATCGTTTACACGACCGGCTATCCCGGACAGAGCGCTTTGAAATGTGTGCTGCCCGCGATTCAGGAAGTTGTCGATCGCGGTTATGTTGATGAAAAGGCGATCGGAATTCAGGGACACAGTTGGGGCGGCTATCAAATCGCCTACATGGTCACACAGACAAATCGCTTTCGCGCGGCGGCGCCCGGCGCCATCGTCGCGAACATGACCAGCGCCTACAGCGGAATTCGCTGGGGTTCAGGCCTGCCGCGTCAGTTTCAGTACGAGCACTCGCAATCGCGCATCGGCGGATCGCTTTGGGAATATCCGATGAGGTTCCTCGAGAACTCGCCGGTCTTCCGCGCCGACCGCGTGCAGACGCCGCTCCTAATGCTCCACAACGACGAGGATGACGCGGTGCCGTGGTACCAGGGCATCGAGTATTACCTGGCGCTGCGCCGTCTCGGCAAAGAGGTTTACATGTTTAACTACAACGGCGAGCGGCACGGCCTGCGGAAGCGCATCAATCAGAAAGACTACACGCGCCGCTTGCAGGAATTCTTCGATCATTTCCTGAAAGGCGCGCCAGAGCCTGATTGGATGAAGAAAGGAATTCCGTATCTTCAGCGCGAGAAGGAGAAAGAAAAGTATCGGGTGTCAGAAGGAGGGCCGGGGCGGTAATGATAAACTCTCGTGAGCTGTGTAATTAAAGAGCCGAGATTTGGCGTCAAAAATGCTTGACGTTTCCTATTAGTTCCCATGGAATTGCCACCCTTAATTCGACTCGCGATAGACGAAGAGCTTTGGAAAGCTCAGTCAGTTCGCGAACTAAAACATGATTTGACCAAGGGTGGGCTTCAAGAAGAATTGCAAGCTCAAGCCGAGTGGACTAATGAGAACTTTGCTTATGTCGACCAAAAGGAGCGGTTTGGCGATTCACAGTACCGCGTCTCACCCTCCGGCACTCTAAATCCATTTACGAAGGCAATAAAATGCTTTGGCGAAAGTTGTACACACCGAGCCACGGACGATTTTATTAAATCGGTCGGTCTTTATTCTGAGGCGGCTATCCTACCGGACCCGCTCACAGGTCTATTTGCGTTTGAGTCTTTTTCAAACGATCACATCTATGAAGACCTGTTAAGGAAATTGAGGGTTCTTAGAAAAGTCGTTCCTCTGATTGAATCAGGTGTGCTCACATTTGGGACGCCCACTCTTCGATATTGCGAGAATCACATGCGTGAGTTCGATGAACGCATGAAAGAGACATCACAGGAACTCATCGCTGCTTCGCACCCAAGTGACGTCGAGGTTGTGCATAAAGAGACTGGAGAGACCCTTTTGTTCTTTCGGTTACCTTTGTTGCAGCCGGATCACGATCACCCGCTTAACGCGTTTATTCAAATTACGAAATCGGAAGGAGCTCTCATCCGCGGCACGCTTAGTCATCAGCGGAAAAAATCGGCGGAAGGTAGGAGAGTCCTTCGGGAGGTAATGGCGAGAAAATTGCGCAGTGATTTGAGTAGTCTTTTCACTGAGCTCGCTATGTCACGGCGACTTGGATCCCTTCTTCTTGCCGGATCCAGAGCTGAAGTCTTAATGTTAACCACTCTCGATAAGAAGGGGCCAGATCTTCGGGAAATCGAAGACTGGGAACGGGCCCGCACCATTCATCTGCCGTGGATAGGCGATCTCACAGCCGAAGAGGTACTCACATTGCGGAAAGAAGCGAGTAAAGCCTTGCCGCGGTTACGTGAACTGCTTCGGGAGCGAATCACCAAACCGACAGCCAAGGAAGCCCAAATGACCGACACCGTCGCTGACTTGCGATCGCAAGCATTAGAGGTGCAGTCGGAACTTGATGCGCTGAAACTTCCTAAGGAGCGAAAATATCGGACTGGCATGGCTGGATTGACGATGGCATTTGTGATTTATGGTTTCGCAACCCAGTCGCCACCGATTATCGCCACGAGCGTGGCTGGCCTTCTAGCAACATTGGTACATTTAAGGAACGCAGAACGAGAACAAGACAATCAACTTACAAAACAAACGTCAATGCCGGGGTACGCCCTTTTAAAAGCTCGTGAGATTATTTCAGGCCGACAACGAGGGTAAAGCTACATTGAGCCGCGAAACATTATCACATTCGAACCCGGCAAGAAATATTTATAGTTCGAACGATGGCCTTATGTGTTCTCGAATTTGAGCGAGATGCTCGGCATCTCGCTCAAATTCGTAAAAGCCTAAGTTAACATCGGGTTCTATAAGCTTGAAAACAAAAAGGCAGCCACCGGCCGCCTTCTTATTTGAGCCCTCCCTCACGGTCGGGCTAATGCCCCGCACATCACTGGTGTACTGCCAGTCAGCGTCGTCACTGGATGACGAAGTTGTAAGTGAGTCGGCCCGTCACCGTCACCGGCCCTGGATCAATGATCTTGCTTTCAATGTTGGTCCGGATTTCCTGCATGTAGGTCCGCGCGAATTTCGCCTGGCGGGCTGCTTTAACTGAAGCGCCCTGCAGCAAAGGGTGCCCCGAGATTGCCCGCGCTTCAATTACATTTCCCTGTTCATCGATTGTTACTTCGACTGTTACGCGGCCTTGAGCTTTAGCGGCGCGAGCTATGTCGGGATATTGTGGCTGCGGCAGAGTAATAGCTCGTGCATTGAGCGTGCCGCCTGAAACTGACGATACTTTCCTCTCGTCCTCGGTCTTGATAATCGTGCCATCGACGGCGCTGACCCAGACATACTTCGTAGTGGTCTTGTCGCCTTCAGTCACGATAATCACGACGTGATAGAAGACGGGTCCTTCCTTGTCGCGACCCAGGCTGCAGGCCAAAACTTTGCCTGGATACTTGCTAGTGGCGACTTGAATCGCGCGATCCATTGAGATGTTTGCGCCCTGGGCC
>DASUTF010000104.1:0-21383 GCA_036374695.1 Pyrinomonadaceae bacterium
GAAGACCTGTCGATCGAAACAAAACGGGGAGAGCATCGTCAAGTAGAGTTTATCGGTCACGTCTATGCGGAGGGCTCGCGTCAGGTCATTCATTGCAATATCCGTGATATCACCGAACGCAAACGCGCAGAGGCGGCGCGCGAGCAACTGGCGCAGAGGGCCGGGTTGCTGGCGCAGATCGCAGGTAAGGCCGCGCGCCTGGGTGGCTGGACGATTGAATTGCCAGAGCGCACGCTCACCTGGTCGGATGAAAACTGCGCCATCCACGAGGTGCCGCCGGGCTACACGCCCACCCTCGAAGAGGGCATAGGCTACTTCCCGCCAGAGTATCGGGCGGAAGTTATCCGTCATGTGGAGACATGCATCCGGGAGGGCACTCCCTATGACTTTGAGCTTCCGAAGTACACTGCCAAGGGACGGCTGATCTGGGTGCGTTCCATTGGCGAGGCGGTGCGCGATGCCGAGGGAAAAATCATCCGCCTGCAAGGCGCCTTCCAGGACATCACAAAGCGCAAACAAATCGAGGCCGAAAGAGAAAAACTAATTGAAAAGTTGCAGGACGCTCTCGCCGAAGTGAAGACTCTTCGAGGAATACTACCGATCTGCATGAACTGTAAAAAGATTCGCGATGATGAAGGCGCGTGGACGCAACTGGAACTCTACATCAGGGCGCATACCGGCGCAGAATTCAGTCACGGGCTGTGCGAGCCATGCACAGAGGAGATGTACCCGGAGATATATGCGAAATTACGGCCGAGTGATAATCCGAAAAAAATAGAATGAGAAGAGGCCATTGTTGTCTTAGTCATGCATGTTAAATAAGCAGGTCTCCGCAGGCGGGTATGCCAGTTTTTCGGGTGAATCAAGAAACCGGAGGGATTGGTTTTCCGCTGCGAAGTCTGAAGATTCTATGTTATTTCGTAACAGACGCCGCTCCCGCAACCCGCTCCGTCAGCTGGCGCAGTTTCTTTTCTTGTCTCTCTTTATTGTCGTGTTTTGGCAGACTGAGTCCGTGAGAAGTCTGCCCGAAACCTCAGCTGGCAAAGCGAAATTGACCAGCCTCGCTCCGGGGACTGGCCTCCTTCGTGGAATCTCCGCGGGGGACAAGCAGCAGTTTGAAATTTCGTTAGCTTCCGGGGATCTCTTTCAGCTGTTGGTGGATAAGGGCGACCTCGCGCTGGCGCTGGTGCTTTATGATCCCGCCGGGCGGAAACTAATTGAGCAGGTGAGTCGCGGTTACGAGGTATTAAAACTGTCTCTGCCCGCCGATTCGGGTGGTGTCTACCGGTTGGAAATTAGTTCACTGGAACGAGAAGCGAGCCGGCAGTATGAGTTGAGAGTTGAACCCATCAGGAGGGCAACGACAGAGGATAAAAAAGGCCATACCGCGCAACAGTCGGCAGCAAGGGCAAGCTTCCTGCTTAATAATTGGAACGCGGCATCATTCCGGCACGCAATCGAGAACTATGACGGGGCGGCAATGACCTGGCGGTCTCTGCTCAATTTGCGGAACGCAGCAATCGCGTCAATGAATGCCGGTCGAGTCTGCTTTCTTGCAGGTGAATACCGCGAAGCGCTGAAGCGATATCAGACGGCGGCGGAACTGTCCCGGAGGGTGGGCGCCAGACTGGAAGAGGCGGCGGCTCTGAGTGAAATTGGGCGACTCTATTCGTATCTTGGCAATAACGACAAGGCGCACGAAAGCCTTCTTAGGGCCCTGGAATTTTTCGCCGCAGACGGGAAAGGGAATCAGCCTGCCGTTAGGCAAGCCTATGCCCAAGCGCTCAACAATTTGGGTGAGGTTAATTATTCGAAAGGTAATCTGGTTAAGTCGTCGGCAGACTTCGAGCACGCCTTAAATCTTTTCCGTGAAGTCGGCGACCGCGGCGGCGAGGCGCGGGTACATTTATTCAAAGGCTACATCGCTGGGGGCTTAGGCCAACCGGAACAGGCGGTTACTGAGATTTCTCAGGCCTTGGCTCTCTATCAAGCAGTGACAGACAGGAATGGCGAAGGCCTCTGTCTTACTGCGTTAGGCTTGTCCCATTCTATAAAGCTGGAACAGGAGCGCGCGATAAAGCTGCACCGCGAAGCGAGTGCCATTTTTCGCGCGATCGGAGATCGACATAGTGTGGGAATCACACTCAACGCCCTTGGCCAGGCTTACGAGTTCCTGAGTGATTACCCGATGGCCCTCAAGCACTATCAAGAGGCTCTGCAGCTCTTTCAGGACAACGGTAATCTTGATCTCGTACCCGTGAGCCTTTTCAAAGTCGCCAGGGTCCACCGCCTGGCCGGAGATTTCAGCCGGGCGCTGGAATATTACGAACGTTGCTTAAAGCTAAGTCGCGCGACGAAGAAGCGCCGCACCGAAGCGAATGCGCTTAATGACGTTGCGCTCATCTATGCCTCGCAGGGAAGCCGCGAGAAAACCGTCAGGCAATACCAAAAGATTCTGAAGTTCTATGCGGCCATCTCTGATCGCCGCGGTCAGAGTACAGCGCTGAATAACCTAGGGGACTTCCTGCTACGTCTTGGCGAGAAGAAGAAAGCGCTGGACTCATACAAGCGGGCCCTTCTCCTGAGCGCACCGGCTGGCCATAAAGAGGTGCTAATTACCAGCTTATCTAACGTGGCCCGCGCGAACCGCGACTTGGGCGCTCTTGATGATGCCCTTTCCCATATCACGCAAGCCATTGAAACTATCGAGGACCTTCGCACAAACGTCGCGAGTCCTGACTTCCGCACTTCGTACTTTGCTGGCGTTCGTAAGCAGTATGACTTGTGGATTGATATTTTGATGCAGCTCGATCGCCGTCGGCCCGGTCAGGGCTTTGCCGCTGCCGCCTTGTTAGCGAGCGAGCGCGCCCGGGCCCGTTCACTGGTCGAGCTGGTGACTGAATCACGGGCTGACATTCGGCAGGGAGTGGATCCGCAGCTACTCAAAAAAGAGCGCGAGCTGCAAAGCCTGCTGCGCTCCCACGCCCAATATCAGATGGATCTGGCAACGAGAAACGGGCAGTCGGCCGAGGCCGAAGAGGTGAAACGCGAGATAGACGAATTAAGGAGCCAGTATCAGGATGTTGAGACCCAGTTGAGGGACCGGAATCCGCGTTTCCTGGCGCTTACTCAACCGCCGCCACTCACCCTGGAGCAGATTCAGGATGAACTGCGCGATGAGAACACGATCCTGCTCGAATATGCTCTGGGGGATGAACGGAGCTACGTTTGGGCGGTAACTGCGAACTCGTTACACAGTTACGAATTGCCTTCGCGGGCAACTTTGGAAGATGCCGCACGTGAGGTCTACCAACTGCTCACAGCCCGGCAGGCGGTCGGCGAAAAGGTCGAGGCAGACTATCCAAGCCGCGTCGAAACCGCGGACAAGCTTTACAACCAGAAAGCGCTCGCTTTGAGCCAAATGTTGCTCGGGCCGGTGGCGGAACAACTTGGCAAAAATCGGCTCATCGTGGTCCCCGAAGGAATATTGCACTACATCCCGTTCGAAGCTTTGCCCGGGCCTCAGCAGTCGGAAGACTTCCCGTTATTAATAACGACGAATGAAATAGTCACGCTTCCATCGGTTTCGACACTTGCGGTAATTCGTCAGGAGAAGCGTAGGCAGACGTCCGGTGACAAGGTCGTAGCTGTGCTTGCTGATCCTGTCTTTAGTAGCAATGATGATCGCGTTCAGAATGGCAGACGGCCTCCCGCGATCGCCTTCGCGGCTTCAAACCCGAGTTCGAGTCAACCTGCTGTGCGGGTTTTTGAAAGGGGAATCCGTGGCGGTGCGACTCGGCTGTTGCACGCTTCGGAGGAAGCGGATGCGATTTTGGCCACAACCCCTCGAGGCACAGGGATGATCGCGAGAGGCTTCGATGCGAGTCGCGAAACTGCAATGAGTCAGATTGTCGGCCAACACAAGATTGTTCATTTTGCCACGCATGGTTTCTTCAACACCGAGCACCCTGAATTGTCCGGCATGATCCTATCCATGGTTAATCCGGATGGTAGCAAGGCAAATGGATTCTTGCCGCTGCACGACATTTACCATTTAAATTTATCTTCCGATCTGGTCGTCCTTAGCGCATGCGATACCGCCCTGGGTGAAGACGTCAAGGGGGAAGGACTCGTGGGGCTAACCCATGGCTTCCTGTCGGCGGGCTCGAAGAGTGTCGTAGCTAGTCTGTGGAAGGTGGATGATCGGGCGACGGCGGTCTTGATGGCCGATTTCTATAAGTCGATGTTACAAGATGGCCTACCGCCGGCTGCCGCGCTAAGATCTGCCAAGCAAAAGATCCGACAAGAGAAAGCATGGAGTGCTCCTTATTTCTGGGCGGGGTTCGTACTGCAAGGGGAATACAAAGAGCCCGTGATAGTTGACCGCAATTCCTGGCTTCGGCCAGGCGTGGTGATCTGGCTGGCGGTGCTTCTGGTTTTGTTCGCTGTCACTCTTCTTTTCCAAAAGCGCCGGCGCCGCCCTCACCTGGTTTCCCGATAACTCAACTCGCGCAGATCCCCCGAAAACTTTGTTAGACTTCATGCACTGACACCGAACTGCGGAAATGCCACAGAATTCTGACGCCCCGCCCGAGAGCTTCGATGAACTCCTCGCATGGATTAACCCGGATCGCGAGCTGGCGGCCGCTACCTATCTCGACATTCGCCGGGCCCTCGTCAAAATATTCCGCTGGTATCACTGCGCGGACCCTGAAGGGATGACAGATGAGACGTTCGAACGAGTTACCAAACAAGTGCACCATTTGAGGGAAACCTTTGAAGGCGATCCGAAACACTTTTTCTATGGGGTGGCCAGGAATCTCATCAAGGAGTACCAAAAAACCGTCAAGTCCTACGTCTCGATCGACGACGTCCAGCTGGCTGGTGACCCGCCGCAAGAGGTTGATGAGGAAAGCTCTGAAATGCGGGAGGAGTGTCTTTCTTCCTGTTTGCAAAATCTCACCACCGAGAAGCGCGACTTGATATTGGCCTACTATGCCAGGGAAAAAAGCGCCAAGATCGAGCAAAGAATAGCAGTGGCGGAACAGCTTGGCGTGTCCATCGAGACTCTGAGGGTGCGGATGTATCGACTTCGCATGGCGCTCGAGCAATGCATAGAACGTTGTCTGGATGAGCTGGAGAGGGCAAATGAAACGGATTGAATCAAAAACCATTGTTAGAGAGTTCTTGACGTTGGGAGAGTGACACGTTGAAAGAGGAATTTCCGGCCGACGCATTGATTCGACGTTTTCTCCTCGGGGATGTTGACGAGGAAGAGCGCGAGCGAATCGAGCGCCGCTTCATCTCTGACCACGAGGTTTACGAGAAAATCATTGTCCTCGAGGACGAGTTAATAGAGGACTATCTCGAGAACTCTCTAACAGCATCGGATAGAGAAAAGTTTTACGCGCAATATGGACATACGCCTGAGGAACGACGAAGGCTAAGGATAGTCAAGGCAATTAAGGATCATGCCGTTGCCGAGGCCATGTCTTCCCAAAGGGCGAGATCGGCAAAGTCAAAGTGGCCCAATTTTCTTTCAGCACTGCGGCTGCGCAATCCCGGATTTCTTATTCCGGTCGCCACTGTGCTGATCATCGCATTTGTGGCCGGACTGGTTTGGCTGATGGATATCCGCAACAAGAGAGCGGAAGAGACCAACCGGCGCGCAGCGATTGAACGGGAGCTTGCAGACCTTAATGCGCCTTCAGGCGTTGGCAAGGTCACGCCTCAGGCATTCTCCCTGGTTCTCCCTCCGGGGTCAGTCAGAAGCGTCGGGCCCGAGAATGAGTTCCGGGCACGGACTGATATCCGCGTGGTAGAACTCCAACTCCTTTGGACTCAAAAGGAGCAGTATCCAGGCTATCAGGCGGTGCTCCGCCGAGTGGGCGACAGCGAGCGGCTCACCATCCCTAACCTGCATGTCCAGGAGACGGCCGGAGGGGCCGCGGTACCTCTTAAGCTTCCTGCCCATATTCTGACGCGAGGCCTTTACCAGATAACCCTGAGCGGTGTCGGTAGCGACGCCCCCGGTCAGGCCGAAGAATATAGCTTCAGGGTTCGCGACTAGCGGATTCCCACTTTTAATACAAACACCCCGGTACTACCGGAGATTTGGAATTTAGCGCTTTCCGCCGAGAAAACTGCGTTTTCCCCAAGGAAATTCCGCCCGACATCATTCGGATTGCTCCACGCCGAGCACGGACAGTCTCGTGACGACAGCGTCTCGTGATCGTGGGCAGTATGTCGACCAATTCGGAAAGCTCCGAAGGTCCCCGTCCAGCGGCCCAGAAACTACTGATTCCAATCGACGTAATGTTTCCAGTTAATTTTCATACTCAGCGGGTGTGTGATTCGTGGGAACGAACCGTTGTGGCGGACCTGATAGCGGTTCGGTGGCGGGGATTTGCCTCAAAATAATGATCTTCAGCAACATTGTTCAATATTCAGCAAGATCGCCCCATATGAATAGCTTGAAGCCTACTGTGCTATGGGGTAAAAGGGGACTGCGCTCGGACTTCACCGGTTTTAAGACGCTCCTGATGGCATTGGAAAGGATTCCAATGCTCTTTTTTTGGCGGCGACCGTGTTGGGCCGATAGTTTTTCATCCCGACGCCTTGAACCAGACCTCACATGATGGACCAAAGAGTTCAACATGTAGTCTCTTTCATCCGCAGTAACTATCAGCGAAAGCTGACTTTGAGAGAGATGGCCGAAACTGTGAATCTTTCGCCGTGGTGGTTATGTCACCTGTTTAAGGCTGAGATGGGCACCTCGCCCGAGCGTTTCCTTGCCCAGGTGCGTTTAGAGAGAGCAAAGGGCCTGCTTGAAGAGACCTTTCTCAGTGTGAAGGAAGTCATGGCGGAAGTCGGTATGTCGGACGCCGGTCATTTCAGTCGCACCTTTAAGGCGGCATACGGGGTCACGCCAGCGAAATGGCGTGAGGAACAAAACCAACATGGGCGCTGAAAGAAAGTAAAGAAATAGAAGAAGACCGCTTTTTGGCATTGAGGCACTGAAAGGACTCTTCACCCCATGAGTGCGAACTTAAACAAGTTAACTCACCCCACCCATCCGGAGCGAACGGGAGCGGTTCCCGTTCGCCGGATGTCGCAGAACACGACTCCCGGTCCCACTCATGACCACCGGTTATTGATCGTCTATTCGTGGTCGTCTGCGTGATCACAGGCAGTTCTGAACGCAGAGACAGCTTTACCAATGGGATCCGAACGATTTGCGAGAATCGCTTCCATCGCGTCGCCGCCGCGAACACATTTCCCGAATCACAAGCTATGGTGACGCCGACCTGAGTAGTCGAGGTTGTTAGAGCTGCTCACGCTCGCGTTCTAAAGCAGTTGAACCGGATGCTCTTCCAACTGCGGTTGAGTCCTTATCTTCCTTTGTTGCAGCGGGTCGAGACTCGACCCGGCACGAGTTGGCCATTCAAGTGGGGACACCAAGGAGCGGCAGCACCCAACGCATCAACACGATGTAACCCGCTAGAAATAGTACGACCCATAACAATCCAGTCATTTGTTCAACTCCAATTCTGGTTGCCCGAAATCACTCGCCCACGGAATCGACCTTAGGCTCAAGTCGTGTTTCTGTTTTGATCGAGTTCGAGATCAGACAGTTCTTTTCCGCTTTCTCCAGAATGCGGCCCGCGCGTTCAATATCGCGGGCATGGTTAACGAGGAGCCTGGGTCGCAGCAAGACCTCAGTCATGATGAAACCTTGACCCGCCAGCTTCTCTAACTTTCCTTTCGCATCGGCGCTAAAGCTCACGAATTCCAGTTTAGAGTTTTCAGCAATGGCCAGAAATGTGGTCATGAAACACGAATTGACCGCAGCGACAAAGAGGTGTTCCGGCGTCCAGACTCCTTCGTGCCCTTTGAATTCGGGCGGAGCGTCAACTTCCAAATCCGGCAGGTGCGGCGCGCTCAAATCCCCGCGCCGTTCTCCCGTCCATTCGACCTCGGTAGTATAACTGTATTGATTCTCCATAATTACTCCTCAATTACTCCTCACGCTGTAGCGGACATCTCTAACGGTGCAAATTGAGCCGTGAAGTGACGCAGGAATTTCGGTTGGCTGGTAATCCGATAACCACCCATTAGTGCCCGCCGCTCATGGACCTGAAGGATTGCTTCGACGACATAGTCAATATGGCTTTGCGTATAGACGCGGTGCGGAATCGCCAGGCGTACCAGGTCCATTGCTGCCGGAGCTTCCTCGCCGCTTTCGGGATGTTTCTCAGCGTGCATGACTGTTCCGATTTCACAGGATCGAATACCTGCTTCGCGGTAAAGCTCGATAGCCAAAGCCTGCCCCGGGTACTGAAGCGGTGGGATATGTGGAAGCATCGCTCTGGCATCTATGTAAATCGCATGACCTCCCGGCGGTTGCACAATGGGAACGCCGGCGCGCGCGATGTGCTCGCCGAGATAGCGAATTGAAGCGAAGCGGTATTGTAAATAGTCTTCGTGTAGTACCTCCTCAAGGCCCACAGCGATAGCCTCAAGATCGCGCCCCGCCAGGCCCCCATAAGTAGGAAACCCCTCAGTCAGGATCAGCAGGTCTTTCTCCTGCTGGGCCAATTGAGCGTCATTAGTGCAGAGGAAGCCGCCGATGTTGGCCAGTCCGTCTTTCTTTGCAGACATGGTGCAGCCATCTGCAAACGAGAACATCTCAAGCGCGATCTCCTTCACGGACTTGTCCGCGTACCCGGCTTCGCGGAGCTTTATGAAGTACGCGTTTTCGGCGAAGCGACACGCATCAAGATAGAGCGGCAGACCAAAACGGGAACAGATCGCTTTTACTTCGCGGATATTCGCCATCGAAACAGGTTGGCCACCGCCGGAGTTATTTGTCACCGTCAACATCACAAGTGGGATGCGCTGAGGACCTACTCGATTGATGAGCTGTTCGAGCGCTGCCGTATCCATATTGCCTTTGAAGGGGTGACTGACAGCCGGTTGATAGAATTCCGGGATTGGCAAATCGACTGCTTCAGCCCCCAGGTATTCGATGTTGGCGCGTGTCGTATCGAAGTGGGTGTTATTCGGAACGATGCTTTCTTTCTGGCACATGACCGAGAAGAGGATGCGCTCTGCGGCGCGCCCCTGGTGCGTCGGAATCACCTGTTGGAATCCAAAAATCTCGCGCACGACTGCTTCAAAACGGTAGAAACTACGGCTTCCCGCATAGGACTCGTCGCCGCCCATCAACGCCGACCACTGCTCTGCGCTCATCGCGCCGGTGCCGCTGTCGGTGAGCAAATCAATGATTACGTTTTCCGCTTTGAGCAGGAACAGGTTATACGCGGCATCTTTAAGAAAGCCTTCGCGCTCTTCGGACGAGGTCATCTTGATGGGTTCGACGACTTTCACTTTGAAAGGTTCAATGATTGTTTTCATATTCGTCAGCTTAGCGGCCAGAGTTTCGTGGCTTTCGTCCATTCTTTGAAGTAATTCGTCAGGCAACCAGGCGATGGCTAACCGCGATCTGGGCCTGCAATACTTTGCGTATCAACCGGCATGCTTGTTTTACTTCCGGCATCGCCAGAGAGCAGTAGATCTGTTTTCCTTCGCGTCTGGTCGACATCACACCCGCGGATTTCAAGATGGAAAGGTGCTGGGACATACTCGTCTTCGAAATGCCTAAAGATTCCTGCAGCTCAGAGACGCCGCGTTCACCTTGCCCGAGCAGGTCAAGAATTTGTAGGCGGCCGGGATGAGCAAACGCTTTGCAAATATGGGCCTGCCGTTCGTAGATTTCTGTGTCTCTCTTTATTAGCGTTCTTTTGACTGCCATATCTTTTCTGCCAACCAGGCATCGCCAGAAATTACCACTCGATCTCGCCTGGCGAAGCAAAGCATCTCAGTTGAAGCGCACACAACCTTGAAATAGCCAAACCTCATACTGGCAAACCACGGGCCGCATCATTATCAATATCGCCCTCGATCACGTGGCACTGCTAAGAAGAGTTAGGTCGACTCGCAAACGGCTAGCAAACTCTGTTGTTCTCCTTCCAAAGCCGCCGGCAATCTCGTCAAACGAACCTTCCCTGCGACCATCATCGCAGCGAAAAACTTCGCAGCCTCGCGCGTACAGTTGCGTAATTTCGCAACTGTTGGACTCTGGCGCGCCGCAATTTGCCGAGCAAAACCCTTCAAACTCGCTGGAATGGCTCTTGCACTTGAGGCATTACGCTGGAAAGGAGAGTTTCATGACGGTTGAACGCTACTTGAGATTAATCGCTGGTTTGTTTGTGCTGGCTACTCTTCTGCTCGGTTACTTTCACAGTTTCTACTGGTTCTTTTTTACCGGCTTCGTCGCCCTCAATTTAATCCAGTCCGCTTTTACGAACTGGTGTCCGATGATGAGTTTCCTGAGAAAGCTCGGGGTTAGAGAAGACGAAGAGCCCTTGTCAGGCAGAGCTTGAGTAACGATTTAAGTCTGGGTGCTGAGCTCCGCCGCCACGCTCTGCTCCTGTGGAAAGCCGCGCGAGAATTCAGATGGTTATAGGAAGTCAGGTGAGGAAGGTAGTGGCGTTTAGCCTTTGCCTGACATTTATGACCTTTGGTCATTTAGCGTTCGGCCAGTCACCGTTGGAAGAGCCGCTGACGCTCTCTCAAGCTGTCGAGATCGCGCTTGCCAGGAACCCTTTGACGCGAGTTGCGGCTGGCGGTCGCCAGCTCGCGGACGCTGAACTGAGTGCCGCGCGTGCTACCCGCTGGCCCTTGTTGCAGGCGTCGGAATCGGTCACCACCAGTAACAACCCAGTCTTTGTCTTTGGCTCGCTCCTCGAACAAGGGAGGTTTGGACCAAACAATTTCCTGCTCAACTCGCTCAACAACCCGGCAGCTCTTACTAATTTCCGCGGGGGACTGTCAGTAAGGGTTCCGCTCTTTGATCAGAAGCAGAGTCAAGCTCGAATTGAGGTCGCTAAACTGAGGCAACAACAGGCTGACCAACAGACTGAGCTGGTCGCTCAGCAGATCCGCTTCGAAGTACTCAAGTCTTATTACGGGGTGTTGCTGGCTCAGGCGAAGGTAGTCGTGGCTGATGAGGCTATCCAGATGGGCACTGCCGAGCTTAAGAGGATTCGGGATAAGTTCGAGACCGGATTCGTGGTGCGTTCTGATTTGCTTGCCGCGGAGGTCCAGGTGTCAGAATTCCGTCAGCAAAGGATTGAAGGTGCCAGTGAAGTCGCGGTCGCTCAGGCGGCTTTAAATACCGCGCTTGGCCTGCCGGTAGACTCGCCCCACACGCTCACTGACCAATTAACTGAGCGACTCTTCAACTTAGAAGCACCGGCGGAACTGAATCGCCAGGCACTGCAAAATCGTCCCGAGTACGCGCGTGCAGTACTGGCGGTACAAAGCAATACCCGACAGGTACGCGGAGCCCGCGACGAAGTGCTCCCGCGTGTCGACGCATTCTCCAGCGTTGGAATAAGCGGCCGCACTCCGGTGACCGGCAGTTCGGACTACGCGGTGGGTGCTTCGGTCACTTTCAATATATTCGATGCGGGACGCAAAGCCAGAATCAAGCAGGCTAGCGCGGCCGAGGCCATCGCCCGCGCCGAACAGGAACAACTGGCGAATCAGATCAGTTTTGAAGTTGTTCGTGCTTACCAGCAATTCATTTCTGCTCGGGAGCGCCTGCAAGTAGTCGCTCAAACTACCACGCAAGCAAGTGAAGTCCTACGCATAGTAAGGGATCGCTATCGCGAAGGGCTGACCACAATTACGGAAGTACTGCGAGCCGAGTTGGCCCTGGTACGCGCTCGCACCGATGTGCTGCGGGCCCGTCATGACCATCACGTCGCTTATGCCAATGTTTTGTTAGCGACAGGAAGACTGAAAGATGTACGCGCATTTGTTTTGTGACACTGTCGGCGCGCGAAGTGATATCCAGCGCCAAAAACCGGCAGCGAAGAAATACCTGGTTACGTTCGCGATCGTCATTCTCGCTCTTGCCGGTGCCAGTTCCTGCGCCAGAAAACAGGAGCCAGCAGCAATCTCAGCAAACACGGTGCAAGGCGTAAAGATTGAGACGGTCGCAAAGCAGACTGTTGAGGAGAGCTACGAGGCGGTCGGCACAGTTCGCGCAAAAAATACCAGCGTTGTTTCTTCAAAGGTGATGGGAAGCATCGTCGCAATGAAGGTTCGCGAGGGTGACACTGTGCGCGCCGGCCAGGTCCTGGTTGAAATCGACAGCCGGGACGCCCGGATTCAGACCCAGAAATCAGGGGCCGGACTGGTTGAAACCAGGGGTGGCCTGGATGAAGTAGAACGAAACATCAAAGCCGCGGAGTCCAGTCAGGCCGCCGCTGAAGCCAATCGCCAGCTTGCTAATTCTACCTATCGCCGTTACCAGCAGTTGCTCGAACGACAATCAATCAGTCCGCAGGAATTTGACGAAGTGCGGGCCCGACGCGAGGTGGCTGATGCTGAAGCTGAACGTGCGGATCGAATGCTGCAATCCCTGGTGGCGCGAAGGCGACAGGCGCTGGCACGTATAGATCAGGCCAAGGCAGATGTCGCCAGCTCGCAGGTCTATTCGAGTTACTCGCGAATTGCAGCTCCCATAAGCGGGATTATCGTCTCCAAGCAAGCGGATGTCGGTTACATGGCCGCGCCGGGCGCGCCTCTGCTCACGATCGAGAGCGGTTCGGAATATCGCCTCGAAGCCGCCGTGCAAGAATCCCAAATTAACCAGATTCATCTGCGTGACCAGGTGCAAGTGCAAATAGATGCTCTGGGCCAGCAGGAACTTGCGGGCACCGTGGTCGAGATCGTGCCGGCTGCTGATCCGACCAGCAGAACCTACCTCGTTAAGATCAGCATCGCTCTGCCCGGCGGTAATCAACAAATCATTCGTTCGGGACTCTACGGTAAAGCCCGCTTCATCACCGGCCAGACGCAAGCTATGACGATTCCCCAAAAAGCTATCGTCGTTCGCGGCCAACTTACCAGCGTCTATGTCGTCGACCCGTCGGGCATCGCTCGCATGAGATTGGTGCAGACCGGCAAAACTTACAGCGACAGGGTAGAGGTGCTTTCCGGGTTAATCGCAGGCGAGCACGTGGTGGTTGACGGCGTCGCAGCGCTGCACGATGGCAGCCGCGTGCGAGATGCCGCTCCAGGTTTGCCGCCCGCGACGAAATAGCCGAGGTGTAAAGAGTGACCAGAGTCGCACTTGGTCCCGCCGGAAAACTGGCGCAGGCCTTCATCAACTCCAAACTGACGCCCCTCGTCATCGTCGCGTCCATTCTGCTGGGTCTTGGCGCGGTGCTGCTGCTGCCGCGAGAAGAAGAGCCGCAGATCGTCGTGCCCATGATCGACGTCTTCGTACAGATGCCGGGCGCGTCTGCCAAAGAAGTTGAAGAACGGGTGACCAAGCCGATGGAGAAGCTCCTCTGGGAGGTTCCCGGCGTCGAGTATATCTATTCGACTTCAGCCCCCGGATACTCGATGGCGGTGGTCCGCTTTTACGTCGGACAGAATGAAGAGGCCAGCATCGTCCGGCTCAACCAGAAGATGTTCGCCAACTTTGATTTGATTCCCGCCGGCGCCAGCCAGCCGCTCATCAAACCGCGTTCGATAGATGATGTGCCGGTGCTGGCTCTCACCCTTACCAGCGACCGTTATGATCATTTCACACTCAGACGGGTCGCGGCGCAGGTCCACGATCAGATCAAGGAAGTCGGAGATGTTTCGGAAGTAAAAATCACCGGTGGGCAGCGCCGTCAGATTCGCGTGCTGCTTGATGACGCGCGCATGGCCGCTTACGGCGTCGCCCCGGCGAGCATAATCCCGCTGCTTCAGCAGGAGAACAAGCAGTTACAGTCGGGCAGTTTCTCAACGGGCAACCGCGAGTTTCTCGTCGAGACCGGTGGCTTTCTCCATTCCGCCGAAGATGTCGGCGACGTCCTGGTGGGGAGTACCAATGGCCGCCCCGTGTATCTCCGCGAGGTGGCGGGCATCGTCGACGGCGCAGAAGAGCCGGCCGATTATGTGCTTTACGGGACTGGCCCGGCGGGACCAGAACCCGGAGCGGCCGCGACGGAATCGAATCATTCAAGTCGCACCAATGATCCGGATGCTAACGCTCGCGGCTCTGACACGGGTGTGCTGCCGGCAGTCACGATCTCTGTGGCCAAACGCAAAGGCACAAATGCGATTGCGATCTCGGATCAGGTGATTGAGAAGGTTAAGCAATTGCAAGGCACCGTGATTCCGCGGGATGTCAATGTAGTAGTCACGCGCAACTACGGCGAGACGGCAAGTGAGAAGTCGAATGAACTTCTGCTTCACATGATGATCGCCATACTCTCTGTTTCGCTACTGATCTGGATCGTCCTTGGTTTGCGAGAAGCGGGCATTGTCGCCACCGCCATTCCCGTGACGTTGGCGCTCACCCTTGCTGTTTTCTACTTCTATGGTTACACGCTCAACCGGATCACGCTCTTCGCCTTGATCTTCTCGATTGGAATTCTGGTGGATGACGCAATCGTGGTGGTCGAGAACATAACGCGGCACTATCACCTGCCGGAAAATCGGGAGCGGCCGGTGGTAGAGATAGCGCTGGAAGCCGTGAACGAAGTAGGCAATCCCACCATTTTGGCGACCTTTGCAGTGATCGCGGCGATTTTACCCATGGCCTTTGTGAGCGGGTTGATGGGGCCTTACATGAGACCCATTCCCATTGGCGCTTCAGCCGCGATGATCTTCTCGCTTTTGGCGGCGTTCGTGGTTACGCCATGGGCCAGTCTGCGTCTGCTGAAGCGAGACAGCGGTCACGGCGACTCGCACAACCGCGAAGGCTGGACAACGCGTGGGTATCGGCGCGTGATGGGCGCGCTGATTCACGATCGCCGTTGGCGCTACATCTTCCTGTTTGGCGTGGCTCTGTTGCTGGTGGGCGCGCTCGCACTGGTCGCGCTGAAGTTTGTGCGCGTCAAGATGCTCCCGTTTGATAACAAGAGCGAGTTTCAGGTGATTGTGGACATGCCCGAAGGCACGACGCTGGAAGGCACGGCAGCGATCACGCGCGAGATCGGCGATTACATTCGCACGGTGCCGGAAGTGACCGACTATCAGATCTACGTCGGCACCGCTTCGCCTTACAACTTTAACGGTCTGGTCCGGCACTACTTTCTGCGACGCGGACCCAACGTAGCAGATATTCAGGTAAACCTGGCGCCGAAAGGGGACCGCTCGGCGCAAAGCCACGACATTGCCAAACGAGTGCGTCCCGCTATTCAACAGATCGCTGCGAAATACCTGGGCCGCGTCAAAATTTCCGAGACGCCTCCGGGTCCGCCGGTTCTGCAAACGCTCGTCGCTGAGGTTTACGGCCCAAACTACCAGCGCCAAATTGAGGTTGCTCGGCAGATTGAAGCCATCTTCGACAAGACTGAAGGGGTGGTTGACGTCGACTCGTATATCGAAGATCCGCAAGTCAAATATCATTTCGTGGTGGACAAAGAGAAAGCGGCCCTGAACGGTGTTTCGGCCGAGCAGGTGGCGGCTACTCTACGCATCGCGATTGAAGGGATGAACGTTGGACTCATTCACCAGCCACAGGAAAAAGAGGACGTGCCGATTGTTCTGCGGCTGCCGCGAGCCGAGCGTTCGAGTGTTGATGACCTCAAGCAAATTAAGGTTATCGGGCAGCAAGGGAACCTGGTGTCTCTGGGCGAACTCGTGCGGGTTAATGAGCAGTTAGCGGACCAGAGCATCTATCACAAGAACCTGATGCCGGTCGTCTATGTCACCGGAGATGTGGCGGGAAAGGTGGAAAGCCCTGTCTATGCAATCCTGCAACTGAACGATGCGTTGGAGCAGCTGCAACTGCCGGAAGGCTACGGACTGGAACGCTATGTCGCCAGCCAGCCTTTCAGCAATGAAAAGCTCTCGATGAAATGGGATGGAGAGTGGCACATCACTTATGAAGTCTTCCGCGATTTAGGGTTGGCATTCGCCGCGGTGCTCGTGCTGATCTACATCCTTGTCGTCGGCTGGTTTCAATCCTTCAAGACGCCGCTCACGATCATGGCGGCAATTCCGTTTTCGCTGATCGGCATCTTGCCCGCGCATGCGCTGATGGGAGCATTCTTTACCGCCACTTCGATGATTGGTTTCATTGCCGGCGCCGGAATCGTCGTGCGCAATTCGATCATCCTGGTTGACTTCGTTGAACTGAGATTGAATCAGGGGATGACGTTGGCGGACGCGGTGATTGATGCCGGCGCGGTCCGCTTTCGCCCGATGATGCTGACGGCCGCGGCCGTCATCGTCGGTTCTGGGGTTATCTTGTTTGATCCGATCTTTCAGGGTTTGGCAATTTCGCTTATGGCCGGGGAAGTTGCTTCGCTTTTGCTCTCGCGCATGACCGTGCCTGTCCTCCTCTACCTGAGTGAGCGGAAGAAGCACGAGCGGCCTCCGGTCGAGCTGATCCCGGCACCTGAATCACCCGAGGGAACTGAAGACCTTTCTATTGAGCCACCGGCGCCGGCCGTGGAGATGATTCCGGTGGTTGAGTCTGAGGCGAAGGGCAAAGAGTCTGAGGTGGAAGGCCAGCCAGCCATTGTTACTGAGCAGAGTGTTGACGGTAAGCCCGATCCGAGGCTTGAGACAACAGACACCGCCAAAGGCGTTAATGAGGAGGGATCGCCAGACGATAACAGTGTTGCTGAAGATCGATGAGTAAAGAGGAAATGTTTCTTGAGACGCGGAATGTGCAACTCGTTTGCGCGGAATAAGTTTGACGGGGAGGGAAGTCTTGCCCCTTCGGCACCATCTTCAAAAGAAAAAAGGCGAGGCACGAAGCCTCGCCCTTTTTATCGTTAGCCGAGGCGGACGACTTACGCCGCCCGCTCTCGGGAAAGTGAAGGTCAACTACTTGCCAGTGTTGACGTACTGGATGCAGTCGCCCTGGTTCTTGAATGAGCTCCCGCCCGCCCTCGACAGCGATTGCCAGCCGCCGTTTTTGCAAGCGGCGGCGTTCGTAGCAATTGTGTAAGCCGTGATCTTCAGCGCCGGAATATAGTCGTCAACGCCCGGAGCGGTCGCGTACCAGCAGGCGCTGGTAGGCGAATCAAGCCGGAAACTTCCCGTGCCGGCCAGGCCGTTGTCGCAATAGTTCGCCGCATAAAAATTATTCCAGTAGAGGGTCTGTGCGTAAGGCTTGGAGCCGGTGGCTACGGACGAGGACAACGCCACGTTTAAGGAATCGTATGGACATCCGGCAGTCGTGCTGAAACATGGAACTCCGGTTCCAATCGGGTTTGGTCCATAGCTGGTGGTGTCATAGACGATACCGACAACGGCTGAATTGGGTAACAACACATTGAGCGACGACAGATCAAATGTGATGTTGTGGGCGAGACCATTAAAGCACGTCGAACTACCCGCATCGTACCATCGCCCGCCGGTACAATTAATACTGTCGGTAGACGGTCGATATGGAATAGCGAAGGTTTGTGTTGTGCTTGCGATAAGCGCGCCGGGTGTCGGGCTGCCGGCGTTGTATATGTTCAGCGTGATCGGAACGCTGAAGGTGGCGCCTGGTGTAGTCACGCAGTCGGCGGAGAACCATGCGCCGGACTGGCAACCCCAACTGCTCATCGTTACCGTCACGGTTTTCGGGCTTCGGGCGGTGCCGGTGAACGTCACCGCATCACCAATTTCGTTGAACGCGTACGCCTGCGCGCCCACGCTAGGTAAATTCCCGGGTAGCGGCGTCGTCGTGCTGTCGTAAATAACCTGGGCTTGCACCGCGGGCGTCAAAAATACCGCCAGCAGCAAACCAAAAAGAGACACTGTCAGTTTTCTCATTTTCTACCTCTCTCCTTGTGAGTTTTGGGTTAAGTAAAGAGTCGGCCCTCCCTCGCCTCTGACTGGTCGGAACGCCCGACCAAGAGGAAATTACTGACCGACAATTTCATCAAGAATTACAGCCGGTGCACCGAGTTCGGGCGCACTACACCGAAATCGGTACTAAGCTTACAAATTTGATCCTATCGCGGGTGTTTTGAGAGAAGCGGCAAGCGGGCAAGAGAAACGTCTTGGGGGCTTTCGGCTTCCAACACCACACGCACCGTCCGGTGTCCGCACCCACCGCCGGTGGACAGATTGCTCTAAGAGCTTGCGCGGTACTTCCACTCGGGAATGGACACCGAAGATTTCAAGTCAGGACATGCCTGCTGCGAATTCAGCAACCGGCGCACGTCCACAGACCACTCCACAATTGGAACCTCGCTTGGAGGTTGCAGAGCAATGATCGTGCCTTTGCAGGAACTGGAAAAACACGCCGTGTTTTTGCTATTCCGCTCTTCGGTGGCTGAGGCTACGCGCGGGAAATTACCCTCCGCCTGTGTACCTTCACACAAATCGATCCGGGAAAAGGAGCCCGGACGTTGGCGATCTTCAAAAGAAAAAAGGCGAGGCACGAAGCCTCGCCTTTCTGTTTTCATCGTTAGCCGAGGCGGGCGACTTACGCCGCCCGTCTCGGGAAAGTGAAGGTCAACTACTTGCCAGTGTTTACGTACTGGATGCAGTCGCCCTGGTTCTTGAAGGTAGTGCCGTTGGCGCGGAAAAGTGTCTGCCAACCGCCGTTCTTGCATTGATCCTTATTGACTGCAAGCGGGCAGCCGAAAGCATTCACTACGGTGCCTGGAGGAGTCCCCGGACACGCGTCAACGTTGTCGCAGACTCCGTCACCTTAGTCTTGATAATGAGTTGAGGAAAAAGGCGGCCGACTTGCGCCGACCGCCTCGAGTTACGGCCATTACTTAACCATGCTTCCGAACTACAAGTAACCAGCGGTTACGGTGCGGCCACAGTCACTCTGATGTGGTTTCGCGCGACTAGCTGCGCACCGTCAAATGCCTGCAGAATGATGTCGAACTGCGCGGGTCCAGAAAAACTGTTCCCTGGTCCATACGGACTCGTGAGGAACGTCTGAAAGAATCCGAACGCGTAATTTTCAGAGTTCTGCGTTACGTTTGAATTGCCCTCGTCGTCAGGAATAAATACGAGGCCGGAACCCTGATCGCGCCACTGGAAGCCGGACAGTTGGCCAGGGCCACCAGCATCTCTGCGCTCAAGAGTCAGAGTTCTATAACTAGTACCAGCGCCGGGATCGACGTCGTACAAAAGCTGGAAGGTATGATCATCCAGATCAGTCGTGACAGCGTTGAGGCCCGTTGCAACCGAAAAGGTGAAATTCCACGCCGCTCGTGTGTTGTTGTTGGCAATGGATCCGTTGGCTGTGGACTGCGGGCCCGATGCAACATCGAAGTTGAGAACGCCGTCAACATAGTTGTCGGTCGACGGAACCGTCGGGCCTTGCCGGTAAAGAATCATCAGTCCGAGTTCGATGCCTTCCGTCTCATTCCGGGCCAGTCCGAAGTTTTCGGCCGGTATCCCGGACCCGACAAACAGGTTTCCAGGACTGCTTGGATCCTGGGCCGAAAAGTCGGGAGCGACGTTGACGTAATAATCCCATGTCACAGCGTTGCATTTGCTGTCAAAAACAAAGCCGGGGCTGCCGGGCACTGCCCCGTTGGGCTGCTGAACATCACCGTGGGCCAGGTGATTTCCAGCTGCATTTGCGCTCACACTGATAGGCTGGTAGCTACCATTGCCCGTTATATGGCAAAGGTCGACCTTTGCCGGGGGGGCTGCGGAAGCAGTGGGTTGCATTGCCGCGATGCCCAGGGCAAGAACGAATGCTGCGCCGGCCAGCACCGCTATTGTTAACATTTTTCTTCGATTCATTGAGTTCTCCTTTGGATTTGTTGGGACGCTGACTATTGTTGCGTCCGAAACTGGCGGCGACAGACGTCACCGCCAGCAGGGTGTTTAGATCAATTTTTCCGCGGGTGTTTCGGGAGAAGCGGCAAGCGGGCAAGAGAAACGTCTTGGGGGCTTTGGGCTTCCGACACCACACGCACCGTCGGGCGTCCGCACCCGACCGTCGGTGGAAAAACTACTTAAGAGCGTGCGTACTCTATAGTGGCCAACCAGCACTGTCAACCTAAGACACCTTCGCGGAAATCGAAGGCCGGCGCGTGCCGTTGCGCTTATTTTTGCAAAGTACGAGAGCGTCAAAGACGGGTTCTCGCGCGAAAAAAGCTGTGACGGTTAAGTTAGAAGAGCAATGACCGTTCCTTTCCCAAACTTGACTAAAATCGCACTATTTTGCTCACGGCAAAACGTCGGTAGACATGGCCCAGCGGGAAAATTCCCATCGCCGGGTCTTTTCGCTCAGAGGAGCAATCAGTCATGGATTGCGCTGCCGGCAAACGACGGTCAGCGGGACAGTGGTGCGCGCTTGTCTGGGACGCGATGAAGAAGTCGACATCTGCGCTTTTGCCACGACATCGTTACGGCCTGTAGAATCGCATCGCTCAAACCCTGTTCGGGTATCAAAGTGAGAGAGACTCGCTACGGAAGGTCCGTGATTTTGAAGTCCCTGCGTTCACTCCTGATTCTATTAGTCGCTTCGCTAGCGCCCGCCGCGTGGAGCCAGGTTGCCGCCCAGTCGACGAACCAGGAACTGCCGACGCCCGTCTTCACCAATGAAATTAATGGAACGATCGTGCCGCTTGATCTCGGCGATTCGCGGTTGACGCGCCACTACTACGCGTTCGAAGCAATGCCCGGTGATCTGATCGTGACGGTGAACAGCCGGAACCTGAATGGCGATGTCGATGTTTTCACGGCGGTCACGTTTCGTCCGCTGACAAAGATCACCATTTACGCAGGCACGATTCCGCCGGAAGTGACGAAGAGTCTGTATTTTCGCACCCGACAGATTGTGATTTTGCGCCTTGAAGCGCGGACGCCCAACGACGATGCCGGTAACTATCGCATCACGCTGGGCGGATCGTTTCAGCCGTTCACCGGCGGCATTCCTGTTGCCGAGAATGTTCCGACCGAAAAGGAGCCCGACAAACCTTCCGACAAGAACGTGCAGCGCCTCTCCTCAGTCGGCGCGACGATCCCGAGGCCGCCCGGGGAAGTAGCAGTGGAAGAGCCGAAACCGGCTGAGACTGAGGTTGAAAAACCTGCGGAAGAAAAACCGGTAGCTACGACGCCTTCAGCGCGCCGGAACACAACGAGAACACCGCCCCGGCGGAACCCGCGCGGACGGACGCCGCCGCGAACTACGCGGACGACCCCTCCAAAAACTGAAACCACGAAGACGGAAACTGAGCAGCCGAAGGCCGGAGAAGAGAAGCCGCCTGCTGAAGAAGAACGGAAGACTGAAGAGAAGCCGGCAACTGAGAAGGCCCCTCAAGAAACGCCGCCGGGCGCCCGGCTCATCATCGAGCAAACCGACGGCACGCGCATCGACCGCCCGA
>DASUTF010000105.1:0-14034 GCA_036374695.1 Pyrinomonadaceae bacterium
TCTTGAAAAAAACCTACAACCTCCCCACGAACGTCGAAGGCCTGAAGACCTTTGTGGATCATCAACTGATGATTGCGTCGGTTGCAAAACTTTTCGTTAAATTCGCTTTTCTGAAATTGGAAGAACAGGGAAAAATCAGCCTCGACGACAAGCTAAACAAATTCATTCCCGATTTTCCGAACGGCGACAAGATTTCCGTGCGCCATTTGGTGACGCACACTTCCGGATTGCCACGCGAACTTGCCGACCGCGAAAAACTGAGGAACGTTACGCTGGTCAAACTAGTCGAACTCGCAAAAAAAGAAAGCTTACAGTTCGAGCCAGGCGCGGAGACGCTTTATTCAAACGTCGCCTATCAAATTCTGCTTTATATTCTTTCCCAAGCGGCAGGCGGCTATGAGAAGTTTATCGAACAAAACCTCCTCAGGCCGTTCGCGATGTCGAACACCTATGAATACAACTACCGGAAGCCCAAGAAATTCTCCGGTGGATTTGTCCTGAAAAACAAAAAAATCACCGCAGCCGACGCGAGTGAATATGAAAAGTTTGAATCAGGACGTTTCTATTCGACGATTGACGACATGTTTAGATTCGCGCGCGGGATCTTTAATCCTAAGCTGACGTCGAAGAGAGTCGCTGACCAGATGCTTAACGAAAAGGGCGAGGTCGTTCACGCCGGGGCGATTGACGGCTACAAATCTTATTTTTACAAGAACACGAAAACGGGCCTGACGTACATTTTTCTAAGTAATTACGGCGAGCTTCCCCTCGTCCAAATGACCAAAGACATTCCGGATATTGTTTCGGGCAAGCCCGTCAAGATTCCGACGAAAACGAACCGCGTTGCTGTCAAACTAAGCGAAGACATTTTGCAGCGATACGTCGGCAAGTACGCCTTGAAAATAGACATCAAGCAGACCTTCGAATTACAGACTGAAGCCGGCAAGTTCTATTTCGTCCAGGGCGATGTGAAAACGGAGCTGTTTGCCGAAAGCGAGATTCTGTTCTTCACCAACCCGCAAGAGGATGACATTTTCGAGTTTGTCTGGGACGAAAAAACCAAAGCTTACAAAATGTTTATGACCGTCGAAGGGGGCATCCGTTTGGAAGCAATAAAACTGAATTAACCGTGAGACGGTTTCTCTTCAGAATTAGCAAGTGAGTTTGGTATGAGAGTTAGAGTCCAGGATTCTATTCTTCTCGTTGGACTTCCTCCTGGGCAGCCTAACAACTCGGGCTTAGAGCCGGATTAGTAAGGTATGAAGGATGAAACAAAACAAATTCCGCCTTCATTTCGCTTCACCCTTTTTAGCCCCGGCTTCGTGGGCTAGCATGAAACATACAGGCCTTTTACTAACCCCCGTCATCGTAATTGGCGCTTTGCTGTGCCTCATTTTCTGCCCACCAGCTTTTTGTGCTGATGCTCGTTCCAGTTCCGGCAAAAGCCCCGTCGCTGTTCGCTTTGAACTCGACGATAACCTCATCTATGTGCGTGTAAGCGTAAACGGCTCTCGACCTCTGTCGTTCATCCTGGACACGGGTGCTCACTCAATCATCCATGCAAGACACGCGCGGACCATCGGTCTGAAACTCAAGTTGATCGGGCAGGCGGGAGGAATCGGTGCTAGGCAGCCAGATGTTTACCTGGTAACGGACAACGTGTCTTTTAGCTTACCCGGTGTTGCGCTCTCGCACGGGCGGCTTCTGGCTGTGTCGCTCGACGCAGTTGAGTCTTGTGTCAATGAGTTCAACGTCGATGAAGAGGGCCGCAGTATCGCCTCCGACAGGAGCAAGCAAAGCGGAGCTAAACGAGAGGTAGATGGAATTCTTGGCAAAGAGTTCTTCGATCAATTTGTTGTCGAAATAGATTATGCGCACCACCTTCTCAATGTGTATGAACGATCAAGCTACAAGTATGGAGGCAGCGGCAAGGACATCCCTCTCGAGATAGGCGAGCAACACATTTTCGCGCAAGCTCAAATCAAAGCGGCGGGGCGGGCGCCTTTGACGGGGCGTTTCTTGCTCGATACCGGAAGCGCGCAGGCCGTAAGCCTGCTGAAGCCGTTTATGAATGAGCACCGCCTCTTAGCTTCAACCGAAGGGATGACGTCAGTACCGGTGTGCGGACTTGGCGGTCATGAGAAGGAGAAATCGTGGATTGGCACGCTGGAAGCAGTGCAGCTCGGTGAGTTTAAGATTTCCGCTCCGGTGACAGAGTTTCGTTTCGCGGATCCCAACACTGATGCTGATGGGTTTATTGGCGGGGCAGTGTTCCGCCGCTTCAAGGTGATCTTCGACTACTCGCGGCGGCGAATGATTTTAGAGCCGCGGAGTGATCTGAGAGTAAGTGACACGTTCCCGTTGAAAGCCGCATCTAACAATCATCGTACTGGTGGGCGTGGAGGATTCACGATGTCTCAACATAAAATTTTTGCGATGAAGTTCGCCAGGGTGTATCCGATGTATGTCCAAAAAGCGGAACGGAAGAACCGCACGAAGGATGAAGTCGACCAAATCATCTGCTGGTTGACCGGCTACAGCCAAAAGGGATTACAGCAGCAAATCGAAAAAGGAAAGCGATTTTGAAACTTTCTTTGCTCAAGCGCCCGCCTTTAATCCGGGTAGCTCACTCATCAAGGGCGTAGTGTGTGGTATTCGCGTGGAAGAAATAGAAGATCCGTTGATGAGAAAAGTACGCTACCTCGACAAGCTGATTGATGAACTCGTAAAAGGAAAAGCGCTGAAGAAGATCCTGCGACAATAGGTTGCTGAGTCTCCACCAACCCCGCAGCGGTTGCAGATATTAGCCAGCGGTAAGTCCCGACGCATCGGGACGCCACGCCTGGATCAGATAGAAAAAGACTTCCGCGCCCTGCAGGGGCGCAATAAATAACAGGTTCGCAATGTTCAACCGTCTGTCGCCCGCTTCGCGGGCTTGGAATTCTTAGGGGACGTGATCCCCGGGTTACGCTCGCTGCGCTCGCTCACCCGGGGCTACCATCTGTCGTCGCTTCGCGACTCGTTGTGGCTGTCATCCACGTTGACCGTCTGCTGAGTTCGGGTTATTACATCGGGCGCAACCCCAAGAATCATTGCACCGGAGCGGCGGAGCGTTAAAAGCAAGGTGAAGGATGAAGGCGGAAGGATGAATTGAAATTCGCGCCGCGCGTCAACTCAACCGTTGGGACTAACACGATGGACGGACGTTTTCTGCTTATCGGTATCTGGCTCGTAGCTTCGGTTTCCGCTTGTGCGCGAACGTCCCAAGGGCCGTCGGAGCGGTCCCCTCAGCCCGTGGCAAGCCAGACACAGTTTCGCTGTGAAGGTAAAACCCACTGTTCCGAGATGTCGTCTTGTGAAGAAGCTACCTTCTATCTCCGAAATTGTCCCGGAACAAAGATGGACGGCGACGGGGATGGAATCCCTTGTGAAGATCAGTGGTGTGGTCACTAGGCCGCATCTGTCTAGTGTCAGTATCCGCCCACGTGAATTGCCGGACGGCTTTCCTCATCCGGCTCGGCTTGGCGAAGCACTTCGCGCGTGACCGGGGCGGTATCGCCCCGCCCAAATACCACGTAATCGAACAAATACGCGATTGGATTTCCCGAACCCCAGTGAAAGTACGCGTGCGGCAGCTTGCCCGTCCGGTCGCGCAGGTAAAGCAGGAACGCCGCAATCGCGTTGGGCACCGCGGCACTCTCAGCGCTCAACAAGCGATAGGCCTCCGATGTCCTTCTCCAACTTCATCGTGTGCGCAAACTCTGAGGCCAAGCCATTCGGAATGTGTTCGAAACTATTGACTTTTGCCGTTTAGAGGCATATCGTGCCCACCGAATCTGTAAGCTGGATTGTGACGGCTGAGTGCTGTGGGTTGTTTGTGCTCACGAATCAGCCACACCACCCCAACCTCACGTCAGTTGAGTCAATTTAAACCCAAATGGCGTGAAGTAGCCCATCCTCGCTAAGCACATCGGCACTGGGCTTCTACCCAACGACGAGTTGGCCGAGCGTGCCGCTTTCTCAACCGCGTTATGGAATTGAGAGTCGACAACCTCACGTTTACGATAGGCCTTTCCCGGCTTCGTCGAGAGCCAACAGTGGAGCCTGACTTGACTGCGTGCAAGCGTGCGTTGTCTCTCCCATTCTCCATACCATTGCAACTCTAAGGAGGTGTTATGAGTAATGGTTTGGATCTATCTCATGTTGTGGACTTTGGTCGTCCAGTCCTCGTTGATTACCTCGATAAATTCTTCCACACTCACGTGAAGATTCTGATCGTAGTCGATACGGAAATTAGTCTTTCACCTGGCGCAAACTCTTTTGGCATTGAGCGAGTGATCCGTTTAATGCGCGAGTCCAGTGTAGGGTGTATTCACTTTCATGTGGATGTCGGCCTGCGGAACACGAGTGCATTTTCGGTAGTGCCGGCACCCACGGGAACTAATGCCAAGTATCTGGGTTTTCGCTTCGATAGCACGCTGGCAGATGGCACGCGTGTTATCGATCAATACCACGAAGTGTGGTGTTTTGGCTTTAAGCCTCATGCCGGGTTTGTACATCCAACGAATGATGCTGACATCACTGCGGCGTCAGCCATCGCTGCCAGTAACGCAGAGCTTGCCGCCCTGACGACTTGGATGAATAACAAAGGCGGTCTGTTCGCGACTGGTGATCACGATTTTGTCGGGGCTTCCATGTGCAGTCGCATTCCGCGCGTGGGTACGATGCGAGCATGGACGAATGTGCAAGGTGTGCCGCCGATTGATGGACCCCTAAGAATCGACAGCAATCGGCCAGCGAATGCCGCTGAGGCTGCCGGTCTCGAGGAGATTGAATTTGAGCGGCAAAGTGACACGGTTCCTCAGCCAATTTCGTGGGTTCCCTGGATGTGGCATTTCCATACTCCGTGGCATGTGCATAAACGTCCGCATCCGGTGCTGTGCCACCCCACGCTTGGCCCGATAGATGTGATGCCGGACCACCCGCACGAAGGCGTGATGTTTGATCACGTGGCCCAGCCCGATGTAGGACTTGATCCGATCACCCTGACCAACACCTATAATTTTGGCGGCGGTGTCAGCGGTGACGAGTATCCGACGGTCAGTAGTGTGCAGCCCTTGCCGATGGTAATCGCTCATGGCCAGACACTGGCCGACCCGCCCCTGGATCACGAAAAGGGCGATTCTGCCGCAAAGCGTTTCGCGATGATCAGCGTTTACGACGGGCATCGCATTAACCTTGGACGCGTGGCTAGTGACTCCACCTGGCATCACTGGATGAATATCAATATTACGGAGCTTGAAGCTGCTGGTGGACCAAATTGGGAAAAGATAAAGCGGTACTACCTTAACCTTGGCGTGTGGCTTGCGCCGCCACATATCCCGCGTCATTGCTTCTACTTCCACGTGCTGGAAAGCTTCTATGCCTACCCCGGCATTGAAGAGTTTCATGCGAAGGTGGGAGTGTTCGAGTTGGGCCGCACCTTCCGACACTACTTGATCAAGTGGTACGGCCCATGTTGGGTTACGCAGTTTATATTCGATTGGGTCGGAGATCTTGATATTAAACTTCGCGAACGTCTTATCGATCGCTACCTGGCGGTTCCGATCCCCAAGCGACCATTCCCGCCCCGGCCGGACCCGTGTCTAACGTGCCCGCCGCCTGACCTTATTGAGGCAGCCATTCTGGGCGGCGTAATACGCGCGGCTTCAGAACTAATTCACAAAGAGGGCAGTGGAATCGAAAACAGCGTGAAGCGTTTACGCGACGTCACACCGGAGAAGCTGGATAAGCAATTGAGAGGAGGCGCAGCGGCGGGTCTGAAGGAACTATCCACGCTGTACGCGAACTCGGTGAAAGTATCGAAGCAATTGCTGAGCTAAGGAATTCGACAAGAGTTGGCGTAAAAAACTTCTCGCAAGACGGGACAACAGGCTGCAGCTTGTGGCTGAGTTCGGCAACAGCCCGGGTTCGCAGCCTGTTGTACTTAATGTTCCGAGGCAGCCTAAGGCGCTCAGAGGCCGAACCATAGTGCTTGCCCTCAGCCGGTGGCTTGCGCAGACGGCAGATTCGTCTTCACTTTGGAAGGACAGCCTTTCAATATCCGCCAACGTGAATTGCCGGACGGCTTTCCTCGTCCGGTTCGGCTTGGCGAAGCACTTCGCGCGTCACCGGCGCGGTGTCGCCTCGCCCGAATACCACGTAATCAAACAAATACGCGATGGGATTTCCCGAACCCCAGTGGAAGTACGCGTGCGGGAGTTTTCCAGTGCGGTCGCGCAGGTAAAGCAGGAACGCCGCAATCGCGTTCGGGACGGCGGCACTCTCGGCGCGCAGCACGCGATAGCCCCCGATGTCCTTGCCTTCAATTTTCATTGTGTTCGCAAACTCGGACGCGTCGCAGACTTCGATTTCGAGGAACAGAATGGGATCGCGCCTCGGCAGGTTGTGATCTTCACGATGCTCAGCCATCTCCAGACGGTATTCCTCTTCATTACTTTCCTCGGGCCGGTTAGTGATGATGCGAATCGTGCCCTGCGCGGCCGCTTCGTCGATGAAGCGATTAGCAGTTTCGTCGATCTCGAACTGATCGACTCGCAATTCCGTGCTGCGTACGATGCGCGAGAGCAGGGAAACCAGAACGATCAGCCCGATAAAGAAACTTGCGATCTTGATTCCGTCGGGTCGCTCGATCACGTTTAGGATCGTGGTGTAGGCGAATACCAGAGTGATCAGACCGAAGACGAAGCCCCACAACCTTTGCTTGCGACGGACCGCGGATATCGTTACCGCGACAGCGGCCGAAGTCATTAAAACCAGAACGCCGGTCGCATAGGCGCCGCCCTGCGCGTTCACGTCTGCTTTGAAAATCACAGTGATGGCAAAGGCGATGATCGTGAAGACGATGACCAGCGGTCGCATTGCGCGCGTCCACTCAGGCGCCATGCCGTACCGTGGCAAATAACGCGGCACGATGTTCAGCAATCCAGCCATCGCCGACGCGCCCGCAAACCAAAGAATCAGAATCGTGCTGAGGTCGTAAACCGTGCCAAAGACATTCCCAAGATACTCGTGCGCGAGATAGGCCAGCGCGCGGCCGGAAGCTTCACCGGCAGGCAGCTCGGCCGTCGCGGGGCGAAATTCTTCAGGCGGTATCAGCAGCGTCGTGACAAAACTGCTCGTGATGAGCATGAAACTCATGATCAGCGCCGCGGTCAGGAGCAGCTTTTTCGTATTTCGAATTCGGCCGCGCGGATTTTCCTCTGTCTCGCCCCGGTCCCCCTTCACCAGCGGCATGACGGCGACGCCGGTTTCAAATCCGGAGAGGCCCAGAGCCAGTTTGGGAAACACAATCAGGCCGATGCCAATTGCCATTAACCAGTTCCCGCCGACCTGGGGATGACCCATCAACATACGCTCCCAATTCGGAATCACGGAAGGATTCTGCGCGATGTGAACCAGCCCCACGGAGATGACGACGAGGTTGAGCAAAAGATAAGCGACCACCAGTACGACGGCGATTCCGATGGCTTCTTTGAAGCCTTTCAGGAAGACGGCTGAAAGAAACGCAATCAGGGCGATGGTCAGACCGATGTTCACGGCCGTGTGATTGAAACTTTGCAGCGCGTCGTGGACGAGCGGATTCTCGACGATGTGTGCGGTGGCGTCAGCCGCTGACAGAGTGATCGTAATGATGAAGTCGGTGGCGACGAAGCCCAGCAGAATCAAGATGAAGAATTTGCCCTTCCACCAGGAAAGCAAGTTGGCCAGCATCGAGATCGAGCCTTCGCCGTGTGGACTCTCAGTGGCGACGCGACGGTAAATCGGCAGCGCGCCAAAGAGTGTCAACAGGACCAGAATGATGGTCGCGATGGGCGAGAGCGCGCCGGCTGCAAGAAACGCAATGCCGGGTTGGTAGCCGAGCGTCGAAAAATAATCCACGCCCGTCAAGCACATCACCTTGTACCAGGGGTGATGGCGATGATGCTCCTTCTCGCGTTCGAACGGCCCTTCGATTTCCTTGACCCAGCCGTCGAATAGCCACCGTTTGAACGCGCTCAAAGGGCGTTTGGAGCGGGCTAAGCGCGCGTGAACAGTCGTAGTCAGGGTGCAACTCCTCGACTAAGAGATTCGAACTCTAATGCGTGTGTGTCCCGCGCAGGTTACGGAATTATTGTTCGGATTCTGTTTCATCGATAACGCCAATCTGAATGCAAGAAGCCGATTCGTTGGGCGGATTCAGATGCACCCCTTCGAAACTTGATTAAAAAGTAAAGAATGCTATAATCAGCCCGAAATCCAAGAAAATCACCAAAAATGAAGATTTCCGCACATGAAGAATATGGTTTGCGCTGCCTTGTGCAGTTGGCACACACGCAAGTGTCCGGGCTCTCTCTGACGCTCAACCAGATCGCGGAACGCGAGGGTTTGTCGGTCGCGAACGCCGGCAAGCTGATGGGGATTCTGGTTAGGGCTGGCCTGGCTCAGTCGCAGCGCGGCGCGAACGGCGGCTACACCCTGGCGCGACCTGCTGCTGAGATTCGTTTGAACGAAGTGATTCGCGTGCTGGACGAGGACACGGTCGATCGTTTCTGCCAGACGCACACCGGCGTGTTGGACACCTGCATTCACACGAGCGACTGCGGCATCCGGCCGGTCATCGTCGGGCTGCATGAGATCGTCCAGAGCGCTTTGTCGGAAATTACCCTGGCGCAGCTGATTGGAACCGAAGCGACGGTCGATGCCGCGCTGCACCAGATTCAGAGTTTGCAAACCAGACTGGGACCGATGCGAATCGAGATAAACAGATGAGCACTGCTGAAATACTCGCAAACAGAGAATACAAATACGGCTGGGTCACCGACATTGAAGCCGAGACGATTCCGCGCGGCCTCAGCGAAGAGACCGTCCGTGTGATCTCAGCCAAGAAGAACGAGCCCGAGTGGATGCTCGACTTTCGGCTGAAGGCTTATCGTAACTGGCTCAAGATGGAAGAGCCGCGGCGCTGGCCGAACCTTACTTTTCCTCAGGTCGACTACCAGGACATGATCTATTACAGCGCGCCGAAGCAGAAGGCGACGAAGGCAAGCCTCGACGAAGTCGATCCGGAATTGCTGCGCACCTTCGAGAAGCTTGGCATCCCTTTGTCCGAACAGAAGCAGTTGGCCGGCGTTGCGGTTGACGCAGTCTTTGATTCTGTTTCCGTCGCGACTACTTACAAGGAAAAACTGAGAAAGCACGGCGTCATCTTCTGCTCATTCAGCGAAGCCGTGACCGAACATCCGGAGATTGTTAAGAAGTACCTGGGCTCAGTCGTGCCGACGAACGACAATTTCTATGCGGCGCTGAACAGCGCGGTCTTCTCGGACGGATCTTTCTGCTTCATTCCCAAGGGCGTTCGTTGCCCGATGGAGCTTTCGACTTACTTCCGGATCAATAACTCTGAATCCGGCCAATTCGAACGCACGCTGATTGTCGCGGAAGAGGGCGCTTACGTTTCCTATCTCGAAGGCTGTACGGCGCCGCAGTTCGATAAAAACCAGTTGCACGCCGCGGTGGTTGAGCTGGTGGCGCTCGACAACGCCGAAATCAAATATTCGACCGTGCAGAATTGGTACGCCGGCGATGAGAATGGTGTGGGTGGGATCTACAACTTCGTGACGAAGCGCGGCAAATGCGCCGGAGTCAATTCAAAGATTTCATGGACCCAGGTTGAGACTGGTTCGGCAATCACCTGGAAGTATCCTTCGTGCATTCTGCTCGGGGACAACTCGACCGGCGAGTTCTATTCGGTGGCGCTGACGAACCACGCGCAACAGGCCGACACCGGCACGAAGATGATTCACCTCGGGAAAAACACGCGCTCGACGATTATTTCGAAGGGCATATCGGCCGGTCACGCGAACAACAGCTATCGCGGGCTGGTGAAGATCATGCCGAAAGCTTCGAACGCGCGGAACTACACGCAATGCGATTCGATGCTGATTGGATCGAATGCGGGCGCGAACACTTTCCCGTACATCGAAGTGATGAACAACAGCTCGCAGGTTGAGCACGAAGCATCAACTTCGCGCATCAGCGAAGAGCAGTTGTTCTATCTGATGCAGCGTGGCATCTCGCAGGAAGACGCCGTCAGCTTGATCATCAACGGTTTCTGTAAAGACGTGTTCCTGCAACTTCCGATGGAGTTTGCCGTCGAAGCGACGCGGCTGTTGGGATTGAAGCTCGAGGGTTCGGTGGGCTAAGAAGAACTTTGTGTCTCTGTGTAGTCTCGGTGTCTCTGTGGTGAAGTTTGCCGAACTAGTATTCACCACAGAGACACGGAGATCGCACAGAGGCACGGAGAGAGAATTATTTAAGGAGACTAAGTGTTAGAGATACGTAACTTACATGCATCGGTTGATGGCAACGAGATTCTCAAAGGCATCAACCTGACCATTAAGCCAGGCGAGGTGCACGCCATCATGGGCCCGAACGGGTCGGGTAAATCGACTCTGGCGAAAGTGCTTGCTGGTCATCCGCAGTACGAAGTGACCGCCGGCGAAGTCATTTACAACGGGAAGAACCTGCTGGAAATGACGCCCGATGAGCGCGCGCGTGAAGGCGTCTTCATGGCATTTCAGTATCCGGTTGAGGTGCCCGGTGTTTCGAACGCGCAATTCCTGCGGCTTGCTTACAACGAGAAGCAGAAACATCACGGCCAGGAAGAACTGGATCCGCTGGAGTTCAAGGACCTGCTGAAGGAAAAAGCGAGAATCGTGGAAATGGATGCGAGCTTCATGACGCGTTCCGTGAATGAAGGTTTCTCCGGCGGCGAGAAAAAGCGAAACGAGATCCTTCAGATGGCCGTCCTCGATCCGAAACTGTCAGTGCTGGATGAAACCGACTCAGGATTGGACATCGACGCTCTGCGCATCGTCGCGGGAGGCGTCAACAAACTTCATAGCCCGGACAAGGCGGTCATTCTCGTGACGCACTACCAGCGTTTGTTGAACTACATCATTCCGGATTTTGTGCACGTCCTGTCGGGCGGTCGCATCGTGAAAGAAGGCGGCAAGGAATTGGCGCTCGAATTGGAAGAGAAGGGCTACGACTGGCTGAAGAGCAGCAATGGTAAGCCGTTGGCAGTAAGCAGTAAGCAGTAGGCGGTTTTTCCGCCGGAGCGAAGTTTGACAGTAGCCCAGCGCTTTAGCGCTGGGTAGAAGAACATATCCATTATTTTATGAGCCCGCTTTAGCGGGCAATAGATCGGTTGCGACGTTGCAATTAATTAAAGAAGAGAATTCATACGCCAGCGCGTTCCGCGAGTTGCTTAGACAGCAATCCGGCGAACCCGCCTGGCTGCGCCGCGCTCGCGAAGACGCCTTCGCCGAGTTCGATCGCGTCGGTTTCCCAACCGTACGCGAAGAGGATTGGAAATACACAAACACGGGGTTGATTGCGCGCACTGCTTTCACTCCGTCGTTTGAATCTGCGACGACGCTGAACGGCGAACTGAGCAAGTTTACTTTCGCAGAAGCGCGCGACAGTCGCCTGGTTTTTGTAAACGGGATCTTTCAACGCGCGAGTTCTTCAGTTTCAAACCTGCCGGCCGGCGTTGTAGTCGTGAATCTGGCCGAAGCGGTAGGGCGACCTGAGTACGAGTCACTGTTGAGTTCCCATTTCGCTGGCGGCCACGACAACGGGTTCACCGCTCTCAATGCGGCCCTGTTTGTGAGTGGCGCCTTCCTGCTGATACCGCGCGGCGTCGAAGTGGCCGTCCCGATTCATCTGCTTTTCATTTCGGAAACGACGAACGGCCATACGCCCGCATCTTTTCCGCGCGTGCATATTCTGGCTGAGGAAAATAGCTCGGCCACGATTGTGGAGTCGTACGCCGGCATGACCGAAGGGCGTTATTTGACCGACGCCGTTATCGACGTGGCCGTCAAACCCGGCGCGCGCATAAATCACTATCGCATTCAACGCGAGAGTGCGGACGCTTTCCATATCGCCACGACGAAAGCCAGAACCAGCCGCGATTCAGCCTATGAAACGACGAGTATCAATCTCGGCGGATTGCTGGCGCGGCATGACATAGAGGTAACGCTCGATGAAGAGGGCAGTCATTGCGCCGTCGACGGCCTCTATCTGATTGGCGCAGACCAGCACAGCGACACACATTCGTTGATCGATCACCGGCACCCGCATGGGACCAGCCGGCAGCTCTACAAGGGCGTGCTCGATGGCAAGTCGCGCGCGGTCTTTAACGGTAAGGTGTTTGTCCGGCATGGGGCGCAGCAGACGGACGCGCAGCAAACGAACAAGAACCTTTTGCTGTCTGAGGAAGCGCATGTCGATACGAAGCCGCAACTCGAAATTTTTGCCGACGACGTCAAATGCGCGCACGGCGCTGCGGTCGGACAACTGAGCGAGGATGAACTCTTCTATCTCGAAAGCCGCGGCATCAATCCTGCCCTCGCGAAGAACATGCTTACTTACGGCTTTGCGGAAGAAGTCATCGAAAAAATCAAAATCGAGTCGATCAAGCGGGAATTGGACTCAGTGGTTCTTAATCGGCTGAGTCATGGTTCAGGCGCAAGTGGATTGGAGGACCTTACATGAAAAACGTTCTCTGGTTTGGATTGGCCCTGATCGCGTTCGTGGTTGTGGGATCGGTAAGGGCACAGGATCCGGCTCAACACACAATCACCTTGTATTCACCGCTGCAGTACCGCAATCAGAGCCGGGCGTCAGTTGATCTCCAGCTTGCCACTTACGCGCCGCGCAACAGATTCGGTGACGTGGGATATGGTTATGGGCGTATCGGGGATGAGTTTGACTGGTTGCAAATTTCGGCGGCCCAGAATAATCGCAGTGTGATCCTGGATCTCGGAAAGCTTGCCTGGACCGACAGCTTCATGGTCCCCTGGCTCGAGCCGCTCGCGAAACTAAAACCGGGCGAGAAACGCGAAGTCTTCATATCAACGAGGGGCAAGGATGGCTGTGACGGAATGCCGGGCGCTGAGGCATTGCCTGGAAAGGATGGCGAGGACGGCCGAAATGCCGACGGGAGTCAAGTAGACCGCAGCGTGGAGCGTCCGAGCACCAGTATGCCAGACAGACCCCGCGACCCAATCGACCCCTGCAAAGGCAAACGTCCCGCCGAGATTCGGACCAGCTCTGACGTGTTGAGGGCTAACCTGGGCCACATGTACGCGATTCACGTCGTGGACGACGAACGCGATTTTTACGCCTTGTTCCGAATTGAGTCACTTCAGCGAGGGGATAACTGCACCATTTCCTGGAAGCTGATTCCACCGCCGCAACGACCGGAGCGCAAATAGTCAGTTTAATATGGCTACTGTAGAGCAGCTGGTACCGATCAGACCCAAGCCTAGCGCTACGTGGGACGTCGATCGGATCCGAAAAGACTTCCCGGTTTTGACCACTCAGGTCCACGGGAAGCCGCTGGTCTATCTGGACAATGCCGCGTCTTCGCAGGTTCCCCAGTTGGTGGTTGAGCGCGGCAGTCAGTACCTGAAATACGAACACTCAAACATTCATCGCGGCGTGCATTACCTCAGCATGAAGGCGACCAACGCTTATGAAGGCGCGCGTGAAAAGGTCAAGCGCTTTATCAACGCGCGCGACGTGAAGGAGTGCATCTTTGTGCGCGGCGCCACCGAAGGCATCAATCTGGTGATGCACGGCTATGGCCGGAAATTCATTGGCGCGGGCGATGAAATAATCATCTCGGCCATGGAGCACCACGCCAACATTGTTCCCTGGCAGATGCTGTGCGAAGAGAAGGGCGCTAAGCTGCGCGTCATCCCGATGAATGATGCGGGCGAGTTGCTGATCGATGAATACGAAGCGCTGCTCAATGACAAGACAAAGCTGGTCGCGTTGGCGCACGTCTCAAACGCCCTGGGCACGGTCAATCCCGTCAAGCAGATGATCGACAGCGCGCACAAATACGGTGTGCCGGTTTTGATCGATGGCGCGCAGTGGGTGCCGCACAAGCACGTCGATGTACAGGACCTCGATTGCGAT
>DASUTF010000106.1:0-3408 GCA_036374695.1 Pyrinomonadaceae bacterium
AAAAATGCGATTGCCGAGGCCCGCGAGGATCTGTTCCATCTCCTGACGGTCGAACTTTTGCCCGCTGCCGGCGGCCACGCCCTCCAGTCCCTCAATCACTCGCGCTTTATCACGCTCAGTTTGCAGCCGGCCGATGAACCATGTGCCGGTATTCGAAAGCCCTTTGTAATCCAGATCGACAGGGTTCTGCGTGGACAACACAACGCCGAGCCCAAAAGCCCTACCTTGCTTCAACAAGGTCAGCAAAGGAAGCTTCGAGGGAGGATTCGCCACCGGCGGAAAGTAACCGAAGATTTCATCCATGTAGAGAATCGCGCGCAGGCTGATCGTGCCGGATTGCGTCCGCATCCAGCCCAGCACATGGTTCAGCAAGAGCGAAACGAAGAACATTCGTTCCGCATCGCTGAGATGCGCTATGGAAAAAATCGCCACTCGCGGTTTGCCTTGTGGAGTGTAGAGAACATTCTGAATGTCGAGAGGCTCACCTTCCATCCAGGCGCTGAAACCGGGCGCGGCCAGCAGATTGTTCAGAGACATCGCTAACTGAAAGCGATCGCCGGACGGGAAAAACGATTCAACGTCGAGGACGCCAATCTTCGTCAAGGGCGGCGATTGAATTTGTTGAATCAGCGCGGCAATGTCCAAATCTTTTCCCGCCATCCAGGCGCCGTGCAGAATGTTTGAGAGGAGAATGTGCTCGCGGCTCTTGATTGGGTCGGCCTCGATGCCGAGCAAGCCGAGCAGACTGGTTACGGTCGTATTCACTCGCTCAGCCAACAGTTCGCTATCTTCGCGCAGCGCCGGTGGCGGCGCGGAGAACGATTTCAGAATCGAGACTTGAATGCCCGCATTGCTGCCGGGCGTGTAAATGCGAAAATCCGCCGTCTCGCGCAGTCGCTTTATGCGCGTGCCGTCCTGGCCCCAGTCCGCTAATCCTTTTTTCCAGGCTTCGGCTTGCGCCGAAGCGTAATCCGCCGGAGAAAGGTTTTTCTTTTGCGCGTCTTCCTGATTGATCCATGGCAGGAAGTCACTTGCCTGAAGCTCCGGAAATGTCAGCAGAAGGTTTGCGAGATCCCCTTTCGGATCGATCACTATCGCCGGCACGCCGTCGATGGCGGCTTCTTCGAGCAGGCCGATGCAAAGCCCCGTCTTGCCGCTGCCGGTCATACCCACGCAGACGGCGTGCGTCACCAGGTCTTTCGAATCGTAAAGAACCAGGCCGTCGCGACGTTGCTTGTATTTCAGATCATACGGCCGGCCGAGATAGAACGCTCCCAGCTTTTCAAAATCTTCCATCTGTTAATCTCCTGTGCGACGCGCGACTTGTAGCTCGGGGGAGGGTAATGTAAATACCAAATTTGGCGGCTGGCACCAAGAACAGAGGGCCGCGGGAACCGCGACCCTCGTTCGTTTCGCTCCGTGACGTTTGCCTTACGGCGTGGGAGTCGTGGTCGCGGGTTTCTTCGGCGCCCGCCGTTTTCTCGTTTTAAGTTCGACAAGGATTACTTCGAACTCGGCGCTGCCGATATTCTCGGGCGAGTGCGTGATGGCCGGCGTCCATAACGTCGTGCCGGCAGTAATGTCTCGTTCTTCCGTCTTGCCGTTGGGAAAGGTAAATTTGACGGGGCCATTGGTTTGGAAAATCGCGACAGCGTTCGGGTGACGATGCATCGCCGACTTTTCGCCCGGGCCGACCTTCACGCGCAACACGCGCACTTGCGCATTTTCGATTTCGACCTTGTAGTGGTTAGGATCGACCTTGACGGGATCTTGAGCCAGCGCTGGAACGGCGCAGGCGAATAGAAACAGAGACAAGTACAATACTCGACGCATAGGGACTCCTCCTTTTGTGGGTTATAGCGGCGTCACTTCTGAGCCAGGGCCCCCGAGGTTGTCAATGATTTTTCCGTGATGCAGAAAAGAGAGCAGTATGCAGAATTGGTGGCAGAGGCGGCGAACTGTACGCGCTGTCCGGCAATGTGCGGACGCGCCGCCGTTTTGAGCGAACTGAACGGCCCGGTGGACGCGCGCGTAATGTTTATCGGCGAAGCGCCCGGACGCAAAGGCGCGGACCAAACGCGGATTCCATTCTCCGGGGATCAATCGGGAAAGAACTTCGAAAGTTTTCTCGCCGCAGCTAATTTGCGGCGGGCAGAAATTTTCATCACCAGCGCTGCGCTCTGTAATCCGCGTGGCGCGTCAGGCGCGAACCGCCGGCCGACAACGCAGGAGTTGCGCAACTGTTCGGCTTTTCTCCAGCGCACGATTGCGCTGATCAATCCGCGGGTTATCGTTACGTTAGGCGGAGTCGCACTTGAGGCGCTGAAGCGTCTGCACGATCATCCCTTCACATTGCGTGATGATGGCGCGCAGGTCCGGCAGTGGAACGACCGAACGCTGATTCCCCTGTACCATCCAAGCCCGCAGGTTTTGATTACCCGTCGCGACGCGAATCAACAGGTGCGGGATTACAAAGTGGTCGCGAGGGCGATGGACCCTCGGCGGGGGTGAACCGCCCTTCCTGACAGCGACTGTTCACTGTTGAATGGGTTGGTCAAAAGTTAAATAGCCAGAGTCGGAAAACAGGATCAACTTTGAAGCCTCATGGTGAGGAAGGATGGTTTACCCCCGCAGAACCTTTTGAAGCATGAATAGTCCCGAGCACACATCGATTTCAACATCGGAATACTCAGCCGTGCGCGATGGCGGCGCGGGTCTCATCGATCTCTCTTCGCGCGGTCGCATTCTCATCAGCGGGTCCGAAGCCGTGATGTTTCTCAACGGCCTGATCACGAATGACATGAAGACGCTTGCCGCGAATTCGTGGATGGCGGCGGCGTTCGCGAATGTGCAAGGCCGTCTGCTCGCCGCGGTCCGCATCGCGCATCGCGAAGACGGCTTTTTAATAGACACCGAAAGCGCGACGCGCGAGACGGTTATCACGCTGCTGGATCGATTCACACTTGCCGGCGATTTTCGCCTGCAGGACCTGACTGACGAGACGGCGATGTTTTCGGTGCAGGGGAGAAGGGCATCCGAGATCATCTCCCGCGTGTTCGGTGCGGAAGCCGCTGGCGTGGAGCGTCAAAAAATAGTGAACGCGCAGTTGGACGACGCGACCGTGAGCGTCATTCGCGCGACGCACACCGCCGAAGACGGCTTCGACCTGTTTGTTCAAGCGAACGACAGATCGAAATTAGGTGACGCGTTGATGGCGAGTGGTGCGGCGCCAATCTCTAATGTCACGTTCGAAACGCTGCGCATCGAAGCCGGCGTGCCGCTTTACGGTATCGACATGGATGAGAACAATGTCGTGACGGAAACGAATCTGGACGACGCCGTCAGCTTCACGAAAGGCTGCTACCTCGGCCAGGAGATAATCGTCCGCATCAAACATCGCGGCCATGT
>DASUTF010000107.1:0-19517 GCA_036374695.1 Pyrinomonadaceae bacterium
TGTTCAGTATCATGACATCGTTGACACTTTCCTATCATGACATCGTTGACAGTTCAACGGATGAGTAAGCTGCGGCCCGGGAGGAGCCGCAGATGCCCTGGAAAACGGAAAGTGTGATGGAACAGCGATTGAAGTTTGTGATTGAAGCCAGCGGGAGGAGGGGGAGTTTCAGTCAACTGAGTCGGGACTACAGCATCAGCCGGCAGACTGGTTATAAGTGGCTGAAGCGTTATCAGGAAGCAGGTACGATAGCCGAGCTCAAGGAGAAGTCGCGACGACCGCGGCGCAGCCCGCGGCGGACGGGTTGGGATCGAGAACAACGAGTGTTGGCGGTCAGAGATGAGAAAGGATGGGGCGCCAATAAGATCGCCTACGTGCTGAAGCAGGAAGGGCTGGTGTTGCCGGCGATAACGATTCACCGCATTCTGAAGCGGAATGGACGGATTAAACCTGAGAGCGCTGTGCGACTGGCAGAGAAACGATTTGCGCGGGGCAGTTGCAACGAACTGGCACAGATGGATTTCAAAGGCGATTACCGATTGCCCGGTGGCGGGAAGTGTTATCCGCTGACTTTAATCGATGATTGCAGTCGCTACCTGCTGGGGTTATGGCCGTTGCCGAGTCTCGACGGAGCAGGGGTTTATCAAGTGCTAAAAAGGCATTTTCGGCGGGTGGGAGTGCCGCAGGAAATGCTCATGGACCATGGGTCAACATGGTATTCGAACAACACGGAGCACGGGCTGACCTGGCTCTCGATTTGGCTCATCAAACAGGGCATCACGATCAAGTATTCGGGGGTGCATCATCCGCAGACTCAGGGAAAGGTGGAACGCTTTCACCGGACCTTGAAGGAACGCACCGAACATCGAGGGGTGCCGGCGAGCATGAGTGAATGGCGGAGATGGGCGGCGGAGGTGCGTCAGGAATACAACGAACAACGGCCGCACGAAGCTTTGGGAATGAAGACGCCAGCGGAGGTCTACTCGCGCGAGAATCTGCGTCCTTATCAGGAGCACCCTCGGGAATGGGAATACAACGGTGGTGAAGTCCGAAGACTCGATAATGAAGGTGGGTTTAGTAAATACGGTACCTGGTACTTTGTTTGTCAGGCGCTGGCAAAGGAACTGGTTAGAGTCGACGAGTTCGATGGCAAGCTAACGGTTACGTTTCGACACCTGACCATTCGGGAGGTTGACCTTCACACTCGAAGCAGCACCGCGGTGCTGCTTCGAGGTCAAGGTCAATCAGAAAAAGTGTCAACGATGTCGTGATAGTCTTTTGTCAACGATGTCTTGACACTCAACACAGAGCCTCGCCTTGGGCTTAGCTACGACCGCTGCGTCGCAGCTCGTTGAGTGATTGCGCCAACCGGATTCCCATCGAAGCCCCAGGTGAGGCTTTGCGAGCTGGGTTAATGTTGTATAAGTTGCTGGAGTCGCGGAGCGGCGCCGATGTACGAGGCGTGTCAGAACGGCGAGCGGTAGCGACCCGATCCCCTTCCTAACCATGAGGCTGCAAAGGCGCGAAGATAAGGCAGAAGGCGGAAGGCAGGGGGCAGTAGGGACGCAACGCCGGCTGCTTTTCGGGGGCTGAGTACGACGATTACCTTGCGAGGCAATCAATCAGAAATTGTCGCGAAAGCACGGGAGCCAACAGACGATCCGTGTCGTGGCCCTGGCCGCGATAGAAGAAGGCTTCGAACTGACCGCGCTGCATTACCACCGCGCGCGTACGTTCGAGATCCGCGCGCGCAGTTGCTGCACGGTTCAGCTTCGCCACAGTTCTTAACCGCAAACTTTTCGCCAACTCGACGCCGTTCCTGACCGGTACCGAGGTGTCTTCCATTCCATAATGTAATTGCGCGGGCGGCAGACGACGCGCAAAGTAAAGCGGCGAGCTCGCAATTAGCCGGTGACGAACCGCGGTTAGACCTTCTTCGCCGCGCACCGCCTTTAACAAAAAGTGCTCGACCCGCTGGCCGCCGGTCTCGTCCGGCCTGGCGCGCGTGCGCAATCCTTCCGCAAACAACTCCTCCTGTGTCCACCCTTCGGTTCCCATCAGCGAAAACCTGTCAGTTGGACCGGCCCACTCAACCACACATCGAATCCGCGGATCGCGTTCGGCCATCAACAGCGCGACAGTGCCGCCGCGGCTTCGTCCGAATACGCCGATGCGATGTGGATCGGCGGCCGGCGTCGTCTCTAAAGCGACATTGAGCAGCGCCAAAGCGTCATCGGTTGCCCCATCCCAGGCGTTCGTGCGATCGCCCTCCGATTCGTAATCAACACCATTGAAATTCATCACTTCGCCGCGAAAGGAAGGCACGACATAAATGAACTGTCGCCGCGAGTCTTTCATAAACGCGGGCGCATCCAGGCCAGTCAGATTGAGATGAAAGTAATTCCACGAGACGCCTTTCGCTTCAACAATTACCGGATAAGAAGATAGGTTGCCGTTTGCCGGCATCATAATCGCGCCAAAGTGTTTTTGCCCGTGCACCAGATGAGAAACGACACGCACTCGGAAAACGTCCTCACCAAACTTGATTTCACCGGTGGCGACTTCTCTGACATCACGCGGGCGAAGATCGCGACTGCGCCAATCTTTCTCAACTTCCTTAATCTCCCCGGCGGTCGGTGGCTTAAAAACGTCATGTAGTGGAAATCGCAGACGCCACGGTGTCTCTCGATCCGTGTAATTGCGAGGTAAAGCATGAAGCCGGGCCAGACCTGACACGGCGTCTTTGTTGTTTGGATCGAGAGCATATGCCCGGCGAAAACTCGCGACGGCCGCGGTCCGATTTCCGACCGCCACATAAGCTGAACCGAGCAAAACGTGAAGATTCGCGTTGCGCGAATCGCGACGTTGGACAGTTGAAAGAAAAGCAACGACCGCGGACGCTTTTGAAGGAAAGCGTGAGAGGACACGTTCGGCACTCTCTATGATTCTCTTTGCATCAGCTCTCGCGGCAAGGTATTCACGCGCAGCCTGGGCGCCTTTGCCCGACAGCAGCAGCTCGATCGGTAGCGGTCGCTGATTGGCGCGTATCAGATTCAAACCTTCACCTTCCATGCCGCGGATCGTTACGCCGGCGACTCGCCCCCGGGCATCGCGACGGAATTTCGCGCCGCGCGTGGTTCGGTCGACCACCGTGAAATCGTTCGGTCCCGTTTGTTTGAGAAGCTGCGTAGCAGTCCACAGGGCCGGCCGGACCGTCAATCCGTACGCCGTTTCCTCGACATAGACGACATAGTCAGCGCCATCGGTATAGCGCCCGAGATATTCAGCGTGAGATGAAGCGGTCTGTGCAGCAACTGTCTGTGCGCAACAGAGAAGTACGAGTAAGAGAACAGGACAATGTTTTCTCATGCTTCGTTAACGCACCGGTAGGTCTGTTTGTTCTTTGAAATTATTGCGCATGAGCGCCGGATCGGTGAACTAATCCGAGAATAGTGAATTGAAGAGCCGAACCGCCGATGTTAGATGTCAGAACTTTGGTCTTAGAACCGTTAAGTTTCATACCGAGCCGGTGCTCAACTTACCGCAGGTATTTATTGAACCACTCAAGCGTGCGCGTCCAGGCCAGCTTGGCGGCGCCTTCGTCGTAACGCGGCGTGGTGTCGTTGTGAAAGCCGTGCTGTTTGCCCTCGTACATGTGCGACTCAAACACCTTGTTGTTGGCCCTCAAAGCCGCTTCATAGTTCGCGATGCCTGCGTTGACGCCCTGGTCATTGTCCGCGTAATTGAACATTAGCGGCGCCGAAATTTTCGGGACATCAGCTACGCCGGCCTGGCGGCCATAGAACGCAACGCCGGCGTTCAAATCAGCGCCCAGCAGCACAGCTAATTGATTCACCATTCCGCCGCCGAAACAGAAACCGACGGCGCCCATTTTCCCCGTCGAATCTTTACGGGCCTTGAGCCACCTGGCAGCCGCGACGAAATCTTCGGTCATCTTTTTTCCATCCACATTGCGAAACGCTGCACGAGCTTTGTCCTCGTCGCCCGGATAACCGCCGACGGACGTCAGTCCATCGGGCGCAAAGGCGATGAAGTTGGCGATTGCGAAGCGACGCGCTACATCCTCGATATACGGATTGAGTCCGCGGTTTTCGTGAATGACGAGGACTACCGGCCGCTTGCCGCTCTTGGCCGGACGCGCGAGGTAGCCTTTGATGGTGCCGTTGCCGGCGGGGGAAGGCACGACTTCATAGCCAACCTTGATGCGTTTGTCATCCGGCTTTACCTGCTGCGCCCAGGCGAAGTTCGGGGTCATCTCCCGGAAAATTGCCGCGACGGTCAGGCCGCCGATCGCAAACCTGGCAGCGCCATCGAGGAAGGCGCGGCGGTCGATATCGCCGTGTTGGTATTCGTGAAAGAGGTCTAACAACTCCTGCGGATAGTCAGTTGCGGTTTTACGTTCCATTCTTTTCTCCCGGGCTGAGCGAAATAGGTTCTGATTAAGCCACAAAAAATCACAAAAAGCACAAAATAAGAGGGGAGTTTTAGTAGACAGGATTTACGGGATTCACAAGATTAGAGTAAGACGATAAGTGATTAAGGAAAGCGCGGAAAAGAAATAGGGTGAGACGCACAAAGACCTGGAGAAAGGCGATAAAGAGATTAGAGAAAGAGGGATAAGGACGCATAATGTGCGGAGATTGTTTCATGCAAATCCTGTTAATCCTGTCGAGGTGACTCAACAATGCGGCTTTTACTAATCAGCAATTCAACGCTTCACGGCAGCGGCTATCTCGATCATGCGGCGAGCGAGATACAGGATTTTCTCGGAGAGGTGAAGCGTGTGCTGTTTGTGCCTTACGCACTTCACGACATGGACAAGTACGCCGCCCAGGCGAAAGCGCGGTTTGAAAAGATGGGTTGCGAGCTCAATTCAATCCATACGGCCAGTGAACCGGCGAAAGCCGTCCGCGAGGCTGAAGCCATCTTTATCGGCGGCGGTAATACATTTCGTCTGTTGAAGGCCCTCTACGACTATGATCTGCTCGAGGCTATTCGTGAGCGAGTCCGTGAAGGCATGCTCTACATCGGATCGAGCGCCGGTTCGAACGTGGCTGCACCCACCATCAGGACAACCAACGATATGCCCATCGTGCAGCCGCCGTCCTTTGAAGCGCTCGGCCTGGTCCGATTTCAGATCAACCCGCATTACCTGGATGCAGACCCGAATTCGACTCACAAGGGAGAGACCCGCGAAGAAAGAATTATCCAGTTCCTCGAAGAGAACGAAACGCCTGTGGTCGGCCTCAGAGAAGGTGCGATGCTGAGAATTGAAAACGGCAAGACGCTTCTGAAGGGATCTACCGGAGCACGTATTTTTCGAAGGGGACATGAACCGGTTGAGACACTGCCGGGTGCTCATCTCGATGACTTGGTTCATTGATCCAATCAATGACATCCCAATTCACCAAGCATGATAGTGCCGTAAACAATGGACTGAACCAATGAGTCAATGAACCAATGAGTCAATGAGTCATGGTTCAATCTCGCTTGTCGTAAGCGGCTCCAACTCGCAGAAGCCGTATTTTTTGATCACTTCGGTTTCACATTAACCATCATCGGGGAGGTTGCGCCGAGGTTGCCATTCATTTCACTGGCAACAACCTCAATGTAATAGTCTCCCGGAGCGGGAAAAGTATAAGGCGCTGAAAACAAGCTGGGCTGCCCCGCATAGCTCAAGGTTAAAGGCGGGATCTCTGCTTCATTGCTGACGCTGCGGATGATCGCTTGCACGCTAAAATTGGCGGCCGGCCAGAACAGGTTGTCGATCATACAGCCACACATCATGCGCACTTGGGCCGTGATGATTATTGGAGTTCCCTCAACGATTGACGCTGCCGCGGCAGGCTCAGTTAACGCGGTCAATAGACCAGGTATCACGATCACCACCGCCATCGCTCCAGTGAGCGTCAGGTTCGGTATTACCAGGCGTTTGCACGAAACCGAGATCCGAGGATCGGCCACCGAGGTAGCCACGAAAGTCAGCACCGTTGGTTTGGTCAAAGCAATTTCCGCGGTGAACTCCGTTGCCTCATCCGCACGTACCGGGTAACCCCAGGGATAAGGCTGATCCATGATGAAAGCCGTAACGCCGGAGCCATCGGTGTTCGCTACCAGGCCTTGATTGGTCAGACCGGACGCCAAAGGTTTGTCGGCATCGTCGGGTCCGTAAATGTCAATCTTGGCGAAGCCCACGTGCTGGCCGACGAATTTACCTCCGAAGGCCAAAGCCCTTACAGAAATTTTGGTTTTGGTAGTCATGTAATCTCCTTGGCCAGCTCGAGCAATCAGACGTAATCCGCGCTATGAGAAACTCAAATCGAAAAGATCGTCCACAAAAACCATTGCCAGAAGTCCGGACCGAGCTTTCTGAACAAGCGGGCCAGGTAATCATTGGGCGGATCGTTTATACACGGACCTGAAACTTACAAGTGATCTTTGAAGACTTTAAGCGCCCAGCTTGTACAACTTTTCCGATGCCCGTGACTCTCAATACTTCAGATGAGTGACCCTGGCCTTACCTTTGGCATAGACAGTCACCACAAATAGATCATCAAACTCCTTCTCGTCCACAGTCGGGACAACGTCTCCTCCCAGTGCTTTGATCACATCGGGAACTGAGTTGCTGTGTCCGATTACCAGCGCGTTCTCACCGGGTGTCTGAAGGATCTTGTCTACTATCTCCTGAATAGACTCCGACGAAACCTGTCTTGGATTTGAAGGACTCATCTTGAGCGAGATGGCGACGCTGGCGATGCCCAACTGCTTCGCGAGGGGTTCGCCAGTGGCCCTGGTGCGAAGGTACTGAGATGTATAGATGGCCTTTATTCCGGATTTGCCCAGGATGCGTGCCAGTGACTGCGCCCGGGCGGTTCCCGCTTCCAGCAGCGGCGGGTCCTCGCGTGGAGCGTCGGCCTTTTCGGCATGACGTACCAGGAACACCGTTATCGGTTTGAAGTCGTCCTGAGGAGTCACCGCGCCGGCAGCCGGTTGGGCACGCCCGCTGGAAACAAGGAGGCAGATGCTGACGAAGGCAAACAGGCTCAAGCCCGCCAGCCATCTTAGGTTTCGAGAATAAGGCATTAGTTTCATTCCGGTTAGATCTCCTTGCGCAAATTTCTTAATCCAAGTTAAGGAATGCGACCACAGATTACTCTAAAACAGTGAGCAGTGAGCAGTGAGCGGTGGCGATGAGCAGTCAGAACCGCCTGCTGCTGTTCCTCTCCCTTTGGGAGAGGTTAGGTGAGGGTGCGAAGCATAGCGGGCGGGTGGGCATCCGTTTCACGCTAAGGCGCAAAGACGCAAAGAAACGCAAAGAAAGCAGAAAGCAGAAGGCAGTAGGGCAGGTAACTTGTCCTTTCACTCCTCCAATAGAGTTCGCTGGAACACCTTCTGTCCGGCCACCGAAATGTAAAAGCCGTAAATCGCCAAACCGAACAGCACCACCGCTGCAAAAATCGTGTTGCCGAAATACCAGCTCGAGAAATCAGAAGTAATCGCGTTGTGGAAACTCAATTCGAAAAATACCGCCCGTGAAATCATTGCCAGAAGTCCGAATCGAGCAAGGCAGAGGACTGCGATAGTGGTAATTAAAGCCGCTCCGAGCCAGCTAACCCAATGCAATTCGCTATAAAAAGCCAAGCCTGTAACCGCGAAAAGCAATACCCAAAACACAGCGGTGGCCAGCCATTGTTTTCTGAAAACTGTTACCAGCAAAATCAGAAGCAGCAAAAAGAAGAAGGGTGCAAACACTGCGGATGGCAAGAAAATTAAGAAAGTCGCCCACAGATGCCTGACACTTTCGAGATACCAAAGGTTCAAACCGGAATTCGGCACGGCCCCGCCACTACTCCACGTTATCAGCAGAACGGTTAGGTAAATCGCCGCAGTATGGCCAAGCCCCAACATGCCGCCCACAAGAATGTCGCGCCCGACCATCGGATCGCGCCAGTCGCCAACCAAAAGTCGATTCCAGGAAATTATCAAACTCGGCCAACGCCGGCGGGCGTAAGGTTCGAGCGCGAGATAAATCAATCCAATCATCACCGCCCCAAGCAGCGAATATCCCGCCATTTTCGTCAGCAGCGGAATCTCTTTGGTTAGCTCGGGAATATGGTCGGCAATAAGAAGGTTTCCCGCCAGAGCCATGAGAAAAACGAAAATCGCAATCTTGAATGCACCCTTCCGATCGCTGCGCCCCTGACGCAAGTTGCTTCGGGCGAGAAAGACTGCCGCGATGATTACGATGAACACAACCGGAATAGCAATCGCAACCGCCACTTTACGCTGCGGAGTCAAGACAGTTTCTTCTTGCCGAAGCGGTTTGTCCCACGGCGCGACGACTTGAAAATAGACGGGCTTGCCTTGATAAGTGGCGGCTTCGATGCGAACTGGAATTTCCGCGTGGTCCACGTGTGGTCCTTCCCAGGACATACTTGAGTCGGCAAAAAACGGTGCTGTCCAGTTCGGTTCGGTTTGACGATAATTACGGATGTCCAGGCCCGCTTCAGTGAAAAGCGTGGCCCAATCAACCTCGGTCGCCTGCGCGGTTTTGTCTTTTACCTGCGGAGGCACGGCTTGAAATTCGAGCAGGCGTCCGCGCACGTCTAAAATTATTTTGGTCATTCCCGCAACGTCATTCGGCGGGTCATTGAGCAGGACCAATACGTCGTACCACGGCTCGAGATAGCGCGGGCTGCTGCGATGCCAAAAATAAATAACGGCCGGCTGTCCGCTGCGAAGTCTTTCAAAATGGTTCGGCGATTGGTTCTCGCTGGCGTAACTGAAAAAATCGTTCTCGAAACCGTAATCGGTATCAATCGGAGCTTTTATATAGCCCAGTTTTTTGAGAATCGAATCCGCGCGCTCCGTCAAAGCCTCCGGCGATTTTTCGAGCGGCATCCATTCGTGATGTCTAATGTTTTCCGAATAGAAGGCGATGAAAGCAAAAAGCAGAACCACCGTTGCCAAACACGCGACAGCAATGGTGGGTTTGAGCGCGCCTTTCTTAGGTGCGGCCGCGACCATCTCGGGGGATGGAGTTTCGCCTGCCGCGATTGCTGCTTCGAGAGGATTTCCGCCGGGCAGCATCATAGCCACTTGCAATGCCGTCACAGGGCGCTCGCGCGGGTCCTTTTCCAGACAACGCAGAATTACTTTCTCGACCAGCGGGTCGATATCTTTGATGACTTCCGAAGGGGTGGTCGGGGCGGCAGACTTGTGCTTGCGAAGCAGTTCGCCGATGGTGTCGCCTGCAAAGGCTCGCTTGCCGGTGAAAACTTCATAGAGCACCAGGCCGAGCGAGTAGATATCACTCTTCGGCGTTAGCTCTTTGCCCGTGATCTGTTCGGGCGACATGTAGGCCGGCGTGCCGGCAATGGCGCCCTCTTTCAACTCGCTCTCCAAACCGGCGACGCCGAAATCCGTAATTCGCGCCTTCCCACGCCCGTCAATCATCACGTTCGCCGGCTTGAAGTCGCGGTGGAGGATTCCAGCCTGGTGAACGGCATGAAGTCCGGCACAAAGTTGCCTGGCGATCTCAAGGGCTTTGTCGGGAGGAAGTCTGCCGATGCGAAGCAGCAACGAAGACAGATCGTCGCCGTCGATGAATTCCATGGAAAGGAACTGCGCACCGTCAACTTCGCCGATGTCGAACACGCGACAGACATTCGGGTGCGAGACCTGGCGCGCGGTGCGAACTTCACCAATGAATCTTTCATGCGCGACCGGGTCTTCCGAGAAATGTTCGGGCAGAAACTTCAAGGCGACGGTTTGATCGAGTTTGAGGTCTTCGGCTTTATAGACTTCGCCCATTCCGCCCCGGCCCAGTAATCCGGTTATGCGGTAGCGCTCATTCAGTAACGTCCCTGCTAGGAACTTTCCTTCGCTGCGCGAGCCGGTAGAAGTGGAGCGCGAACTGGTAGGAGTTGCACTCTTTCCTTTAGGCGGCGGCTGACGAATGGTGGCTTGAGTTTCTGCCAACGCCGTGCCGCAGGAAGGACAGCGGGAAGTGCTCTCAGGAACTGAGGCTGAGCAGGCGGGGCAGGTGTTCATCGGCCCGCTAGTTTATAGACTTACCTGAAACTTACAAACTGTTTTTGAGGATTACCCACCTATTGGCTTCGGCAAGTTCAGTATCGGCGTCGGGAAGAACCGAATGATCATCCGCGGTCAACGCGACTTCATGAATGCGGCTTTGATTTCGTCCCACGTTCTCCCAATACCGCGGCCTTGACCCGAATTCGCCTGGGCCAGCGCCAGTTCGGCGGTCGAGTTCCCGTCTTTTGCGCATCGGTTTAACTCGAAGGCCTGATTTTCTTCCGCGATAGTGTCCCAGGTTTCTTCGACAGGATTCGGTCAGGAATGAGCCGGGCAGAAAAACCTTCCTCGGCCTTATCTGTGTAATCTGTGGATTACCTTCCAGCCGCCTACCTGCTACCCAGACGGCCATTTCAGGTCTGCATCGATACTCGTGACGGCGATCGGATGATAGGTCGGCCGCGCGCGCTTGTAGATCTCCATTGCCCGCGCTTTACCCGAGGGCGTCTTCGCCAACTCCTGATACAGCGGCCGGATGAATTTGCGGCGGCCAACCGACAAGAGGAACTCCTCCAGACGCGGGTACGCCGGATCGTAACGATTGCGAATCGACATCAGCAGCCACTGAAAAGCGATCTCGGAATTGCCCGATTGGGTCAGGCGAAAGGCGCTATCAAGTTCTGCCATACGTGCGGCTGGGGGCGCGGTCCCCGGGCGAACTGACAAGTCGACACGGTCGCCCTCGAATCCTTTGCTGAGTTGATCCTGAACGAACTTGAGGAAGTGCAGCCATTCCTGTGTATTCCACTTAGCAGCTCCGATTTGCGCCGCGGTAATCTGCCGCCGGAGCCAGAGCGTAGCTCGTTCTTCGACTCGAGCAAAAGCCGGAGACGTCGGTTTCGGAGCATTCGCGGGAAGGCCCGGCCGGTTAATCCATTCATCGACCGGCACGCGCGCGGCGAGCGCGGGATGCTTATCCAAAAGATTCTGCTTCAGGTAAGCCACGAACTGTTCAGTCGTGATGCTCTGGAAAGCGAAATGATTGAAGTAGCTCCTGAGGAACCGATCGAAGCGCGCGCGGCCGAACGTCTCTTCGAGGTGCCGCAGAAAGAGGGCACCCTTCTCGTAAGGAATATCGTTCGAGCCTTCGTCTGGATCGCGACCATTCAGATCGATGTGCAGAATTTCGTCGCGGTCTTCAAGCGACGCAATCACTTCATTCAAATCGCGCAGGCCCAGGGTGGCTTCCATCTCGGCGCGCGCGCGGCCATAAACTGCCTCCTGGATGCGGCGCTCGAGATAAGTTGTGAAGCCCTCGTTGAGCCAGAAGTCGCGCCAGGTCGCGTTCGTAACCAGATTGCCGGACCAGGAGTGGGCCAGTTCGTGCGCGATGAGCGACACGAGGCTCTTGTCGCCGGCAAGAATTGTCGGCGTGGCGAACGTGAGCCGCGGATTTTCCATGCCGCCGTAAGGAAAGCTCGCCGGCAAAACCAGAATGTCGTAACGGCCCCAGCGATACGGGCCGTAGAGCCGTTCGGTGGCGACCACCATTCGTTCCGTGTCGCTGAGTTCGCGCGCGGCGCGCGCAATGACTTGAGGTTCGGCGTAGACACCGGTGCGACGGCCCAGGTTGCGAAAGCGCAGATCACCAACGGCGAGCGCGATCAAATATGAAGGGATCGGTTGGCGCATGCGAAAGCTGTAGTCGCCATCGCGCGGAGTGCGCGCTTCGTTCTCGGCGCTCATCACCGCAAGCAGGTTGCGCGGCGTGCGCACGCGCGCGCTGTAAGTCACGCGCACGGACGGGGTGTCCTGCAAGGGAATCCAACTGCGCGCATGAATCGCCTGTGACTGGGTGAACATGAACGGATCTTTCTTGCCGGCAGTTTGCGCCGGCGCGAGCCATTGCAAACCCGAAGCACCGGGTGAAGTTGAGTAATGAATGCGGACGCGTGTGGCGTTGGCGGGCAAGGGAATTGTCAGCGGCGCGCCGAGAGTTTGGTCGCTCGCCCCCACCGTGAATGTTCCGGCCGAATACCTCGTGCCGCCCGCAGAGGTCTCAACCTTCTCAATCTTCAAATCGCGCGTGTCGAGAATGAGCGGTTCGGTTTGCGAGGTCCGCTCGACGGTCAACGTCGCTGAACCTTTGAGAATCTTCTGATCGAACAGCACGTCCCAGTCGAGATCGACATGCCGCACGCGTACCGCCGCGGGGTTCGCGTACGAATGGTAGTCCTGAGCGGCCGCGTTGATGCCTATTGTGATAAGGATGAGTAAGCAGAAAGCAAAATGTCGCATGATCATTTCCCAGAGACGCAGATTCGAGGAGAGGGTTGAACCCACAGATTAGCGCGGATTGGACGAATTAGAAAAGCGCGGAGAAGGGGTTGTCTTTAGGACTCGGTTTTAAAAGCGCCAAGGGCGCGAGATGGAAGAGCCTGGGCCAACGGCCCAGGATCAGGTCCAACAAATTTTGCTAGCGCTGAAAGCGCGGGATCTCGCCAAAGGAGGTTTTTCTCGTTCTATTATTTCGCGCCTTTGGCGCTTCGAAAGATTGTTATTGCTCAAACCCAGGCCGTTGGCCTGGGCTATTACATTGCGCGCACTTCGGCGCTTTAGGTTGCCTCAATCGGCCTTTTTCTCTTTCTCAGAATCAACGCCGAGATGAGTGTGATCACGAGGCCCACCGGAAAGGGTTCGAGGAAAACGAACAGGTTGTGGAAAAACGGGTTCTTGACCATCTGTTTCATGTGATCCATTTCCTGAGTGTGCGCCTGGATTGCCTCGGCGGTGGCGCCTGACGCGCGCGCTTTCTCGATCACATGGGCCGCATACTTGTCGAAGAAGTCGGGCAGTAAGGTGTGATAGAGAATCTGCCAGGCAATCACGTAACAGACTGACGAGATCAGTGTGATCAGAATCCCTATCATAAAGGCCCGGCCAAAGGTCACCGCGCCGCCGTTAACGTTCTCGCGATATGAGCGGATGCCAAAGAAAACCAGTATGAAGGCGAGCACAATGTTCGTGTAGCCGACGATGACGCCCTTGTCAAAACCAATCTTATCGATAAACGGCATGGTCGCGAACATGAAGATCGCCATCAGCGCGCCGGAAATGAGACCGAAAGTAAGGACAATCTTTTTCATTTGCAGAATCCTTTCAAAGTTTAGTCAGCAGCTGCTACGAGCTGACGGCGTGTTGTCCGCAGCCGGTACACACGCCTCCGGCGTGCTGCACTCCGGAGAAGTGCGTACCCCTCGGAAATCTTCAATCTTTCCGGCGCGTGTATACGGTTTCCACTGCTTTACCTTCCTGCCCGTCCGGAGTGATGTTGTAGGCGGTGATCGTGAGGTGATCATCGTCGACCAGTTCGTAAACCGTCTTCCATCCCCACGGCGGCGAGTCCGGCCAATCGTACTGGCCTTTGACGGCAAATCCATGCGGAGTGACTTCACCTTCCGAAAAAAGGATGGCGTAGTTCATGTGAAAGCTGTCGACCCAGGAAACCTCGAAGCGTTTGGTAACTGAATTAAAGGCGAGAGTTTCTTCACCGTGTCTTGGTTTGCCTTGCATTGTGCCTTCATACGTATGACGAATGAATCGTCCATGGGGAAGGAACTGAAACTCGCCTTTGACCCTCGACTCGTCGGAGAGTTTTCCGGGCTCAAACCAGGTGTGGCAAGGGCCTTCCCATGCGCCGACGAGTGACTCTAGAAATTCGTTTTGCATATTTTCCCTCTTTTGAAGTTTGAATTGGTGACGCCTCTTGGCCTGCTGCTCTGCCAATTCGGCGTGAGATTAGCGAAAGGCCAAGCGCAAGTCGTCATACTTTTGGGTGATTTTGGGTGATCTACCGCAGAATCATACTTAAGAATTAGCCACAGATTTACACAGATAGGCACAGATAGGCACATATAATACGCGTGTCATTCCAGGTTGGTTTTTTTTGATCTGTGCTTATTTGTGTAAATCTGTGGCTGATTGCTACGGAATCAGTCGAAGTTCTTTCGCGATCTGCACCGCCTGCGTCCGCCGCTTCGCGTTCAGCTTGTCGAGCAAGCGGCTGGAGTGTGTCTTAACGGTGTTCTCACTGACGAAAAGCTTTTCGGCGATCTCGCGATTGCTCATGCCGCCGGCGATTAGCTGCAGGATTTCCAGCTCGCGCGCCGTGATGCCGAGCTGCTGCAATCTGCCTTCATCGAGCACAAACGGTTCGCGAGTGGGAACCGGAACCTCAACGGTTACTTCGACCGGAACTTCTTTAACAACGACGGTTTCTTTGTTCCTGGTGAGCTTCAGGCCGAGCCAGATGCCAACTGAAGCAAACAGCAGAGCAATCAAACCGCCATAGATTTCAATTGAGCGTTCAATGACCAGAAAGCGGTACTCGATCAATTTCAGCACGAGGATGAGCAGGCCGCCGCAGATGCCATAGATCAGAATGTGCTTCTTCATCAATCAGAAAACCAGCCACAGATTTACACGGATTGTCACAGATACAAACGAACGAGCATAAAGCACCGTTCTGTTCCTTATCTGTGTCATCCGTGTTTATCTGTGGCTAATTCCGCTTGACCACGGTGATCGTCACCGACGATGGGTGTTGCTTCGAATGATGCACGACGTTGTGGGCGACGATGCCCTTAGTTTCGTCATAGTTACGACCGCCGGTGTTCAGGTTGCGATCGAACCGCGGGAAGTTGCTGCTCGATATTTCAATCTGAATACGATGTCCCACGTCGAAGTAGTTGCTCGTGGTCATCGGTTGAAAGCTGAATTTAAAAACCTTGCCCGGCTCGATCCAAGCCGGTGGCTGATCGTAGCCGTTTCGATATCGCATCCGCTGAATCGTCTCGTCCAAATTGTAAGCGCGGCCGTCCGGATAAACGTCGAGCAGCTTCACCGTAAAGTCCGTGTCCTTCACATCCGAAGACACATAGAGTGTCACGGTGATGGGCCCGCTTAGTTCAATACCTTCCTTCAATGGTTCTGTGCTGTAGACAAGGACGTCGTTGCGCTCTTCCATCTTGCGCTGATCGAAGGCGCCGGCCTGGATCGCGTTTCCGGTACAGCAGACGTTGCCGCCGTATGAAGGCACAGGATTGCTCGGATCGTAATCGAACTTATCCGGGGCATCCGTTGCCGGCGGGGCCGCGACGAGCATGCCGTCGCCGTTGAGCGTGTTGGCTTTGCCGCCACTCGATAAATAAAAGGTAAGCGGCTGCGCGCCCTTCGGTGGCCAGGTGTCGGACGCCTGCCATTTGTTCATACCCATGGTGAAGTAGCGCACCTTCGGCATGCTTTGCAGAATCTCGTTCTTGTCGCCTTTGAGAAAGCGATCAAACCAGCCCCAGGTGAGCTCGTCGTAATTCAGGCGGGCGTCGCCCATGCTGCGTTCGCCGACGATTGTGTTTTCCGTGGCGCGGCGAAAAGCACAGTGCAATGTCGGCGCGATTACCGCGTACTGCTGATTTGCGATCTCCGGTGAAGCAGTTTTGCGCACGTGATTGTAGGCGGCCAGGTTCGGCCCTACTGAGACGTCGTACCAGGACATGAACCAAAAACCCGGCACGTTGATGCGCATGTTGTCGTGCCAGAGCCCGCCCTTGTACCACGCCGGATCATTCGGCGTCCTTTTAATCATCGAACCCTTTGTGTCGACAGGCATCTCATCGGCAAAGATTCCACGCGGACCATCGACGGCTTTGTAGATGTCCATCACCGGCAGATGACGCAAAGCCTTTGACCAGTCGACGGGCGGCATCTGCGGGGCGAGGTCGAACATGCGTGAAGCGCGAATTAGATCCTCCTGCGAAGTATTCGGTGGAAAGCTGGGCCGCAACTGGTTCTGTTCGCCGTAAAGCCAGGCGATGAAAAGCATCTGCACCGCGCCGCCACGGTACCAATTTCCCTGTTCCCAGTAAGGAGCCACGCGTCCGACACCCGCGCCGAAACCTTGCGGAATGATCGCCGCCAACGCGGGATTTCCGAGCGCGGCGACCGCCAACTGCCATTCAGCCGTCGAAGAACAGCCAATCAATCCCACTTTGCCGTTTGACCAGGGTTGCTTCGCAATCCAGTTGAGTTCGTCATCACCATCACTGAGGGGCGGGCCGAGAATGTCGTAATTGCCTTCGGAAAAGAAATGTCCGCGTTCGTTCATCAGGACGTAGGCGTAACCACGCTTGACGGCGTCGAGCGGGGAACTCATGTCGCGCGGCACCCCATTGCGCACGTCCCAGAAGTTAAAGTTGTAAGGCGTGCGCACAAAGACCGTCGGATACTTTTTTGAAGTGTCTTTGGGCCGATACACGTCCGCGGCAATGCGAACGCCGTCGCGCATGGGAATCATGAGCTTGCGATCGACAATGGCGATCGACTGCAACTCTTTTTCGAGTGCGTGTCGTTGTGCGACTTGTTCCGGGGTTAGGCCGGAGCGCTGCTGCGCGGTGACCGATGGGTCTTGATTCGAAAGAAGAATTACGGAAACGACGGCGAGCAAAGTCGTTGACAGCAGAATGTGTTTTCGCATGCGGCGACTCCTCCGGATGGATCAACCTGCAATTTGGCGGAGCTTACCCCAGCCCCGTAGGGGCCGGACGTTTATAGGTTCGAACGATAAAGCATTTCAGCTCCTTTTAGGAGCACACTCACATATCGCTCCTAAAGGAGCTCAGAGGGACTCTTGAAACAATTGTAGCTATAAACATCTCGCTCCTGACGGAGCGGGCACAATTGCAAAACCGCGCGGTCAGTAAGCAGAAAGCCTTACCGTACATCAAACGGCAGAGCCGCGATAGCTTGCCGATTTCAAGCGAAGTGTCACGATCTCGGACCATTCATTATTTTCGTATGCGCGGCGAGTATGCCGTCCCGCTGATCGGCCCGCGGCAGAAGCGACCAATCATCGTGATCGAAAGTACCGCCCAGCACGATGCCGTCATGGCGCGGAAACATGTGACCCGGGCCAATGTAGCAATAATCGATTTCTGGCTGGGGCAGCAGAATGGCCAACTGGCCGCGCACCGGCCCGAGCTTCTGATCATTGAAAAGCGCGCGCGCGCCGAGGCCGGTGCAATTGAGGATAACGCGCTCAGGCAAACGCATGAGTTCACGGCGATCGCGAAACTCTTTCACGATTACTTTGCCGCCGGCGATGTAGAAATCGCGCAGCAGCGCGTTTAGATATCGCTGCGGCTCGATCAGCATCGTGCTGTGTTGGCGGACGAAGGGAAAGCCAAAGTATTGATTAGGATCGCGGTGGATCTGCTGAGCAGGATAGAGATCATTGCCGCCTTCGAGTTCTTCATCCAACCACGATTCATGTCGATAGAGGCGAAAGGTGTCAATCCACCGCACACCGTACTCAGGACCAACCAGAAGTTGGAAGGCGCGATGCGAGATTTTGCACGCCGCGGAAAACTGTTCATTAAAGGTCGCTGTGGCAGCCGACGGATCGTACAGGGATGTCGGTGACCAGAAGCCGCCCGCGATGTTTGATGTTGTGTCCGGAGGCAGGTGCTTTGCGTAGATTGTTACCGTGGCGCCCGCGTTACCGTACCGGCGCTGCAGTACCCGCGCCGTTGAGAGACCATTTACGCCGGCACCGAGGACGGCAAAGCGAGAAGCACGAGCGGGCAAGGGCGCCCGCGCTCCCAGCGACTCATGCGCGAGGTCAGCGGCCAGCGAAGCCGTGCCCCAGGACAAGGTGATGCCCGCGCCGCCATGTCCGTAATTGTGGACGACGAGCTTGTTGCCTAAACGTTCCGCCGCGACTAGAAAACCTTCGGCGCGATAGGGCCTGAGGCCGACGACTTCACGAATGATTCGATCGCGCGAGACCTTGACCGGAGCAAGCCGCCGTTGCGGATTGACCAACGCGAAGGCGTTCGCGCGGGTGGCAGCGACGAGTGCGCCCGTCGCTAGCGCTCCGCGCAGAAAGCTTCGGCGAGGGATCTCCGGCAACATGGAAACGGCAGATTACAGAGATTAGCCGGAATTGGGAAGAGGGTGAATATTACGGAAGGCAGAAGGCAACGGGCAATACGCAAGCTGCGGAGCAGCAGAGGTAGTTAAGCCCAGGGCGAGCCTTTGCGAGGGCATTCATATAGTTGACTCCACCGGAACGCCGAAGGCGTTCACTAATTCCAGCCCAGGGCAACGCCCTGGGAACAGATTCCGTACATTGTGATGTGAACTCTGAAAGAGTTCGCGAATGGGAAATCGAGGCGTTAAGCCCACGGCCGCAACCCTTTCAGGGTTGGATCTCTGATTTCATCATCTTTCCCCAGGGTAGCGCGCTGACGCGCGCAACCCTGGGCTGACATTGACGAACGCCTTGGGCGTTCTGGTGAGTCAACTATATGAATGCCCTCGCAAAGCTTCGCCCTGGGCTTAGCTATGACCAGTTCGACGCTCACTGCTCGTCCTAATCCTTGTTTAGCGTTTCTTGGCGCGCCGGGTTGGCGCGCTACTCTTCGCGCGTTTTTTTGTTCCGGCTTTTGGGGCTGAACGAGCAGCTTTGGCAGTCTGCTTAACTGCTTTGCTCGCGCCGCGGGCAGTCTTCTTTGCTGTGCGCTCCACGCTCTTCGCCGCACTCTTGGCAGTTTTTGTCGCGCTCCGGCGCGCCTTGGTTGCGGTCCGGGACGCGTTGCGCGTTGTTTGGCGCGCGGCGCCGCCGACTCGCTGAGCCGCGTTGCTGACAGTGGTCCGTGCCTGACGCGCGACTTCAGTGGTCCTCTCAGCAGCGCGCTCGACCAATTCAGCTTCAGCCTTCGCCAAACGGCGGTTTTGTTCAGCAGCCGTCCGCGCGACGCTGCTCACGACGGTGCCGACGGTGGTCGCGCCCTTCCGGGACGGTTTCAATTGCTCGGCGGCCGTATTGCCGGCAGTCTTCGCGACGCTCGCTGTTTGTGACAGCGCCCGCTCAGTCAGTTCGGCGACGCGATCGCCGGCCTCGCTTACTAATTCCGCGGCGCGCTCAACAACGCGCGTAACCACGTTCTCATTCCCTCTGGATTTTCTCTTTGCCATTCTTCGTTCTCCTCAAAAATTGTATTTAATGAGAAAGAGATACAACGGGCGAGATGTAGAAAGTGTGTCGCAGTTTTGTTTTAAGCTTGCGATTTCGCGCGACGCCCCGCATTAAGAGAGCAGAATTAAACAAAAGACGTCAGGATGAGGATCGTTGAGCTGCTAAACGCGTGACGCGTTCGGCCAGACGAGGATTGCCGATCTTTTCCGCTACAGTCGCAAATTGGTCGTGCGCACCGCGCCAGCGGAGCTTTGCCACCGACGTCGTCCTCCCGTTAGTAGGCGAATCGAGCGGCGCATCGGTGCGCAACGTAGCGAGGTTCTTGAAGAGCAGCGCCAGTTCACGGTTTGTGTCGCTGAGAAGCGAGGCGGGGAAATCCTCGATGGGACCGTGCTGATTGATCAGTCTGGCCGCCGTCTTCGCC
>DASUTF010000108.1:0-5518 GCA_036374695.1 Pyrinomonadaceae bacterium
AAGCACCCGAAGAGCCTGCCTGCAATGAGAGCGTTAAGTTCAGTTAAGCATTTTGATTTTGCCGCTGCGGCCTCCGCGCCGGCGTTGGTTGTGCAGCCCGCTACCGATCACGCTTTGCTGGAAGGAACGCTGGCCGGCGACGAAGATGCGTTCGCCGAGCTGGTTGGCCGTTATCGCAACCAGATTACGAGCTACATCTACCGGATGGTTAACGATTACGACACGGCCGTGGACCTGGCACAGGAGACATTTATAAGGGTCTATCGCGCGGCGGCCCGGTATCAGACGACGCATGCGTTCTCGACTTACATCTACCGCATCGCCACGAACGTGGCGATTAGCGAGCTGCGAAAGCGCAAGCGACGCAGGTTGGTTTCGCTCACCGGCCTGTTGACCTCGCCCGATGGCGAAGAGTTGATGGATTTCCAGCCCGTGGACGAAAAGCCTTTGCAGGACATTGCGCTGATCGACGCGGAGAAACGAGCCGTAATCAAGCGAGCCATCAGCACTCTCCCGGACAGGTATCGCGCGCCCTTGGTGCTGCGCGACGTGGAAGGGAAGAGCTACGACGAAATCGCCGCGATTTTGCAAACCAGCGAGGGCACTGTGAAATCGCGGATCAATCGCGCGCGGAATTTCCTGCGCGACAAAATGCAGAATTATGTTCAGGTGGTGTAAAGATGAGAAGCCTTGAATGCCGCGTTACGCGGCAACAAATTGACGAACTGGAGTTGGGAGAGCGACCGAGCGAAAGGGCGACCGCGCACTTGTCACTATGTGCAGGTTGCCGGGACTTTCGCGCCGAACGAAATGAGTTGCGCCAGCTGGTCGGCAGTCTCGAGCCGGTGGTCGCGCCCGCAGATTTTGAAATGCGTCTGCGCGCACGGATTGCCCGCGAGCAAACGCCCAGCCGGCAGGAACCGTTCTTCGCGCGCCTGATTCGAACGCCCGCGCTGGCGGCCGCAGCGCTTTTTGTCATGGTCGGTGGAACTCTGGTCTGGGTCGCGCAGAGCGATATTGAGCCGTCCACCCAAGTTGCTACCGTGCAGCAACCTTCGCCGGTTGCGAAGGCGATCGACTCTGACACGCCCCCGTCCCCCGCAACCGAGACGGCGGAAGCGATTACGCCAATTGATGAAGGCGCTCAGACTGTCTCAAGCGGTACGCCCCGGAAGAACCGGGTTGGTTCTCGTGTGCGCTCACAGGATTCCAGCGTGCTGCCGGCTGGTTCATTCCGCCAGAGCGATCAGGCTTATGTGAATGCTCCTTCGAAACCGGTCGTGTTTGCGCTTGAAGATGCGCGCGGCACCAAACGACAGATATCTTTGCCTCCGGTTAGTTTTGGCTCGCAAAGTTTGGTGGATAACCGCGTCCCGGTGAGTTACACAGGCAATAGTCGGATTTGGTAGTACTGAAATGAGAAGTGGTTTGAAATCATTTGTGTTGTTCGTTTTGGCGTGTGTCGCGACGTCGCTGTTGGGCGTGAGCGCAACCGCGCAGACCGGTTGGACGCCCGCGCCGGCCGCGCCAATCCATCCGCCGCAAACTACGAAACCGGCCCAGCCGCAATCGCCCAAGGCGCAGAAAAGCGTTCGCAGGCCACCGCAGCGGCCTTCGCGGGTGACGATGGTGAAAGATCAGGAACCGGTCGCGCCGCAAGTCGTGACGATCGTGCATCGGCTGAATGGTGTGAAGTTGCTTCGGTATCTGCTGCGCGAACGAAACGAACCCGGCTCGGTCGCGACGATCGCGCCGGAAACCATAACCGCGAACGCGCACGCCAGCATCATCGCGGGGGTGGCGCTTGAAGATGGAAGGACCATCGTCGCGCGCCTGCCGCAGGTGGCCGCCGAAATGGAAGTTCATCGATCCAGCCTGCTGGTTCCGCCTGACAGACCTGATGAGTCCCGAGACAGCGCCGCGCGCCGGCGTTTGCCGCGTGCTCCGAGCATGCAGCCCGACCTCACGGTGATAACGCAGGACGGCAGAACCTTTCGCGCGCGTTACATAGGCGTGGATGGCTCAACGGGTTTGTCGGTGCTGCAACTCACGCAGCCGGCAACGACGGCAGACATCTCGGATGCCCTACCTAAGAAAATCAACGACGGCCAAAACGTGCAGTTGTTTGCTCCTGAGCAGGTAGCGACCGACCAGCCCTATACGATTCTGGTGCGGATCGGCAAGACCGACGCGAAGATCGCCTCCAAAATTGCGAAGACCAAGGCTGACCTGGAGCGCGTTATGGTGCGCGCCACGAAGCTGTCGCCGAACGTCATCGGAGGTGTCGCCTGCGATCAGGCCGGCAACACACTGGGCATTGTTGATGCTGTCGAAGGTAACAACGCGCGGTTGTTGACGGCTGAGGTAGTGCGCGCTGCGACAAAGCGCGTGATCGAACACCAGTCGAGTGTGCCGCGTCCTTTGTTGGGTATTCGCGGTGAAGAGATCGATCTGTCGGCGAAGAAATCGCTGATGGCCTTCGGCTGGAATGAGGAAGAGCTTGACGAGCTAATAGACAACGAAGTGGGCATCCTGCTGACTTTTGTGCTGCCCGGCACGCCGGCCGCGATGGCGAAGCTCAAACCGGGCGACGTCATCGTGCGTGTTAACGGCCGCGACGTGAAGGGTGCGGACGGGTTTTCCGAGATGCTGACCAAGGTCGGCAGCGGCGAGGACGTGAAGTTCACCGTGGAACGGCCTCAGTTGAAACAACCTCTTTCAGTTGAGGTAACGCTTGGTGGCGCGTATCAACCAGTCTTCGAATGGCAGTTCGAGATGCCGAAAGTTCCCCGCTGGACCGGCGGCTTGAAGACGCTCGGCATTGAGGCGGTCACGCTCTCGGGCAAGTATGTTTCGAAGTGGGGTGGCTCAGGTGTTTTGGTTGTTGGCGTGGAACCGGAAAGCGCTGCCGCGCGGGCTGGCTTGAGGCAAGGCGATGTGATCGAAACCATCAATGGCCGCGTCGTCGGTCGCGGCACATGGATGTTCACGCATCAGTTCAACAAGAAAGAGAAGCAAATCCTCTCGGTGCTGCGACACAAAGAAAAGAAACAACTCGTGATCGAACCGGTGGAATAATTAGTTTCAAGTTTCAAGTTTCAAGTTTTAGGTTCAGGTTTCATGTCTAAGTTCAGGTCCCGATGCCGAACCTGAAACTTTGAACTTGAAACCTGAAACTGTTTCTTAATCCCCCGGTTTACCCGGCAACAAACCATCGCACCGCAGCGTCTGCGCGCCTTTCTCGTTGCAAATCGCAAATTGAGCGCGGATATCCTGATACATCGTTACGCCGGCGTACTCACCTTTCGCATTCAGAATGTAAAAGTTAATCCCGAAGCTCGGTAGCCCGCGACTGTTCAGCAGACGCTTCTCGATCGTATTTGCCTGGATGCGCTTCAACGCCGTCATGCCGGCATCTTTCGGGTGCGCGCCGCGCCGCATTTCTTCGACAATCAAGTACGAACACAAGTTGTAGAGATTAGCTTCGCCACGCCCTGTCGATCCCGCCGCGCCGACACTGCCGTCAACATACAAGCCGGCGCCGAGAATGGGCGAGTCACCAACGCGGCCGGGAATCTTCCACGCCAGACCGCTGGTGGTGGTGACGCCGCAAATCTCGCCCTTCGCGTTGATGCCGTCGCAGTTGATCGTTCCGTGCAGGTTCTCTGCCCGCAAGAGTCCTTCAGCTAACATCTGTTCAGTCGCGTGGCGTCCGGCCTCGGCCCGCTTCTTCGGATCGAGATAGTGCAAAGGGTCGATGCGACGCTTCCACTCAAGCCACTTCGCGCGCGAGTTGGCGGTGTTCAAATCATCTTCGATCCTAAATCCCATGCCGCGTGCGAAATCCTGCGCCCCTTTGCCGACAATCAAATGATGATCAGTCTGTTCGCTGACGGCTTTAGCGACCAGCGAAGGTGTCCGCACGCCTTCCAGGCAGGCCACTGCGCCGGCTTGTTTCCTCGGCCCGTGCATTACCGACGAGTCGAGCTGCACAACGCCATCAGCATTTGGCAGCCCGCCGTAACCGACGCTGTCGTCCAGCGGATCCAGCTCAACGATGTTGACGCCCGCGACCAGGGCGTCGAGCACGTCTTCACCTTTGGTGATCATTGAGTACGCTTTCTGCACGCACGTCACATCACCGCCGTTCTTGAATCGGTTGCCGTTTGAAGAAGCAACGACTAAAGGTTTGACCGCTGCCGGAATCAGCATGGTCGGCGCGTTCGCTCTGACCGCGCGTTCGGAAGCCAGGGCAACGCCGGCCACGGCGCTGCTGATCATGAAATCACGACGTTTCATCGCAGTTTAACCTCGGATTGTTTATTGGCACGCGGGGGACAAGCTAAGACGAATCGCGGGTTCAGTCAACTTGAAAACGGAAACGTTGTGAGACTGAGGCCCTGGCAGTTCGATCGATGATCGTGACTTGCAGCACGTACCTGCCGGGAGCAAGCCCCTCAAGCTTCAGTTCCGCGGTTTCGCGGCCCTCACGGCGGTCGTGTTCGGCATGGCGGCAAAGGCACGGAAAGTCAGCGGCTCATGTGCGGATTTAAGGTCTTTGTCGTCCCACAAGCCGGGGTTAGGCTTCCAGCGCTGGGGTTAGCGGCAAAAGATCGCGGGGATGATATCATGTCGCACTTTACTTGCGTTGCCTTTGCGGGCTCTGCGCCCTGGCGGAAATGCTTTTGCAAACTGGACCGCTCCAGCAAGCAGCGAGGGCGCACAGATCGAAGCTCGACGACTTTGTTGGTTTAATTCACGCTCATGGATGACCTGAAAAAACTAATTCGCGAAGTGCCTGATTTTCCCAAGCCGGGCATCAATTTTTACGACATCACGACGCTTCTGAAGCATCCGGAAGGCTTGCGCAAGACAGTCGATGCGCTCGCGGCGGAATACGAAGGGACGAAGATCGATGCCGTGATTGGGATTGAAGCGCGCGGCTTTATCTTCGCGCCGGCGCTTGCCTATCACCTCGGCTCGGGCTTTGTGCCCGTGCGGAAACCAAAAAAGCTGCCCGCCGAACGTGCGTCGATCTCCTACGACCTCGAATACGGCCAGGACACTTTGGAGATCCATCGGGACGCAATCGGCGACGGTCATCGCGTGATCATCGCTGACGACTTGCTTGCCACCGGCGGTACCGCGAGAGCGGTGTGCGACCTGGTGGAAGGACTCGGCGGCAAGGTTGAAGGGCTCGTGTTCGTCGTCGAGCTTGAGTTTCTGCCTGGGCGAAAGAAGCTCGAGGGCTACGACGTGAGGTCGCTGATCAAGTATCAGTCGTAAGGTGATAGCTAGACCCACAAGGGAGGAAGTGATGAAAAAGATCGTCTACGCGGCGCTGGCGTTCGTGGCGTTGCTCTCAATGCTTAGCTGGGCTGTTTACGCGCAAAAGGACCCCCGGAAGAAAGCTTCGTGGGAATACCTCGTCGTCTCTTCGAGCCAACCTGAGTTTCGTGATCCGGCTGCCGGCTTGAACCGCTTGGGCGCTCAGGGTTGGGAGTTGGTCTCGGTCGGG
>DASUTF010000109.1:0-11850 GCA_036374695.1 Pyrinomonadaceae bacterium
GGCGATCCGACTGGCATCTCGGTTTTCTTTGTTGACGCGGGAATCGATACCGGCGAGCGCATTGTTCTATCGGAAACGGTGGACGTTTCTCACTGCCGGACGATTGCCGAAGCCAAGCAGTATTTGTTTGATCAGGACGCGCGCGTTTATCGGCGCGCGATCGAAAAGCTTCAGCAAGACGAAAAGTCATTTCAAAGTAACGATGGTTCTGGCAAGCGCTATTACGTAATGTCGAAATTATTTGAAGACGTCGCTCAACAGAATCTGGCAATCGGCAATCGGCAATCGCAAATCTGAAATAAGTTATGTGCGGCATTTGCGGAGTTTGGGAGTACGGCGCGGCGCGCGGCAAAGTCGGGCGCGAGCTACTCGTGTCGATGCGCGACGTGATGGAGCACCGCGGGCCGGATGACGCCGGTGAGCTGGTTTTCGACGATGCTCGTGGCGGTTTTGGATTTCGCCGTTTGTCCATCATCGATCTGTCGGAAGCCGGTCATCAACCGATGCGCGCTTGCACGGATCGAGTCTGGCTGGTTTTCAACGGAGAGATTTACAACCACGCGGCGTTGCGCGAAGGATTAGAATCGCGGGGTCACACGTACGCGTCGCGCACCGATTCCGAGACGATTCTGCATCTTTACGAAGAGCGCGGGCTCGACTTTGTTCAGGACATCGAAGGTGATTTCGGGATTGCGATCTGGGATGCGGATCGCGAACGGCTCGTACTGGTGCGCGATCGTGCCGGTGTGAAGCCGCTTTACTTTTACCAGGCTGATGGCCGCTTCCTCTTCGCTTCGGAAATCAAAGCTATCCTGCAACATCCGGCCGTGACGGCCGAGGTCAACGAAGAAGCGCTCTATCACTACCTGACGCTGCTCACGACGCCCGCGCCGCAGACTCTTTTTCGTGGCATTCAAAAAATACCGGCTGGTCACATGCTGGTCCTTGAGCGCAATGGTGAAGTGCGCCTGACGCAGTACTGGGACGCTTTGCCGCCTGCGCCGGCCGTTTCCGGCATTTCGGAAGCAGAACATCAACAGAGAATTCTCGAGCTGCTGCGCGAGTCGATCAAGAAACGCATGATGGCCGATGTGCCTTTCGGCGTTTTTCTTTCCGGCGGCGTGGATTCTTCAGCGAACGTTGCCTTGATGTCCGAATTAATGACTCAACCCGTGCGCACTTTCACGGTAGGCTTTCACGACACGGAAGAACTGAACGAACTGGAAGCTGCGCGCGCCCTCTCGAAGCGCTACCACACCGACCATCACGAAGTGATCATCGGCCGTGAAGAGATGGAGAAGTTTCTTCCCGAACTCGTCTTTCACCAGGACGAGCCCATCGCCGATCCGGTGTGCGTGCCGCTTTATTACGTTTCGAAACTGGCGCGCGAATCGGGCACGATCGTGGTGCAGGTGGGCGAAGGCTCAGACGAAATTTTCGGCGGCTATGATTGGTTCGGAACGTATTTGCGAATTGAAGAAAGGTTCTGGCGTTATGCCGAGCGAGCGCCTTTGGCGGCGCGTCGTGCGGCCGCCGCGGTTGCCGTTCCACTCGCGCAGAAGACGTTCAAAAAACAAAAAGCCGCCGAGTTAATCCGGCGTCTCGGAAAAGATCAAGCCCTGTTTTGGGGCGGCGTCGGTGTGTTCGACGAAACGACTAAGCCGAAAGTGCTTTCGGCCGAGCTGCGCACGCGTTACAACGGACTATCGACTCACGACGTCGTGCGGCAATACCTGGATCACATCGCGCGCGAGCGCCCCGATTCAGATTTCGCGGCGCGGATGACCTATCTGGAATTAAAACTGCGTCTGCCCGAACTGCTCCTGATGAGGGTCGACAAGATCACGATGGCGACATCGGTGGAAGCGCGTGTGCCTTTTCTCGATCATCATTTGATTGAGTACGCGATGGGCCTGCCACGCGATGTGAAAGTGAAAGGCAAGACAGGCAAGCACATTCTCAAGCGCGCTCTTGAATCGATTCTGCCGAACGATTTGCTTTACAAGCCCAAGCGCGGCTTCGGAGCGCCGGCGCGCGAATGGTTTCGCGGACCGAACGCCGGCGAGCTGCTGCAACTAATAATAAACTCGCGCATGCGCAGCCGGAATTTCTTTGATTACCAATTTGTCCAGCAGCTGGCGGACGAGCATGGGCGCGGACGCCAGGACTGGAGCGCGCACCTTTGGGCGCTGCTCAATGTGAGCGTTTGGTACGACCGGTGGATTAAATAGGAAGGTACGCATGCCTCCGGCATGCAGCACGCCGGAGGCGTGCGTACCGACGGATCTGGCATGCAGCACGCCGGAGGCGTGCGTACCGACCGAAAAACTCATGTCCGCACCAACCGAAACCGCCGCCACCGTTTCGCTGGACGAAGCTCCGGTGTTCGGCAGTTTCGTTTCCAGCGTCGTGCTGACGTTTGGCACGCGGCTGTTGATGCTGGCCGGTGTGTTTGGCTCAGGGGTGATTATCGCGCGCTGGCTGGGCGCAGACGGGTTCGGCACCTTCGCCGTCCTGAATGTGACGGTCGCGCTCGCGGTTCAAATCGGCAGTGCGGGGCTGCCATCGGCGAATACATTCTTTCTCGCGCGCGATCGAGCGACGCTCGGGCCGATTTTCGCGAACGCGCTCGTTTTCGCGATCGTGGTGGGAGTAATCATTGCTGCAGCCGTGCTGGGGCTTAACTGGCTCAGGCCGTCTGTGTTCGGCGCGGTGTCGACGCAACTGCTCGCCGCCGCCGCCATATCGATTCCTTTTCAACTGCTGATTCTCCTAGGCCTCAACATACTGCTCGCCATCGATCGCATCCGTCAGTTGAATTTGTTCGACGCGCTGTTGCCGGCCTGGGTGTTAGCGAACGCCTTAGTCGTGCTGCTTGTTCTCCGCGAACGGCTTTTTACCCTCGTCTCTGCGAATACCGGCGCCGCGATTGTCCTGGGCCTGCTGTTGGCTTTGTACATTGGCCGCGAAGTCTCGAAGCTCAAACAGTCACGCAAAGCGCGAGTCGATCTGCAACTGCTAACTGCGATGCTTCGCTATGGAGTGAAGTTCTACATTTCCATTATGGCCGGCGCGATCATCTTTCGCGTGGACGTGCTGATTGTGAATCGTTTTCGCGGCGCAGCCGAAGCCGGTGTTTACGCCGTCGCATCGCAATTCTCTTTCCTGTTGCTGATGTTGCCTGGCGTCATCGCGACGCTGTTATTTCCGCGGGTGGCGGCCTCGCAGGACGAACGCGGCGAGTTCGCGGCGCAGGTGACGCGACACACGACGCTGGTGATGCTTCTGATGTGCCTGGCGGCGGCTGCGCTGTCGTTCGTTTTGCCGTGGATCTACGGCGCGCGTTTCAGCGACGCGACGATTCAGCTGCTCATCCTTTTGCCTGGAATCTTCTTCATGGGCCTGGAATCAGTGCTGGTGCAACACTTCACCGGCACGGGCTTGCCCGCGAGCATCCCGGTGTTCTGGATCGTCACGCTGGCGTTCAATATCGGATTGAATCTTCTGGTGGTGCCGGCGTTCGGCGCGCGCGGCGCGGCGGTAACTTCCACTTTGAGCTACGCGCTAATCTTCTTTTTCGTTGCGAGCTATTTCAGTCTAAAGACCGGCCGCGGTCCCTCGGAAACGTTCGTGCTGCAGACAAGTGAGTTGCGCAACCTGTTCACGCCGCGGCGCTGGCTGCGTGGCACAGACTTCAGTCTGTGATCATGCGCGGTGAAACACAGACTGAAGTCTGTGCCACTTCGATGCAAATGAAAATCGTCCTACTAATGTTGAGCGGCGATCCTTCCTCCGCCCGCGAGAATTTGAAAGCTCGGTTTCCGGACGCCAGCTTTGAGACAGTGACTCGTGAAGAGCTTGAGCAGAGTTCACTTGCGCAGCGCATCAGTCTGGTTCGATCGCGGCACCCGGATTTATTTGCCGTCGGCACGGAGCGGTTGGCGTGGCAGCGGCGGCAAGACGCCTTTCTCTTGCTCGGGGCCCTGGCCGGCGCGCGGCAGTCGATCATTCTCGATGCTCACGGCGGCTGGCGCGAAGAATCGCGATCGAAAATTTTGTTTCGCGTGCCTGCTCGGCTGGCGGAGGAATTCGCAATAGGGAAGGACGCGCTGCGTCGCGCGGAAAGGGAACTACGCCGCTTCGAAGCCGCGATCATTCGCGGAGACCACCGGCCGGAAGGGGCGGCGCAAAGCGGCAATCCACTGAGCATCGTGTACCTGCGCTCGTCGCCCGGACCGGGCACGCAAGCCGGCGGCGCTGCGACCCACATCAATGGGTTTCTCAACGCGGCTCTGGAACTCGGCGTCCGGGTTTCGCTCGTCAGTAACGATGAAATAGCAGCGCTTGACGAGCAGAAGTTGCCGGTGAAAATCATCTGGCCAAAACCGGTTGGCTCGACGCGCGCGGCGTTCGACATCTACAACAACCTGCATTTCACCGAAGCCGCCGTTGCCGAGATTCAGAACCAACCGCCTGACTTCATTTATCAACGCTACGCGCGATTCAGTTGGGCCGGCGTCGCAGCCGCGCTGCGCACGCGGCGGCCGTTGTTTCTCGAATACAATGGGTCAGAAGTCTGGGTCGGCCGGCACTGGGATCGCGTAGACAAGCTCGATCTGTTGGCGCGATATGAACGTTTGAACCTAAGCGCCGCCGCCAGAATCTTCGTAGTTTCAGAAGTAGAGCGTCAGAACCTTTTGCAAGCAGGCATCGAACCGGAAAAGATCATCGTTAACCCGAACGGTGTGGACGTTGATAAATTCAAACCGGGCATCGGCGGCGGTGCGGTGCGGGGCGAGCTCGGAATCGCGTCGGGTGAAACCCTGGTCGGCTTTGTCGGCACATTCGGACCGTGGCACGGCGTTGAAGTTCTCGCGCAAGCGATCACACAAATTCCCAAAGACTCTTCGCTGCGGTTTCTGCTGATCGGAAGCGGTGCCTTGCGCACCCGCGTCGAAGAAATTCTGCGCGAAGCTGGAGTTGCGGAACGAGTTCTGATGCCGGGCGCGGTCGCGCACGGACGCGTGCCTGCGCTGCTCGACGCCTGTGACATCCTGGTGTCCCCGCACGTGCCGCTCGACGCAGGGGCGGAATTCTTTGGCTCGCCGACGAAGCTGTTCGAGTACATGGCGATGGGTAAGGGAATTGTCGCCAGCCGCCTGGGACAAATCGGCGAGGTGCTGCAACACGAAGAGACCGCACTGCTGGTTGATCCGGGAAACGTCGAGCAACTAACCGGAGCGATCTTGCGCCTGACGGCGTCGCCGCAATTGCGTGAGCGTTTGGGCGCGGCTGCACGTCGCACTGCCGTCGAGCGCCACACCTGGAAACACAATGCGCAAAGGGTGATTGACGCGTATCGTGTGCTGGCAAAGTAAGAGAACAACAAAGCGTTGGTTCGGTGAATAAGTCTGGAGCAGCAATAATGCGGCGGACTATCAACAAGCAGTGACTGGAGCGCAAGCGTCTCGCTTGCCACTGCACGCACATAATGAAGCATGCAAGCGGGACGCTTGCGCTCCAGTCAAGAGCTTCAGATCTAACCTGCGATGCCATTGAAGCAAATTGTTGAGCAAGTGCGATTGGGCGGGATGGTTGTCTGGATCAGCAAAACACTCCAGCCAAGGGAGATTTCCCGACGGCGCTTATTGGGCCTTTGCTTCGTCGTTTTTGCGGTGGCAACGGGCGTAAGGCTGCTTCACTGGCAGAATAACTGGCTGACGATCGATAACCTGATGAACAAAACGGCTGCGCGCTACCAGGGAGAGGCGCAGTTCTTAACTGATCGCGATTTCTCTTCATTCGTCCGTGGGCGTTCTCAAGAGCCCGACACGGGCATGCTAATTCACACCCCCGGGTACCCAATTCTCGTCGCTGCCGTGCACGGGGTCACCCGGAATTCGAATGTCGCACTGCGTCTTGTTCACATTGCGTCTGGCGCGGCTGCGGCCGTGCTCGTGTTGCTAATCACCGTCGAGCTATTACCCGTCGGCGCTGCTCTGTTGGCCGGGTTGTTTGCGGCAATCTCGCCTCAATTATCCTATTACTCGCTGGTCTTGTTGCCGGACTCGATCATTGGCATGACGGTGCTGCTCGGAATCTATCTGCTGGTCCGCGCGCGTCGCCGGCCCAATCACCTAATGATCATTGCCGCCGGAGTTTGTTTCGGCATCTCGTGTTGGCTGCGCGCTAACGTTCTGTTGCTGGCGCCCTTTCTCTGCCTCTTTATTCCGCTGTTGTTTCCCCGTGACAAATGGCTGCGGTATGCCGTGCTGCTGGTCGCGGCCGCCGTGCTGGCCGTAATGCCGATCACCATTCGCAACACGCTCGTGTTCAAGTCATTCATTCCGCTAACGCTGGGCACAGGGACGAATCTGATGGAAGGGATCGCGGATTATGATCCCGAGAAACGTTTTGGAATGGAGCAGTACGATCACGAAGTCTCGCGACAAGAAGCGACTCTTTACAATCGTCCGGATTACGCGGAAGACCTGTATCGCCCTGACGGCATCTTGCGTGAACGTCTACGTCTCGGGCGCGCCTGGGCCGTTATCAAAGACAACAAGATTTGGTTCATGGGTGTGATGGCGCGCAGGGCAGGAAAGATGCTGACCTACGAACCGGTCGCGATCGTCGCCGTTGAGCCGTCTATCACTAACTCACCGGACTCGAGCAGCGCGGAGTTGGAGTGGCGAGGGTCACCGTTCGATTTGGCCGCCAGTAACGCCGACGCTGCCCGAAAACACGTTTCGCCGTTCGGTCAGACGTTGCGGATTACGGTCGACGCTCAACAAAACACGTTTCCGCTGTCGACGATCAAAGTTCAGCCGCAATCGGACTATCTTCTCGCCGTGCCAGTGCGACCAGTCGAAGGTCGAACGACGATAAACGTGATTCGGATCGACAATGGAAAGACCGTCGCCTCAGCGACCGTGCCCGATTCGTTAGATCCGAGCGCGCCGAGGGACGGGGAGTTCACGGTTCTTAGCCTACCTTTCGTTAATCCCGACGCGGACCAATTGAAAATCGTAGTAGCGGGCGCAGAACCCCACTTGAGTCGCAGCGCGATCGAGATGGGGCCAATCGACCTGTACCGTTTAGGTCCCGCCTCTTATCTGTGGACAAAGTATCCGCGCATGCTGGTAAAGAGTTTTCAGAAACTTTTCACGACCGGGTGGATGTTGCCGCTCGTTTTGTTTGGGGTTGTGCTACTCGCGGTCGGCCGCCGGTTCGACGCTCTGGCGATCGCTTTTGCCGTGCCGTTGTATTTCTTGGTGACGCATGCGCCGTTGCATCTTGAACTGCGCTACATTCTGACGATCCATTATTTTTGGGGGATGCTGGTGGGAACTTCGCTGTACTTCATCTCTACGACCGTTTGGAAACTGCTTCGCAAAGTTAAGCGCTCTCAGCTTCCTGCATAACCGTCACCTTCAATGCCTTTCGAGGAAGAAAAGCAAAAAGCGCGCGAGCAATGGTCTGCCGACCCGGCCGGCGCGGTTTACGGTCGCCAGCATGAGTTCGGCACGCGTGAGTTTTTTGACGAAGTCGAGCGTCACCGTTACCAGGAATACGCGCCCTGGATGCCGCGCGTCATGGGTTTCAACGCTTTCGCCGGCCAGCGCCTGTTGGAAGTGGGCTGCGGGATGGGCACGGATCTCCTGCAGTTTGCGCGTGGCGGCGCGCGGGTGACCGGCGTCGATCTCACGCCGCGTTCGATCGAAACCTCACGTCACCACCTTCAGCTGTACGGTCAGACCGGTGACTTTGCGCTCACGGACGCCGAGAATCTTCCATTCGCCGATGAAAGTTTCGACGTGGCCTACTCGAACGGCGTGCTGCATCACACACCTGACACCGCCGAAGCCGTGCGCGAGATCCATCGGGTGCTGCGTCCGGGCGGCCTGGCTAGAGTCATGCTGTACCATCGGGATTCGTGGTACTACTGGTTTGAAATCATGCTGCATCGCGGACTGCTGCGGGGCCAATTGTTGCGCGGTCAAACCGCCGAAGAGATCATGAGCCGTTACGTTGAGGTCAACGAGGGCGAAGGCCGGCCGCTGGTGAAGGTCTACAGCCGGCGACAGGCCCGCGAGCTCTTTTCGATGTTCAGCGAGGTGCGCACCGAAGTTCAGCAGTTAACGCGTGGCGACTTCTACTTTCCCGGACGAATCGTACCGGAAAGCATTCTGCGCTCGCTGGGCCGCGGTATTGGCTGGAATGTAATCATCTCAGCGCGGAAGTAATTTGGAGTGCGCCGGCTTGACGGCGCTTTGGATTTGTTGATTTCCCTAACACATAGCGAGGATTTGCCACGCAGCGATCCAAAGCGCCGTCGCCGCTTCGCTCTGCCGGCGCACTCCAAGAGCCGGATCATCCCACTGCTAGTGATTCTCGCGCTTTCGTTCACTGTGCGCGCGCTTACGGCGAATTTCATGCGCGCTCACCTGAACGATGCGTCTTGGTTTCAGTTCGGATCCTACGCCGTCTTTGATCGGCAGGCGCAGGACGTTCTCGATCGTAAGCAGCCTGCCTTCTGGATTGCCGATGCATCGCGAACCGATCGGATCGTTTACCCGCCGGGATATCCGCTGTGGCTCGCCTTGATTTACAAACTGACCGGCGACCGATCACCGGTGGTGGTTCAGTGCGTGCAGATGGTGCTCGATTCGCTCTCAGTGTTGTTGGTCGTGGGAATTGGCGTCAGCGCATTCGGGTGGCTGGCTGGCCTGACTGCCGGCGGACTCGCGGCGCTGTCGCCTTTGCTCGCCTTTTCCGGCGCGACGCCGAACGCGGACTCGCCTACTAGTTGGTTGGTGCTTGGCGGGGCCTGGTGCTTGATCCTTGCCACCAGGACGAAATCCATTCGCTGGGCGATAGCCTCAGGGGCTTTGCTTGGACTCGCGTGCTGGCTGCGACTGAATCCGCTGTTTCTGTTTATGCCGTGGGCGGTCGCTCTAGCCTGGGTGGTTCGCGACGGTTGGCGGAAACGGATCGTGGTGGGCGCGGCGGTCGCCCTCTCAACATTGCTGGTTATCTCACCGATAGTCATTCGGAACGTCGTGGTTTTCTATCCGCAGATTGCGCCGACCGGCCTTGGCTTCGGCTGGAACTTGTGGGCCGGTATTGGCGAGACCAGCCGCGGGCCCGAATTCGGCGCGCCCTGCTGCGACGCCCAGATGGTTGAACAAGACCGGAGCACGATGAATCTTCCGTCCGGGTCGGAGATTGGTTTGTATTTTCCTGATGGCATTCGTCGCGACCGTGAGCGTGGACGAAAGGCCCTGCGCGTTATTGCTTCTCATCCGCTCTGGTTTGCCGGTGTGGTGCTGCGGCGCATCGGCGCGCATTTGAAACTGTTCGGCAAGCCGGTGCCGAACGTCGGCACTGCCGGGATTAACGTCACCCCTGAGAAGACCCTTTCACCAGCGCGACAAGGCGGCGTGATCGCGTTTATGGTCAAAGTGCTCGGTATGATTCAGAGCGTCGTGCGGACGATCGTTTTACCGCTGATGCTCGTGGGGGTGGTGATTGCGTGGCGCAAAGATTGGCGCATGACGGCGCTGCTCCTGGTGACTGTCGCTTATTATCTGTTCACGCTGGGAATTGGTCATTCGGAGATTCGTTACGGGCTGCCGATGCAGGCACTGCTGTTAGTGTTTGCGGCCATGACTCTGGATGCGTTTGCTCGTTTTGCGCGTCGCAGGTGGCTCGTTCGCGCCCAATGAAGATGCAAGGTCCCTGCCGGTCTTCGCCGCGGCAACCACTTCTGAGCTAACATTCAGGTCAATGTCAACGAACGCCGAAACTGTTAACGCATCGCTGCCGCGCGAAATGATGCAGCACACCTACGCGATCCTCTACGCGCTTGAGGAATCGCATTGGTGGCATATCGGCAGGCGGCGCATCATCGGAAGTTTCGTGAAGGAGATATGCGCTCAAGTCACCGACCGCACCCCGCGCATCCTCGACGTTGGTTGCGGCACCGGCGGCAATCTCAAGCTGCTTTCACAATTTGGCACGGCTGAAGGCGTCGATATTTCAGCAGACGCACTCGCCTTCTGCCGCGAACGTGGCTTGGAAGTAAAGGCGGGAGCGGCAGAAGATCTCCCTTACGAAGATGCGACGTTCGATTTGGTTACCGCGTTGGACGTAGTTGAGCACCTTGACGACGACGTTGCCGGGCTGCGCGAAATGCGCCGTGTGCTGCGTCCCGGCGGGCGACTTCTGATATTCGTGCCCACGTTCATGTGGCTGTGGGGCGTGCAGGATGACATTAGCCATCACCGGCGTCGTTATCGCCTTCCCGCGTTGCGACGCGCAGTCAGCGAAGCAGGATTTGAAGTCGAACGCACGACTTACGCGAACATCACTTTTCTGCCGCCGACGTTTCTGGGCCGCATGTTTATGCGCCTGACGGGAATCAAACCGGAGAGTGAATCACACATCAACATCTCAGCTTTGAATCCGCTGTTCGGGCGCATCCTGGGAGCTGAGGCCACGTTTCTGCGTTTCATGAATTTTCCCATCGGAGTTTCCGGCCTGTGCGTCGCCCGCGCGAAGTAGCCTTGTCCATGCACTTCAGCATTCAACCACAGAGGATACTGAGGAAGAGCAAAACACAAAAGCAGATGCGATTGTAGTTGCTCCTTTCACGGTTGCTGGTATTTAGACTTCGGTTTTTTGGTTTTGTCTTTCTCTGTGTCCTCTGTGGTTTAATTTCCTTTTAAGCATGACATGAAACGAAAGCTCCTGAATTACCTCGCCTGTCCTGCGTGCGGCGGCCACATCAATTTCGCGACAATCTCAGCGGAAGAGGGGATCGAGATTTTGTCCGGCGAACTTCAGTGTGCCTCGTGCGCGAAGAGTTTTCCGATTATCCGGGGAGTCCCGCGCTTTGCCGAACTGCCTGAGGTCGAGGAAGAGAAGCGGGCCACGGCCGACAGTTTCGGCTGGTCGTGGCAACAGTTTTCGCACGATGACGAGAGATACGAACAGCAATTCCTCGATTGGATCGCACCGGTGCGTCGGGAGTTCGTGGCGGGAAAAATTGTGCTCGAAGGCGGATGCGGGAAGGGCCGTCACACGCAACGCGTGGCCCGTTGGGGCGCTGAAGACATTGTGGCCGTCGATTTGAGCGCCGCGGTCGAAGTCGCTTTCGCCGCCACCCAGGGCGTCGAAAACGCGCATGTGATTCAGGCCGACATTTACCATCTGCCGCTAAAGCGCGTGTTCGACTATGCCTTCTCAGTCGGTGTGCTGCACCACCTGCCCAATCCGCGCGAGGGTTTCAAGTCGCTCGTCTCACGAGTCAAGCCCGGCGGCCATGCCTCAGCGTGGGTTTATGGCGCCGAAAACAACGAGTGGATTGTGCGATTTGTGAACCCGGTGCGGAAGACCACATCGCGAATGAGCCGGCGGCTCCTCTACCACCTGGCGAAGGTTCCCGCCGCGATAATGTATTCAACGACTAAAATAATTTACCGGCCGCTGAACCGTGGCCGCGGCGCAAAGCTCGCGCGGCATCTGTTCTACAACGACTACCTGAATTACATTTCACAATTCAATTGGCGGGACCAGCATTTGATCGTCTTCGATCACTTAGTGGCGCCGACCGCGTTCTACATCTCACGCGAGGAGTTTGAAGCGTGGTGGCGCGACATCCGTGCTACCGGCGTCGTCATCGACTGGCACAATCGGAATAGCTGGCGAGGGTTTGGCCGGCTGCCTGAGTAGCAAGCCGTGACACAGACTTCAGTCTGTGATTTCAACGTAGCAACACCGCTTAAGGTCTGTGCCACAATAAGCCGTTTGTAGTGTTCCGACCGTCGAGCCCGAAATGATTTCCGG